>JAFGAZ010000004.1 GCA_016933455.1 Candidatus Aenigmatarchaeota archaeon
ATGAATAATATGGCAAAAAACGAAAGCCCCAGCAAAGCATGGTACCTGGTTCCAATATTTTTTGGAATTCTTGGAGGTATTATCGGATATTTTGCTGTCAAAGATGATGACAAGAATATGGCCAACAAGCTGTTGATTTTAGGTATCGTCTTGACCATATTACCGGTGATAATACTATTTGGTATAATGTTTTTGGGTATTGCAGCTTACTCGCTTGCTTAGTTTTGCTGTGAGTCATGGAATAATAGTCATTTAAGCCAACTTCTTCAAAACTATTTTTTGGAAAGATGATTAAAGAAGAAAACCGTAGGTTGTCTTTTTTACCTTGATGCTGCCAAAGAATGTGAGTGAAACCATATCTAATTATAGAAAACCCCGGAATTTAATGATTCTACCTTGCCTGCACAGGCACGGCAACAGAAGAGGACACCTCCCTCTTCCCGGAAACTATCGAGTAGTAGACCATTATGGAATCAGGCTTGTAAATGGCCCAGACCTTGACGCTTTTTATGTTTTTCAGCATGCTTTTCGGCGCCTTGACGCCTATGTTCCTAAGCAAGCTGCTGGCGTTAAGCAGTTCGATGCCCTTTACCTTTCCGTCAACAGACATGTCTATTATGATGTCCCCCACGTCCACGCTTCCCTTTATCTTGGACTTTTTGTAGATGAACAATGAGTCGTTCTCCGGATCATAGTCGAAAAAAGTTTCACCTTTCATGGTATCTCCTCAGCTTTATGGGCCGAACCCACTTCCTATATCTAATAACGGCCGTAACAACATAAACTTTTCTGTTCACTGTGATGACAAGAATGAAGCTCTTGTTCCTGCTAAGGCTAAATACCAGCTTGTATTTCTTAAGATTCCTCTGCCTGGATTCCTGCTCCAGCACATCTATTAGGTCCTGTGGCTTGGTCAGGTGGTCGTATATCATCTCCCTTGTTATGCCCCTCTGGAAGCACCTGACAAGGGTGTGGTCCTTCAATACCATGTCCTTTTCGGCATAGCTTCCAAGCTTCTTTCTCATGCCGTCAACTTCCATAAGACTAGTTGACTGCAGAAATATTTATTCCAAAGCCACTGAAGAAGGTGAATAATTGGCAATCTAGAATAAAAAATCAGACGTTTAAACAAAAATAATTCTTAAGCATCTAGCATTCGGCTTTTAGCTTTGCTGTCTTGCAGCGATATACATCGCTTTCCTGGCCAACAAGGCCGCAGCATACTGTAATTTCAACGTCCACATCGTACCTAACGTCGAACCAACTTATTGTTCCGCCGTTAGTTATCGCTTCTTGGATGACAAAAAGACCCTCCTTGGGATACCTCTCTTCGTTGTAGTTGCTGTTATATCTCCAGAAGCACTGCAATCTAGAATTGTCATAGTTTTCCGGAAGCTCCACCAAAAGTTGGTACTTGACATCAATATCGTCGCATGAATTCTCAGAATCGTTGCTACAATCGTCACACATATTTTCCCGATAAACGTATCGGTCGCGGTATATCGTAAAGAAGTTTATGGCGTCGTAGGCAAGTTTCTTGCATCCTGTCCATTCCTCTTCTGCGAACTCGGAAACGTTGCAGAAGTTATTATCCAGAGTCGCCGGGCCCTCTTTTACAACAAACGCGTTCACATAATCAATCATTCTGCACCTAACACCAGCAACCATCCTTCCAAAGCTGCCCTCTAATTGCCCGTCGTCCTGATCAACAACCGCCCTAAAGCCGACAGGGCAGTACTTCTCCAAAATATCCCTTGCCTGCTCAAAGCCCTCCTCGCCCTCTTCAGGAGCGTCAACCAATGCCAATCTTATCGACTTATTGTCTATGACCAAAGTGTCGCCGTCGATTATCCTGTCAACTGTTCCAAAAAAGCATTCGGCTTCCCCTCTGCAGTATTTTTCAGGCGGATTTTCAATGGGGTATTTGACCCTTGTGCACTGGTTTTCAAAGCACTCGCAGCTTGTCGTATAATCCAGAATCATTGTTGGAGAGTATTGAGGCCTTTCACAGTACATGTCTGCCCATTTGGAGTTTTCATTGACACAGCCGCACGAACTTACAATGCATTCGCTGTTCGATGTGCAAAAGTTGTCAATGTAATTTTCCAAATCCGTCATGGGTTTGTTTAGGATTCTTTCCTCAACAATTACAAAAGCGAGCATCGATATTGCAAGAATGACAGAAATTATCTTGATTGGCCTGGATATTCTCATAACCTAAGTTGTATTATTGCGTTTAAAAAAACTTTCATATGGTTAGGTCGTTTGCTAACAAATGACTTCGCCGAAATTTTATGAGAGAGATGAGAAATATTTTTATCCTTGAAAAAACAACTAGAAGCATGCACAAGGACTTGGCAAAGGTTTTGTTCGTTGTTTTATTCTCACTAATAGCTACAATGCTAATTCTCTTGACAATAGTCTTTCCAATCGAATATGACATGCTTCAGAGCATGGAAAGCATTGCGCCGCCTTCTGAAATGAGTGACGCCCAGGTAAGAATGCTTTTGCCATGGGCGCAGGCCTCGACAGCGGACCTGGAACTTAGAATGGCCGGGATTGTGATATCGATTGTAACTAGCCTTCTAACGGTACTGTTCGTTATTATGGGAAAGGCAAAGCCTTTCAGAATAACGGGAGCAATAACTTTGTTAATCCTGTTTGTCATTTATCACAACGCGCTTTGGATTACCATAATTACGCTGAATTTTATTCAAGGCGCAGCAGCTTTGCTATACATTGCAACTGCGGTGCTTTTTGTAATGAATCTTATTGGAAAATTAGACGTTTAATCAAATTTCTAGAATCCCGGTAAAATTTAGATTTAAATTGTGTGTCACATCTCGACTATTTCCGATTGGTAGTCATCTTCTACTGGCTTCACTTTTTTATCTGTTTCAAAATCCCCAACCACCCGGTCCATTATCGGCCTGTAGACAAAGCCAAAGCCGCGCCCCCTGATCGTGGAGTCTATTTTGGGTATGCAAACTCCTGTGGCATCCATTATGGTTTTCTTTATCTCTTCATCCCCAGTTAAGAATTTATTGTCCTTGAAAACATAATATACGGAGAATTTGTCTGGCATTGATACGGATGTTGTCTTGCAGAACGGGTATCCTGATGTCTTGAAGCTCAAAGGCCTTTCAAAATCCCTTATTTCTCTTACAATCTTTACATTGTTCTCAAGTTCGTATAATGTGTGATTTTCACCTGCGAATGGCAGAGTATATGATTTCTTACTATTGTTATCTAGAATCTTTGCAAGATTGTTAAATGCTCTTTGAGTTTTGTTAGAAGATATCATGTGATAAATTAGGACACGAAACAATTTAAACGGGAATTAAAAGCTAAGAACTTTCGACAAAGTCTGGCATCTCAGGCATCAATTCTTCCAAAAAATAGTCTATTTTGTTTGGCACTTCATCGCATGATTTTTTTGCGGCTTCGAAAACCTTAAGCTTGGCCTTTCTCCTGCCGCTCCTGTCCCTTCTGCTGCTGTTGCATATCTTGCATGTGCTTTGCAATGCTGCCAGGGATAAGTAAGCAATGTTCATTTCGCCTACGTTCTTTTCTATCAAATCCCCCATCTCTTCTATCTTGCTGTTTATTTGATTGCAGTTTTTCTCCAGCCTTCTCTCCCCCATGCTCACATACATCTGCTTGAGCTCGAGAAAATGGTCCCTGACAAGGGAGCCGAACTTATTGTACTCTGTCATTCTCTATCTTACGTCAGAAAATAATTTAAACTAATTTCAAGCTTAAATTTATACCATCTTAATTATTTCACATGCCTCCGAAAAAATTCATTTTCAAGTCTGACGAGGACATTAAAAAGGAAGCAGAACCGGCTGTAAAGTCCAGAAGATTTAGCCCCATGGATTTCTACAATGTGGACAATCTGGCTTTTTGCTTCGAATGTTCCAAATACGTCTTCCCTTCCTGTAGAATAGGAATAGGTTTTCCCTGTCCCACTGATTGCGCAGTAGCAGTAAAGGAGAAAAGGATAGCTCAGGATTGCAAACATTATAAGAGCGATCACTGCACTGACGGCTATCCTGTCTCATATCTATGGTCCCCTTGCGAAGGTTATGACGGACCCAAGATAGAGATGGAACTTGTTCTTTTTGACAAAGACGGGGCCCATGTTTTGAAGAAGACAAAATAATTTAAACGGATTTTTGAATGCAAATATTGTCCACACATGATATCTCAAGATTTCCAGCTATCCACGTGCAAAAGTCGGGGCACTGGATTGATGTGTCCACATACTCATTGTTTCCAATAAAGCATTCACCTGTTTCAACGTGTATGCCGCATTCGCAGTCGCTGTCAACGTTGCAGTATTTCTGATCAACTACTTCAAAGCACTCGCCTTCGAGATAGAATGAAACCATCTGGTTTTGGCATGCAAAGCAGTCATTAGAATACGTTCTGGCATCGCTGCCGCAGACTGGCTGGTATATCTCTATGCAGGCTTCGACGTTTCTCGACTCTTCGCTGCACTCGAAAACTTGCAGATTCTTGTCGTATATCATACACTGTTCGGGCTGAATCATAATTCCGTTATCGTCAAAGTAAGTGCAACCTCCACCTATGCTACCCACAATACAGTCAATGCATATGGCTTGCTGCTCCATTGGAAACGTGTAGATGCCAAGAACTATGGCTATTGCAAGAAGAAAAATGCCTATAAACAGAGTGACGTTTTCCATAATAATTAATTGGAAGAAGCGGGATTTAAGCTCAGCCAAAGCCCCGCCTGGCCTCCAAAACCCCGTTTTCCGAATAATACCTGTCAAGGTACCAGGAGCTCCATTTCTTGCTTATCTTCTCCATGGTCTTGAAACTCTTGACTTTTCTTACCATCTTATAGCCTTCCTTTTTTCCTCAAAGATGAATATCTTGTCAAAAATGTCTCTTTCCTCTGAGCCGAAGAAAGACTTGAAAACATCGACTGTTTTGTTCATAAAAAACACCCCCTAATTACAACCCTAATGATAAATCTCATCCTATAATTAAATCAAATTGGATACAGAGAAACAGAAATTGCAAAATATTTGCCGCTAAATGAGGAACACAGGACAGAAATCAATTTAAAGCGAAATCAGGTGTACATGCTTGAACTGCCCGCTTTCAAAGTGCCTGAAAAATCAAGCAATTCGTTTATTTGTGCATATTTTTCAAACAGCAGCTTGTCAAACGGTCCTGTATATATTGCCTTTGTTTTAGCTTCATTGTTTTTTGTGATCAGGAAAGAAAGGTTCTCGTTATTATAATCCAAGAACGCCAAGGGGCTTGTGTCTTCCGACATTTCGAATTCTTTTATGATGTCTGATATGTACACGCCCGCAAGGCATGCCGGATACTTGTTGTAGCTTATCTTGTTGTCGCTTGCGCATTTCTCGAGCTTGTTTTCAGCTTCCTTTCTGCTGCCTGAAATTCCTGCAACCGCCAAGATGGCGTCCCTTATCTCTTTCATGTTCTTGCCGTTCTGGTTCTTTTGGTCAATGCAGGCAACTCTTGTGCCTTGGGGAGAAATGTTCATCATAATATTTGTTTCTTTGGAAGCCATCACAATGCTGTTTTCCCTTTGCGCCATATTCCATTGCGGTATAGCACTGTAAACATCGTCTATTGGAGGCAGTTTATTTACAAACGGTTCCATGAAGCAGTCTATCTTTTCCGTGATCATAACAGAAATAGGATGGTAAAAAATTTAAAGTCAAATATTTTTACGCGCATTCTCAGCGTCAAGCAGAAACAATAACACGATGCCAAATAACGGGACAAGTCCCGCCATCAGGACAACTGCATTCTGTATAAAGCGCTCTTCAACGCTCAGGTCGGAAAATCCAGTTGAAAAAAGGTTGCATGTATCGCCGTATGACCTGTTTGGGTTCCATCTGCACCTATAGTCGTGCAGCTGGGACACTATCATCATGAAAACGAAAAGAATCGCAAGTATTAAGAGTAGCCTGTTTAACGGCATTATCTTCTCTTTTAATGTGAGTAGTGTCAAGACAAAGCCAAGAGCAGGTATGGCATACGAGAACTGCTCAAGAAGCACTATTTCGGAGTCTATCTGCTCAGCCAGCTCGGGGTCGTTTGAGTGTATGTCAAACATTAAATCGTAGGCAAAGCTCCATAAGAAATAGTAAAGTATGAAAAAAAGTATCATCGCCAATACAAACAGCTTTTCATGGCGCCTGATTAGCGACAATATTTCCGAGACCTTTCCTTGCATTAAAAAAATATGGAAACGTTAGGATTTAAGACTTTTCAAGAAAAAATCCCAAGGCTTTTATCTTATGCATGCCTTTGCAACGTACACTCGTTTCTTTGATGTGCTTTTGTCTTTGGAGAACTGCCATCCCCTTTTGGCATAATATCGTTAATTAATTGGATGCAAATCAATTTAAACATAAATAAGATTTTTAAAAAAAATCTGCAAATTATTATGTGGGTGATTCTTGTGGAGCTTTATAGCGGAGACAGATATATCAGCGAAATGATAGACGAGAAGATAATCTTTATGGAGGAGGAGCTTGAGAGAATAGCCTTTTCAAACGACACGAAAAAGGTTGAAAGGATTCTCAAGTCAATCGCATGCCCCTTCATCACAGATCCCGAGGAAGAGATATACCTTGCAAAACGCGCGGGAATTTTAAAGGTCGTGTCAATTGATGAAAAAACAGGTGTTAAGGAATACCAGATTTTGGGATTTGGCCACAAAGACGCCGAGAAGTACAGGTAAGTTTTACAATAAAATAAAAAAAAGAAAAGGGGACAAGCTACTTGTCCATCCATGCAAGCACTATTGCCACCAGGCCTATTACGACCTTGAGAGCAGCGTGCCACATAGGCTCAGTTCCGATTGCCAAATCAGGCACCAGACCCAAAATACCCATTAAGAGTATTATCAGACCCACTACCATTAGAACCATTTTGCTTTTCATTGTTTTCACTAAAAATACTTGGTTTTGCCAATAAAAATACATTGCCTTTGATGCGATTTTGTAATAAACCGCGCCTTTATTTCTACGAAAAGCGTATACATATGATGAGAAAATCAAAGAAGTTGACGCGCTCACAGAAGAACAAGCTAAAGGGCAAGTGCCTAAAGGGAGAATCAAAGCCCTTATCATCATGGTTCTTTGTGAGATGAAAGCAATTTTAATTCGCTAATTTTTGGGTCTTTTGACTTCTATGGGTATGACACCCTGGTCGAATTCCATCTCAGCTATGTCCTTTGGGTCCTTTAGCTCTGTTTTGACCAGTTGCGGAGCTCCTCTTGAGAGCTGCAGTGCCCGAGCCCCGATCATTCTCGCCTTTTCATACCTTGTGTATTCTTGCATAGTATCATCTAGTAAAAGTCGTCTCTTCTGAAACGGCCCCTTTTGCTCATTTTTTTCCAATCCGGTGGTGATGCCATAAAAAAACCATTAGACTCTAATTGCACTCGCTGTCTAGTTTTGTGCTGAATGCAAAACATCCGTTCTTTTCCTGCTGCCTTCTTAGCGCAGCCTGCCTTTCTACAAATACGTTACCCATTTTTATCATACCCCTAAACTAACCAATCTTAGAACAAGAAACAACGTCTTAAAACTTCAATTAACTCTTTATTATATATCGTCTCCAAACTACTTAAAGCAGTGAAATACCAAAACGCAAAAATATTATGTGATTAGTTTTTTTCAAGAAAATATCTAAAACAATTTAAACTAAATTATCATTCTTCACGAAAAAGTATGTTCTTTTTCCGACCCTTTTCTTTTCTATTCTTCCCATGACTTTTAGGATGTTAAGATAGCTGCTTTCAACTGCTCTTTCCCTTTTTGTGTAGCCTGCCACAAGTTCAGCATCAGCATAGCCTGCTTTCAAAATAGCCAACTCTGTTTTTCTTAGGTGGTCTGGTAGTTCCAAGAGGCTGTTTAATTCTTTTTTGGAAAGCCAACTGTTGTCTTCTTGATTCATAATAAAACCTATAGGAGATAATTAAGTCGGAAAACAATTTAAACTAAATTCGGATTTAAATTATTTCTTTCCGAATAAAAGATAATGGAAGAAGAGCAAAGCTCAATTGACCCACGTGTCACTTATGAAGATCTTATTCTAAATAATGTTTTCTTGTATTACTCTGAAGAAGATGATTCTATGCTTCTGACGAAAATGGCTGAGCCAAAGGAGCTTTCCGATCCTGCCAGGTATGGCAAAGATTTTGTCATGAATAGGAAAAAACTTGAAAAATTAAGAGAAGCTTTCAATGGAAAGGCCTTAATATATGACAGTGACGACTGCCTAGGGAACTGCTATACGGGAAATTTTAAAAGAAGGCCCAGCATATTGATGATAGACAGGGATCTGCCCTTGAAGTTTCTTGTGGACAATGGGTATATTCTGCCCATGGACACGTGTTGTTCTGAAATGCAATAGAAAAAGCAATTCAAATCGCCTTCAAAGATTTCAAATGCTTGAAATAATAAAAGTGGTTTTGGCACTTGCAGTCGCTGCACCCAAAGCCCCTTATGCCAAGGGCGTTTTTTCCCACCTTTCTTGAGAGCTTGCACTCGTTCATTTTGGATGCGACCACTTTCTTTAAGGAAACTTGCTTGTTTACAAGAAAATAGTCAATATGCCATCTCAGATTTGCCTTCTTGTCCTTACACAGTCTTTTGTGCCTTCCTGTCCTGCTTTTTAGGCCCCCGGGTCCCATGGCAGAGCCGACGTAGCAGTAGTATCCCTTTTTGAAATCAATAGTCCCAAGACTGCCTATTTTGATTCTGCAGTCTTTACTAAGAAAGGTTACAAGAACATAAGTGCCGAATCTCAAGCTAATCAGACTCTTTCTTGTCAATGCAATTCCTGCATCTTGCAGCGTACTTGTCAACGACCTGCTTGGCTATCCTGCTGAGCCGGCTGTCGACTGCCACCATGTAGCAGGCGTCAGCGCCACATATTGAGCATTTCATGATTAGAATATGGGAAACTTTTGATTTAAAGAATAAATCACATATGATAAAATATTTCTGGAATGTTTTTTGTAGATTCGTAAACTATTTCTTTGATTTCCTGAAATTCCTCTGGCAAAATAAAGCCCCACTCTTCTGCAAGCTCTTCGGCGTTCGCTATGTCACCTTTGAAGTAAAGCATGTTTTTCATCTTTTCTTTGAACGGCAATTTTTTCATCTGTTTGTAGTCTTCGTCGTCATTCGACATGTAATAATTCACAATTAAATCGAAAAGACTTTTCAAATAAACCCTGCTAACTTCCCTTTCTAGTTCCACGATGCCGAAAGAATTAAACCCCGCTTCCTTTGCGCTTTTTACAGCAGACAGAAGATGTTTCTTACAGTCAGATACGTCCCCGCTGTTTAAGATGTCTTTGGCTTTTTTAATGGAATCCTTGTATTCCAGCTTGTTTAGGCTTCTAACAAGAGGCTGGAAATAGTCAGGAAGGTTTTCGACTTCCAAGCTGGCGTTTATCAGGTTGAGTCTTGCCTGTTTCGGCCTTTCTAGGGCAATGTTTTTCTTCATTTTGTGCCAACATGAGACCAGGTATTTTTCGGTATCAATACCCATAAAGATATTTTCAAAGCCAGCAATTTAAGTGGGATATATTTTTAAGTCTTAAGTTGGAACTATTATTGGTACCAATATGTCCGAAATTGTAAGAGGCTTTCTAAAGCATAAGGGGGCTAAGAACAGAGAAAAAACTAGAATCAAGAACAAGGTAGCTGATTCCTATGTCGCCCTTATCAAGACGATGCTGGACAAAATGGAATGGTACCATTCTTTCGAAATTAGAAATCCTGTTGATGATTCTGAAATAATAATAAGCAAAGAGTTGGCCAGAAAGCCGGGGCTTTTCGGGGAAAAGTGGTCCATGCCGGGCTATCTTTTTAACATGTGGAAAAGTATTAGCAACGGCAGATACAATTCCAAAAAAATCGGCATTTCTCTTGACGACTTGGAGAAAAGCAAGCATTATGAAAAAGTCACCAAAGAGGACGTCTTGGATACCTATCAAAAGATAGAACATCTCTTGGAGGAGAACAAGAAACAGACTAAAAATTATCGGTCCAAGACCATGTATGAGATTCTAAACCAAAAAGCCTAGGAGGATTTGTTTTTTGGCAGATAAGACGACAAATCTTTCAAAATCTTGTCGCGCTTAATTCTTATGTCGTTAAGAAAAGTGTTGTATTCGTTTTCTTCTAGTCCTTTTTCTTCCTTGTACTCGTCTAGAAACTTCTTGTTCAGATCGAATGAAGAGTTGATTTGATTGGAATATATTTCAATAAGATCAATTTTTTCTTCGTCTGTAAATTTTAAGCTTCCGAGTATCCTTACGGCGTTTCTGTATGTGACGCCCATTGAATCATTGCAGACTTCGACTATTTCTGACATGCAACTAATTATACATAAAGAAATTTAAGCTTGTTATTTGGCCAGAAGCCTGTATATGGCATAAGCCCCAAAATCCGGGTGGCTGTCTTCTCTGACAAGCAGACCTTTTGCATTTTTTATCATGTCATTTGGAACATTCTTTCCCACTTTCTTTGTTATTTCTATAGTGTCTTTTACAGAAACGTTTCTTTTTTCTGACAATTCAAGAAATTTACTGGGCCTGTTTTCCTCTATTTCAGGGCAATTTTCTATTATGTACGAAGATTCCGGTTCGTTTCGCCTTTTGAAAACAATGCCCAAAGGAAGCTGCTTTGTAACTTCAGAATCTTCCAAATACCACGGCTCTGTCATCAGCATGTATTCATGATTTCCACACAAAGTGCAAGAAAGCAGGTGCATTTCAGCAAAGGCTTGATGCTTTTTCTGTCCTTTCTTCCGGGCTTGCACAATTTAGGTTCTGCTATCACCGCTACCTCTTTTGGCTGCTTTCCTTCATAACCAAAAATATGGGTGGCTTTCTTTTTTTCAAACAAACTAGACTTTAGATTTTTCTCGTTTATGCATGCATTTGTTTCGTATACAACGTCAGGATTTGCAGGAAAAACCCAATAACCTGATTTGGTTTTACCTGTAGCGAATCTACAGTTGCTCCAGCAACCATCCGTCTTGGGCTCTATTGTACCAGGAAATATTTCTTTCATAAAAAAGCACCTTCCTAATTAGAACGAAAAATAATTTAAACGAACTTTAAAAAAGCTTAAGAGTTGAAAACAACCTGATTATAGTATGGCAAGTAAAAAGGCAACCAAGAAAAAGAGCAGCACCTACAACATAAAATGCACTGTAAAAGACAGCGTTAGCAATAACGGCAACGGTGGGGCTTTCTATTTTTTGGGATTCGTAGCAGCCCTGATATACTATGTGACAACCGCGCCGACCTTTTGGGACGCAGTTATTGGCTTCCTTAAGGCGATCGTATGGCCGGCGTTTCTCGTATTCGGGGCATTCCAGTTCCTAGCGCTTTAGCTAGGCTATTTTTTTTCTTTTTTAGAATTTTCAAAATCTAGCGAGGCATATAGTTGCTGCCATATCTTACCAAATGTCCTCTTTTTAGAAGAGTTTCTAAAACAGAACCCATGTTGCCAACTTCTCCAAAAGCTTCTTCAAGTTCATCTTTGCTATAAGGCTTTTTTTCAAGGTTTTTCAATTCCTGGACGTATTTGCTAAAGCGCTTCTTGTCGTTTTTGTTCATTATATCACTCGAAAAAATATTGTTAAAAATTAACCGATGCAACTAAGAAGAGGCACTTTTTGGTTTTCATTTATATTTTCTTTAGCTTCTGATACATAAACTCTTTTCCCGGGCCACTTTGTCTTGTGAAACATAATCCCGTACGTTTCTTTAGAGAAAGATAGTTCTTCGTCGCCTATTTTGATACCTTGCCCTCTGGCGAGATAGCCTTTTCCGTTGTTTGTTAGAACATTTTCTTGCTGAAGGGACTTTACTAATGTCCAATAAATTGTAGATTTATCCCCTTTCTTTTGCATTTCTACCAAATCTTTCAAATCTTCAAAAATCATATCAAAAATGCGCACTAAAGAAATTTAAATGTTATTTTTGTCAATTCTGCAGACCCTTTGAGCCCATGACAGTAGTTCTTAGCATGTCCATGTATGCATCCGAATAGAAAACCTCTTCAGCAGAGCCTTCCCTTTGCTCCTTGCCAAACTTTTCCATGAATAATTTTCGCATTTTTACCACCCCTTTTAAACAGGATTAAGAAAAGACCGCAAAAAACGGCCTATGTTCGCCCTATACATAATATAGCGCTTGATACACTTAAAGATTTTGAGAAAATTTTGGAATTTCTATGTCACTTGCACCATTTCGATAGGTCCCCGCTGTCAAAAGACTCTGGAACATCCAAGGACTTGCCTATGAAGGTTATGTCCAAGACATCCTCCCCTGAGCACTGCACCAGAAGGTCCCTTAGAACGCAGTTGCCCTGCCTGTCGCATGACTTGATGGTTCTTGTGTAGGAATGATACTGAGGCTGGTCTCTTAAGGCAAAGGCAGCCACGCTGCAGATTGTCAGCAGTATGAGAAAAACACCAATTAGCCTCAGATTTTTGACCATGCCATTCACTCTATATCACTCTAAGGTAGTAAATCTTTAAATAGATTTCTGTGCACTATATGTTCATGATAACGCAGAATCAAAGGAACGTTTTTGTTCCTGACGGCAGGATCGTCCACATAGACACAATAAACAGGCTAAGGCAAGACGATGCCTGGAAGGGCGCGGTTCAGCACCTAGAGCAGGGCCTTTTGGGCCTTGGCATAAGGTACGAGGACAAGCGACCTGTTGTGATAAAGACTACGGACGAGAGCGCCAGAAGGGAGATTGTTGAATTAAGAAGGCAGCTAAGGGACATGAAGCGCATGCTTTGCTACAAAAGACCTGCTGCAGAAAACGCCATAAAATCTAGCGTCCTGGAGATGAACGAGAAGGTCGCCGAGCTAAGACAAGAGATGAAGAAGCTAAACAAGGTGCCTTTGCAAAAGGCTGTTGAAAGCAAGACAGAAGTCAAAAAAACCAAACCAAGGCATAGCAAGAAATCTTCAAAAAAGACAAGCATCCAAATTTCCAACGAGTTCAAGCAGCTACTCAAGGCAATGAAGGGTGAGATGACATACGAAGAGCTTCTCAAGGAAAGAATGTGCGCTTAGTCTAACATTTATCTTTTAATTCTTTACTAAATTTCTTATGGAAATAACCCTGACAACCATACTGTTTTTGGGCCTTTACGGCATTGGCCTTCTGACCCTCTACAAGGTCATGAGGCTTGGCTGCAAGATAGACGATGTCAAAAAGTCAAACGGCACATACCAGCCTTCCGTGACATTGTGGAAGTTTCTCTTGCAGATACTTTTCGGGGGCTCGTCTCTGGTAATTTTGGACGTTGCCAGCAACTATGTGACGCAGCTGCAGAATCTAAACTCCCCGATAACCGTGGTCATACTAATAGCAATTCTAAACGCAGTGTCCAACTATATCAAGAACAGATAGGAAATTATTTTTTCATGGCTTCTTCCATAGCCTTTAGCTTGCAGCTAGGTATTAGCATTTTGCCTTCTTTCGCATACCTTTTAGCTTCCTTTATGTTGAACTCTGCAAACGTGTAATCGTCATGTTCGATGCCGTTTTTGGCAGCTGCTAGATGCGCCTTTATCTTTTCATTGTAGTTTGTCTTTTCCAATGGCGCTTCCTCTGAAAAGACGTGGTAAAATTCGGACATGCCTTCTAGGATTGCCCCTGCTGAAATTGAAGCCGTTGGAAGTAAAGCGTTAGCATCACCTGCGGCAAAGTTAAATGCGCCAGCAGCCAAAGCACACAGACCAACTCCGATGTCAACTGCTCCTAAAACCTTGTTTAGATTTTTCTCCTTTCCCTTTCTTGTTAGAAGACGCGCACCGTTGTATGCCGCAAGGGCCATGTTCGCATTAGAACCAGAAATTAGATAAGCAACAGTTGACGCGGCCTCTAGAGCGTGTCCTGCTATTTTGGATTTCTTTTCTGAAAACTTGGGAGCGCTTTCAAAAAACTCTTTGTAAGAATCGTTGCCGATTTCAGTAAAAATGCTTTTTACGCTTTCCAATTTCCTATACATTGCTTGATATTTCACATGAAAAGAATTTAAGCGCTATCTCTGGGCAGCCTCGAGCCTTCTTGCTTCCCTCATTTCTTCCTCAAGAGTTGTCAGCTTTATCTTCCTTTTCGGGCTCTCGCTTATTGTCTGCCTCATAGATGTCAGATACCCGCCTGTTACAAGGCACGCTATGGCGAATGCTATCAGCAGGTCGTTTGGTATGCCCATGTAGGAGAACGCAAGAATTGCAACAGCGCATACATACGCCATGCTGTACATGAGCTTCGAGTAAAGGTACCTGTGCTTCATACTAGAAATAATGAAAAACTAGAATAAAAGCATGCCTTTTTTGTGCACCATTTAAGTTCCAGAAAAACAAAAATAACCCTTATGATAAAGGCAGTTCTTTTCGATCTTGACAACACCTTGGTCGATTTCATGCGCATGAAGACCATTAGCTGCGAGGCCGCAATAGACGCCATGATAAAGGCCGGCCTTGACATGGAAAAGAAAAAGGCAATGGACACTTTGTTTTACCTCTATGACAAGAAGGGTCTCGAGTACCAGAAGATATTCCAGCTTTTCCTAAGGCATGTCACAGGAAAGGTGGACTATGGCATAATGGCATGCGGCATAGTGGCCTACAGGAGGGTAAAGGACGGCCTAATCTACCCGTACAAGAACGTTATTCCCACGCTAAACAAAATCAAGAAAAAACGCAAGATAATAATTCTTTCCAACGCCCCGAGAATTCAGGCATGGCTTAGGCTTGCCGCAATGGGCATGCACGACATGTTCGAGCATGTCATAACATTCGATGACACAAAGGTGAGAAAGCCGGGAAAGGAGCCTTTCCTATACGCTCTAAAGAAGCTAAAGCTAAAGCCTGAGGAGTGTCTGATGGTTGGAGATTCTCTTGGCGGAGACATACTTCCTGCCAAGAAGATGGGCTTTAAGACAGCGTATGCCAAATACGGCTTTGACCCCACCATGTGCGAGGTGTCAAAGGTGAAGGCCGACTATGTTCTAGAAGACATAAAGGACTTGCTCAAGATTTTAGAATAATCATATATTCTTTATTGCCATTGTCATAAGACCAATTTTGGAAGGTATTCCTATCCTTTCAAACTTTTTCACAAAACCTTCGTAAATGTTTTTTGCAGGACAGTTTCCATTCCTTCCGTTATTGCTGCATGGACCAAAGTTCTGGCAATAATTTGAAGAGAAATGTATCTTGCTTTTCATATCATCATTCATTATTTCTTCAATTGAAAAATTCTTCAAAGCCTCTACACAAAGATTTCTGTATTGACATCCGTTTGCCATAAAATAAAGTGCAAACTAACAAATTTAAATTGAAAAATGCTTTGGAAAAAATATGTTAAATTTAAATTGCTTTTTTGCAAGAATATTTATGGAAAACAAAACTATCAAAGTAGACTACATAGTGTAATGATAATTTAAAATTCAAATTACCTTATTTCTTTATGAAAATCAAGATAGTTTTTGTCGACATGGACGGCACGATTGTTGACTATCCCCACGGGGAATACGGCTCAAGCTGGGATGCTGTCATGTATGCTGCCAACAAACAAAAACAAAGCAAGAAATTTCTCGATTACTATCTTCCCAAACCGGAACTATACTGCGAGTGGCACGAAAAGGCGTGCGCCTTGCTAAAGGATGTTCAAGTGGGTGTTGTGGAGGATGCTATTCTCCCGCCATCGTATTCTCCTGGCGCAAAAGAACTTTTCAGGGGGCTTAAGAGAAATGGAATTGTTCGCGGCATCTTGTCTTCGGGTACAAACCCCCCTGCCAAATACATAGAAAAGGACATAGATGCGGATTTTTGCTTTTGCAACGAGTTTTTGCAAAAGGACGGCGTCTTTACTGGAATCGGCCTTAACCGCGTTCCCATGTGGGACAAGAAGCTTACTTTGAAAGAAATATGTCAAAGGTATGGAATATGTCCGGACAGCAAAGGCATCTTCAAGGATGCTGCAATGATAGGCGATAGCGGAAACGACATTGATGTTTTCAAAGCAGTGGGCACAAGCATAGCCTTCAAGCCCAAGGACAAGAAAGTAGCAGATGCTGCTGACTATGTTGTCGAGGATTTGTCACACGCATTAGAAATAATAAGAAACATCACATGATCTTGTCGGCAAGCTCTTCTGCCCATATGTTTGCTGCGCTCAAATCGAACTTGTCTGCAACTGTCTTGAAAAGAATCCTGAACCTGCCCCCGAAAACGCCCACAGACATTATGCCGAGTTCCGGGTTTGTCTTCATAATCTTCCCGACATACTTTTCCATGACTTGCTTTTTCGGCTGGAGCGTTGAAAAGAAAAGAGCAACCCTTTTTCCCTTCATGTCTTTTCTTAGAAACTTTAGAATGTTCTTGTACATCCTGCCCGCGCGAACACCCGTGCCCACGACTATCGTGCTGTACTCTGAAACCTCGGGCATCTTCTTGGCAACGTTGAACACGTCAGTGACTATGCCCCTGTTTCTTAGGGCCTTTGTTATTGCCAGGGCGTATTCCTTTGTGGTGTCGCCTTTTGATTCGAACGCTACAAGCACTTTCATAATAAAGATATGTCAACCGAATTTAAATAAAATCAACTCTTTCTATCATTATGAGACTGGGTGTTTTGTTCTCAGGCGGCAAGGATTCGTGCTTTGCCTTAAGCAAGGCAAAGGATGATAACGAGGTAGCCTGCCTGATATCGCTGTATTCCTCAAACAGCGAGAGCTTCATGTTCCACGTTCCGAACATAGAAATGACAAATATGCAGGCAGAGTCTCTTGGCATTCCGCTTATTCGCAAAGAGACAGAGGGCGAGAAGGAATCGGAGCTAAAGGACCTCGAGGATGTGGTTTTAGATGCCAAGGAAAAATACAAAATAGAGGGCATAGTGACGGGCGCGGTGAGGAGCATATACCAGGCAACAAGGATACAAAAAATTTGCAAAAAGCTCGGACTTTGGTGCTTTAACCCTATCTGGCTAAATGACGAGGTCCAGCTATTGAAAGACATGCTTGATGCAAAAATGGAGATTGTCATATCAGGGGTTTTCGCATACCCTCTGGGCAGGGAGTTGCTTGGCAAGAAGCTCGATTTGGAAACAATCGAAAAGCTAGAGATGATGCAGAAAAAGCACAGCATAAACCCTGCAGGCGAGGGCGGCGAGCTTGAGACAACGGTCCTTGACATGCCCCTTTTCAGGAAAAAAATAATCATAGAGAAATCGTCAACAAATTACGACAACTATTCCGGGACATTTGCAATAAAGCAGGCAAGGCTGGTGGACAAATGATATTGATATTGAGCACATGTCAGCATAGGCTAAGCGAGCTGGAGTTTGTCGAGCCCATGAAGGCAATTCTTAGAAATAAAGGCATTGAATTCGATTCAAGGCAGTATTCCCAAAAGTTCAAGCCAGAAAAGTACGACAGGATAATAATTTGCGGCACTGCTCTGCAGGATTTCGACTACATGGACGATGTCGAAGAATTCAAGTGGATAGAGGAATATTCAGGAAAGTTGCTGGGGATATGCTCGGGCGCCCAGATAATAGCGTCGATTTTCGGAGAAGTTCTTGAGGAAAAGACGGTGATAGGTAAAGGAAAGGTCATTATTGAAAAAGAAAACGCTTTATCTTCAGGAGAATTTGACTCGTATTTTCTTTTGTCAAAAGTTCCCATAATAAAAAATCTGAAAAAACTTGACAGAGAAGGGTTTGTTTTCAAAAAAGAGGACAGGGAAATTTACGGTGTACTGTTTCATCCCGAGGTTCTAAACAAAGAGATAATAGAAAATTTCTGTAAAAATTAAATCAAGATCATCTAACTTCTACTATCTTGCCTTTATTGGTCCCTTTGCCCTTGATTATAGTGTCTGTCAATTTCAAAACGACTTTTGTTCCAACGTTTAGACTTCTGTATTCTTCCGTCTTTGTTACGTAAACATTGCTTTTTGCGGACGGGCAAAAAACTACGTATGTGTCAAAATCAATTTTGTTTATATGACCGTAAAAAAACTGTCCTGGTAACAGTTCAATTTTTTCTAGAAAATTAATATCGTCTCCCATTATTTTTGAAGTTCTGTAAATAGTTCTGGTGTTTCTTTTAAAGCTAGAGCTATTCACGCTCTTTGAAAATCTTCCTGCATTACTCATTCCACATTCTTGTACACAAAGAAATTTAAATCTAATTTCAGTAGTAGCGAATCTTTACAATTACTTGCGCATCGCTAAAGACCCAGTCAGGATCCGAGAAAAGTATTATACCGTATCCCTTCTTTGCCCTAAGCGTTGTGTTCACAACGCCTGTGTGCTTGAACTCCCTTTCGGAATATATCGGATATCCCTGCATGAAAAGGTCGTATATGTCCGAGCTTTCGACAACATAAGCGTCGGTGTTGGCAGTGGAATTTATCTCAAGCATCACATTTGCATCGTACTCGAAATCAAGAGCAGGGTCGTAGATGTATAGGAACGTGCCGTACCTTTGCTTCAATGAAACAGAAAGCTCGGTTTCAAGCTTGACGAACTGTATTGTAAAGTAGCATATGCTCTTGTCGCAAAAAACACCCACTCCGGTGTCCGTGTATATCTCGTCGCGGTCAAGTATGGGAACTCGATGCGACGGGCTCTCTAGCCATCCTGCCACCACTGTTTGCGCCAAATCCTTTGCAGAGCTGCCTATCATTGCTATGTCCTCGCTTGCTGCCATGTAGAATATCTCGTTTTGCCTCAAGACATCAGAAAAGCCAATGCCGTCTGGGTTCTCGTGGTTAAAGTAATCCATATCAGACATCTCCTTGCTCTTGTTCTTTGCAATCGATGCTATCTTGTTGTTCCATTGCAGGCTCTTTATGTCGTACTGCGCCCTTTTCTCGTTCACAAGATTGAATATCTCCTTTTCTATCTCGCTTGCATTGTATTCGCTCTCTTCCGGATAAGCCACCGGCACAACTTCTTCTGTATTGTTTGTGATAACGCAGTCTATTCTCTGGTTGACTGTAGAGCCGTCCGGGCACACGTAAAGGTACTCGACCTGCTGCTCAACGCAGCCCGCGGCCAAAAGAACTAAAATTAGCAATAAGGCAGATTTCATACTAGAATTATGGATAATAACTGATTAATAATTCTTGACATGTCACAGTATTGCATAAACTATGCATCTTGTTTCAGGATTCTTCTTTGTCTTTATGCATGTCATTTGTTTTTCAGTATTTTCAAACTCTTCAGATGATAGAGGGTTACCAACTTTGTTTATAACATTTTTCATTTGTTTTATAGGAGAAACCCTGTTCTTTTCTTTTCCAAAAAGTTCTCTTATGTGTTCATTTCCAACAAGATAGACGTTTGTTTTGCCGTTTTCCGTTAGTTCAACAGCCACGTCCAATTTTCTCGGGTCAAATGTAACATATGTCTCTTCTGGCTCGTATTTTTTCAGTAACATGGTTAGATTTTAGGATGTAAACAAATTTAAACGCATGTCAAAACAATAGAAAAAAATAAATTATGATTATCTTTTGGCTTTTGGAACCTTTGCGGAAACGCCTGTTGCCAATGCCGGGCTATTAAGAGCCTCGCTTGGCGCGAAGATTATGGTGTTGCTCTGGTCCTGGCTGACATCCGAAATTGTCTGCAGCTGCCTTAGGGCGTAGCCGTACTTTGTCTTTTGCAGTTCCTCTGAAGCCTTGCTTAGCTTCTTTGCAGCTTCCATTTCTCCCTCGGCTGCGATTATTACTCCCCTTTTCTCCCTTTCAGCCTCGGCCTGCCTTGCCATTATTCTCTTCATGTCAGCTGGCAGTTCGATATTTTGCAATTCGATGTTTTCTATGTCAACGCCCCATTTCTCGACTTCCTTGTCAACAATTTCCTTTATGTTCTGGGCTATCTCGTCTCTTTTCTCCAAGACCTCGTCTAGGTCCCTTTTGCCTATTATGTTTCTCAGGGTTGTCTGAGAGAACTGCCTTACAGCGTACTCATAGTTCCTTATGTTCACAACGCTTTTCATAGAGTCCCTGACCTTTGCCCACATGACCGCATCAACGCTAACAGAGATGTTGTCTCTTGTTATTACTTCCTGCGACGGTATGTCGAGCGTGTTGGTTCTCATGTCCCTTTTGTAGGCGCTTTCCAGGAAAGGCATCTTGAAGAACATGCCGGCCTTTGTTGTCCTGACATATTTTCCAAGCCTTAGAATAACGCTTTCTTCCCACTGTCTGTTGAGCTTGACTGTGCTAAAGAAAATTACCAGCAGCACAAGACCTAATATTGTCCATATTATCATAATATAATATTAGAATCTAGAATTTAATCTTTGTCTTCCTTTTCAACCCAGGAGAATTTTCTTTGCAGAGTGGTTGAATAGTACTTTTTCCAGTCAAAGCCTGATTTTTTGAACCACTTGTAGTAGGCCCTGGGATCCACATAGCTTTTCAAAGAAGTGTTGAGATTATAGTCCTTTGTCTTTTCCTGCTCCTCTATCTGCAGCTCGGCCTTTCTTATGTTTTCCTTGTCCTTTTGCTTTCTTGCAGCAAACATCTCGTTTAGCTTCTTGTCCCTTTCAACGTATTTTTTCTTAATATCCTTTATTCTCTTATTTAGAAGGCTGACAGATTTCCTGCACGCCTTTTGTTTTTTCTCGTTGCCTTCGCACTGCCCTAGCTTTTCCTTGGCTTCCGCAAGCTTTGCCTGATACTTTTTGCTCTGGAGCTCGAATTTTTTCTTGTTGTCTTCTATCTTCTGCTTGTACTTTTTGATGTTTACCTTGGCCTTGGCTTTCTTTGCCTTTAGCCTTTCCTTTTTGTTTTCAAGTGACTTTTGCCAGCTTGCGGGTATTGTTCTTTTGTGATTGCAAATCATGGCTGCCTGCAGGTTGGCAAGCTTTGCCACGTGCTTTTTGTAGTATTCCGATTTGTTTTCGTCAACAGGATTTTTATCCAAATAGTCCCTGACAGCCTTTGTTGCGCTGCAGGTCCTGAAAACCTTTGAGGTAAGGCCCTCCATTGCCTGGCCCAGGAACTCGTTTACGTTCTCAGACCTTATGCCGTCGAAAATCAGGTCGTCCTTTCCGCTCATGAACTCCTTTAGGTTGTTTATCACCTTGTCTGGGGCCTCTATTTCCTTGACCCATCTTACAGAGTCCTTTCCAAGGAAATCGAACTTTACAACGTTTCCCTCTATCTTTATGTGGTTTTTTGCCAGTGTGGATGCGCCCACGGTCTCTGCCTCGTCTTCGTCCTTTTCGTCGCCAACACGCATGCACACCTTCTCTATCAGGTAGCAAACAGTTGCCACCTTTCTTGTCTTTTCGTCGTTAGAATCAAGATGCTCTTGTATGTACTCTCTTATCTTGGGCCTGTTTTTGTCTAGTTCCTTTGCCTTGTCGAACTTTTTCATCTCCCTTTTCTGCTTCATCGGGGACGTGTCTGCTAGCCATATGTACTTTTCCTTGCCCGTTAGCATGTCCTTCCACTTGGCAATCCACATGCATTCCGGCATCCATACTATTTCCTTCCAGTTTCCTTCAGGCCTTTTTGCGTTAGGCGACAAATTAAGGGTGATGTCGCTTTTCTTTGCCCCCTGCTTCCAGCTGCCCCTGAGCGGGTGCTTGCCCCTTCCCATGAATATGCCGCTAGGTTCTGCCATGTAGTTGCCCAGGGCAACCCTTTCCCCGTCTATCTCGGCAAAACCGTATAGCTCCTTGTTTTTCTCCCTTATCTCCTTTCTTTTGGCTGCAAGCTCTTTTTTCTCCTCGCTTGACATTTGCTCTCTTTTCTTTCTTTGCGCCTCAACATACTTTATTATCTCGGGGAATTCGAAATCATCGACATTGCCCTTTACGCCAAGGGCCCTTGAGAAATCGTTAAAGAAATTCTTTATGAAAACCTTGTCTTCAACATAAGGGGTTCCGAGCTTTCTTACCCAGGCAATTGCCATCTCCTCTTGCTCCGGGCTTAGCTTGATTTCTTTTCCCTTGAACTTTACAAAAAAGCCTCTTGGCTTGTATTCAGGTATTATTATGCCGTTGTGGCTTAGAGATTTCATGAAATCACAGATATAACATATTTGGAATTACAATATAAAACCTATTCTGATTAGGAATTTTTAGCTCTTAAAATTTATAAATTGTTTTTACAGAAATTTAGCATTTTGCAATTTGAAATATTGCTTCTACAGTAAGACGGGCCAATACATGAACCTGGCACATCATGTCCATACCTCTTGCTTATCACAGGGCATGAAGTCTTTAGCCTCAAATTCTCAATCTTGTCATCGTATACCTGTCTGTTTTTGTTGAAATCATTGTCGTAGGATATATTAAGAGAAGTTAGAGTTTCTTTTCTTGCTTTCTGAAGTTGCTGAGTCATCCTAAATTATTTGGTATGTTAGCTATTTTAAAATTTCTAAAATTAGTTTTTTTCAGACAGCAAAATAGAACTATTGGCAAGGGCTATGTAATCGTCCATTGTTTTGGTGTTTCTGGTTAAAGTTATGGGGAGCTGCTTTTCTTTCATTATTTTTCTTAAATGTTCTTCCAAAAAACTCATGTCCTTTAGTTTTAGATTACATCCTGAAAACACAAGCTGCATGTTCGATACAGCGTTTATCTTATCGTCCTCTGGATAGTGTATGAAGCTTTTAGGATTGTTTTCCGACACAGAGCCCACTGCAAAGACGTCCACGTTTCTGTCGTCATATCGTTCCAATATCATGTCAGATAATTCTTGGGCTATCGGCATTAATTTTGGCAATATATCTTTCTTTTTCTTGGCTTCATGACTTATCCTTTCCTCGATTTTTTCTATGTTATCTGATACGATGAATGTGTGAGGAAACCTTACCTTTTTTCCTATGCGTCTTGAGATTAATTCGCCATTTTTCTCCATCTTGTAAATCGTGGGAGCAAGTTCCTTGCAGAAAATTTCAGTTAATTTAATTGCTTCATACTCCTTATTGTCAAAGAAATTGTTAATTTTGTAGGTGCTTTCTTTTCTTAATACCGTGTTTACTGCCTGGCTGACAAAGTATGGCGGCAGAAATGTAAGTTCTGCCAAAACCTCTCCTGGTGTCATAGCTTCATATGAATTTTCTACAAAATCCAGTATCGCTTCTTTGGAAACTGTGCTCATAGCAATAATGAAACACAAAATAATTTAAATCCTCTAATGCGTCAGAGTTAAAAAATTCAGAATGTGAATATATCTATATGAGAATCGATTCCGACGGCAACTCGTGGATTGCCATTTCTGAGTTCCATCAGCAGTCCTACTGCGAGGTGCAGCTAAAGTACAAGTGGCAGGGGATAAGAAAGGAAACGCCTGCCATGAAGAAGGGAAGCGAGGTGCACCAGAAAAAGTTCGAGGAATTCGAGGAAAAGACCAAAGAGCTTGAGCAGGTGGGCATAAGCAATGCCATAAAGCTTGCCATGGAAAAGGACGAGAGGTTCTCGGGAAGGGAAATTTTCATAATGTCCCCGACTTTTAGGATTTTTGGCGTAATAGACTTTTTGGAGATAAGCTCTGGCGGCATAATAGTTGCCGACGACAAGCCGGGAGACCATTCATACCTCTCAGACAAGTCACAGATAATAGCGTATGCCATGGCCTTCAAGGACCAGTACAGGCCGCCTCTTGACATCTTCATGAGAATACAAAACAGGGAAAGCGGGGACATAACCTGGGAGGATGTTTTGTCCCAGGAGTGGGTGGAGTTTCTCTTGGAAAAAATAGAGCGCTTGCACGACCTTGCAACAGGAAAAAGGGATTTCGAGCCGACAAAGAATCCCAAGAAATGCGCAGCATGCTCCTACAGGGACATATGCGACAAGAAAGTAGGGGGCTAGTAAGACGGAAATTGAAAGTTCACCTTGAACTTGTCATCTTTGCTTTTTTCTATCTTATAACCGCCTAGATTGGGGTTTTTTCTTTTTGCCTGTCTTTCGAAATCTTTGTTGCTCATTAAAACAGACCACTGGTATTCTGTTACTTCAACGGATTCCACACCCTTTGTTCTGTTTTTGCTTATAGCATCGTCTATTTCTCTAAAGACATTTTCGAAATCGTCTTTCATAAACATCTTTGTACAAAAAATAATTTAAACTTGAAAATATCAGTTCAGAACCCATACAAAATAGTTTAGCAATGTGGCTATTGTCACCCATACTATGTACGGAATGAGTATAACTCCTGCTCTTTTGTCTATCATGTAGAACTTTACAATAGTCAGAAGAATTAGTATCCACATGGGTATTATCGAAATTAGACCATACAGTGGAGACTTTAGACCAAAGAACAAAATTGACCATAAAGTATTGATCAAAAGCTGAGCAGAGAAAAATGATATTGATAGCTTATCCTTCTTGTCCCATACGAGATACAGTGATATTCCCATCAGCGTGTAGAGCGTTATCCAGACAGGGCCGAAAACAAAGTTGGGTGGTGTGAACCATGGCTTTTCCAAGGTCGCATACCACGTTGTTATTGAGGATGTGGTGAAAACAGAACCTATTATGCCTGCCATCTGGCATAAGAAAATAAACATGAAGAGTTTTATCCACTTGTTCATGCATATAATTTTCTTAACAGGTAAATAAGCTTTATTTAGTTCCGCTCATTAGTAATTCACATGCCGGAAAGGTCCATAATAAAGGTCATCAACCTAAAGAAGCACTACAAGGATGTCAAGGCAGTTGATGGCGTTTCTTTCGATGTAAAGAAGGGTGAGATATTCGGATTTTTAGGTCCAAACGGCGCCGGCAAGACCACCACCATAAAGATGCTAGTAACGCTTCTAAGACCAACGTCAGGTACCGCGAAGATAGTTGGAAAGGATATTCAAAGGAATTCGGATGATGTTAGAAACAACATCGGCATAGTGTTCCAAGAGCCTGCTTTGGATGAGAAGCTTACTGGCCGCGAGAACCTCGACTTTCATGCCAGGATGTATGGGATGAAAAAGGAGCAGAGGCAAAAAAGGATAAAGGAAGTGATAAAGCTAGTTGACCTTGAGGAGAAGGCAAACGTCTTGGTCAAGAAATATTCCGGCGGAATGAAGAGACGTCTTGAGATTGCAAGAGGGCTTATGCACTTTCCAAAGGTGCTTTTCCTCGACGAGCCGACAATAGGCCTTGACCCCCAAACAAGAAGGTCTATTTGGAAATACATAAAGACCCTAAACGAGAGGGAGAAAATAACAATATTTCTTACAACGCATTACATGGAGGAGGCGGATTATCTTTGCAACAGGGTTGCAATAATAGACCAAGGCAAGATACTTGTCTCGGGAATTCCTTCCAAGCTAAAGGCCAAGATAGGAAAGGATGTCATAAACGTGGAATGCACAAATGCGGATGTTTTCTATTCGGCTTTCAAGAAATTCAGGTGGGTTGATACGATAAAGCTTCATGATTCGACTGTAACAATTGGTGCCAAGAACATAGAAAAGAGGCTGCCGCAGATAATAAAGTTTGCCGAGAAAAACAAGGTAAAGGTAAATTCAATCGACATAAGAAAGCCGACTCTCGAGGATATTTTCATATACTATACGGGAAGGAAAATGAGAGACGGTGAGGGAAACAATTCTCCCACGATAAGGGGCAGGTTCATGCATAGATGATTTTTATGAAAGGACTAAACTATCAGGCAATATATGTGATATGGCTAAGACAGCTAAAGAGATTTTCAAGAGACAAAGGAAGGCTAATTTCTAACTTTATACAGCCGTTCTTCTTTTTGTCGGTTCTGGGATTCGGGCTCGGGTCCGCGTCCTTTGAGGGAATACCGTCTGGTATAGAATACATAGACGTCCTGACTCCTGGAATAATAATGATGTCTATAATATTCCCCTCAGTTTTTATCGGTCTTTCTATACTTTGGGACAGACAGTTCGGATTTTTGCAGGAAGTTCTTGTTGCACCTGTTAGCAGAATGTCAATTGTTATAGGAACGACTTTGGGAGGTTCCACCATAGCCCTGATACAAGGTTTTATCGTTCTTTTCATAGCATCGCTTCTCGGAGTTTCCATAAGCTTATCTCCCATGCTATTACTTGGGATACTTGTTATGGTTCTGACATCTTTTGTTGCGATAGGAATAGGACTGGTCTTGGCATCCAAGATGCAAAGCATAGAGGGATTCCAGTTCATAGTTTCCCTTCTTGTGATGCCCATGATATTTCTTGCATCGCCATTCGCTCCTTTGGATTCCTTGCCAGAAATTCTAAGGACAGTTGCCCTTTTTGACCCGATAACATACGGGATAGACGGCCTTAGGGGGGCAATGATAGGATTTTCCTACTTTCCGCTTTATGTTAACATAGGTGTTCTTTTGACTCTGTCGATTGCAATGATGTTTATCGGCAGCTATCTTTTCAGCAAAAGCGAGGCCTAGAAAGCGTCATAGTTTCTCTTTTTGGATAGAAGAATCACTACGATAAAGAATGATACTGCAAGTATGAAAAGACCGACTTCAAGCTCTATTGGCGAAGGCGTGATGAAATTTCCTGTGCTTGAAGGTTCTATGCTAACAAGGGTTAGGAGAAATATCGCTATGAAGAATGCTATTGTGATGTTTGCCAGTTTCATGAGAATAGTTTGTTTTAAAGGCTTAAATTTGGGATTTACCCCTAGTCGAAACTTTCAATTCTCTTGAGATTATATCCTTAAAATCACAAAAACACTCTTTTGGTAACGTGCCATTCTCTACCTTTTTACTGAGTTCTTCCAAAGAATCCTCATCTCTTTTAGCCTGCCCTTTTGCAAAAACCTTTGAAAAATACCTATTTGCAGAATCAATCTTTTCTAGACTGTATATTCCAAAACCGTTGTTTTCGTCTATTTTTTTTGAAATCAAGTCTTGCAATCCAAGTTTTCCTAGTATTTCTTCAGCCTTTGTTTTTTCTGACTCATTCAAACATAATATATATCCGAATTTATGAAGTGTTACGCTTTGACCATTGGCAGAATATTCTAAAGGTGTGTAATTATTTGTTGAATATGTGGTTTCTTTTTCCTCTTTTTTTAGTGGATTTTTTGGTTTTATCAATAAAGTTCCCTGTTTCATCTTCTATACTTGTCATTCCTGAAATAAATAATTAACACATGATTTTTCATTTTTTCGAGACAAAAACACTGTCCTTTACATAGAACCTGTAAGGCAAGTTAGCGCCAGTCTTTATTCCTATTCTTGTTGTTGTATGAATTCTTGGTTTTGTTTTAGAATCTTCAATGAACAATTCACCTTTTGTAACGTCAATACCATTGTGCTTTTTACCCACCATCATGGCCTGCGTCAATTTTCCCGGGCCGTTTGTTAGAATCCTGATATCTTTCTTGTTTCTGTTCTTCTTCATAATCTCAATTCCCTTAATGGGCTCAAGAGCTCTCAAAAGAACAGTGCCCGCAACACCTTCCTTTTCAGTTACCACGTTCATTAGCCAGTGGTTCCCGTAGGTAAAGTAGACGTATGCAAAACCCGGCATTCCAAACATTATCTTATTTCTTGGTGTTATCTTCCTGAACGCATGAGAGCCCGGATCTTTGTCACCAAGATACGCTTCGGTTTCAACTATCCTTCCCTTCAAAACGCCGAATTTTGTCTTGTGAACCAATACCTTGCCCAAAAGCCCCTTTGCAACTTTCAAAGTGCTCCTTGAATAGAAATTCCTGCAAAGCCTCATGCAGAATATTTGCTTTGAATAATTAAAAAATATAGAAAAAGATGCTTGCTAAAAACAAGAACTGCTCTACCACTTGTGGTTTGGGTTTCTGGGTATAACAAGCCATGCAAGCAAGTAAAGAATGACACCTGTTCCCCAAACTAGGGAAGAAAGCGCCCATAAGAGCCTGATTATTGTCGGGTCAACGTTCAAGTACTCTGCCAAACCTCCGCAGACTCCGCCGAGATACTTGTCCTTGCCAGACCTGTACAGCTTCTTTACTGAACTTTTGGATGTTCTTGCTTTAGATTTTGTTTTCTTTGCGCTAGATTTTCTTTTTGCTGCCATTTAATCCCTCGATTAATATAATTTTTTCAAGTACTATTAATACGTAATCCAAGACTATAAAAACAAGCATTATGTTGACCATGTTGGCGTATATGAAATTGGAAAGGTTTGCCAGGAATATGCTGTTGCTATAGAGATTGGTCGTGTTAAGCACCCATATGCCAAGCCATAAGACAAACAGCAAGCATGTCCCGCTCACAAAGGGAGCGATTATCCAGTACTTTTTTCTGAACCTTTTTGAAAAATAGTCGCTATATCCAAAGAACACGAAAAGCGCAAAGAACCAGTGCACGTTTGATGAGAGCATGGATGCCACGTCCAAGACGAACGCGTTTCCAAGCTGGAATCCCACCAGCCTTATTAGCCATGATGAAATTATCACAAAAAGCGCACCGAAAACGCTGCTAAATATCGGACCCAATAGCCCAAAAACCCTAAAGCCCCAGTCGTCATTGGGAGCACCCTTGCTTGGCTTTATGCCGACTTTCTGAGCCAAAGCGGCCATCTCTTCTACAACGTTCTCAGCATTCTTCTCAAGCATGCTTTCGAATTTTTCCTCTCTTGAGATTTTATGTCTTTTAGCCATTTTTTCACTTTATAATATTTGGCTGCCTGTTAATAAATTCTAACTATGTCTTTTCAATTAGCCTTTGTATATAGTCCCCGTACGACTCGTGGGGGTCCTTGGCCTTCTCAAGCTTTGCCTTCAGCTCTTTTGTCAGCATTATGGTAGTGAACTTGCTCTTCTTTGGAGCATCTTCCTTTGGCTTGTCTTCGGTTTTTGGTTTTTCAGATGGAATCTGCGTTTCTTCCTTAGGGATTTCTATAGAATTCTCTATAGGCTTTTTCTCTATAGAATCCTGGGTTTCGGCCTCCTGCTTAGTGGACGCGCTTTCCTCTATAGATTGGGGTTTTGGCGCCTCCTCCTTGACCTCTTCTATCAGGTTCTTCCACACAGACTCTCCGTCTTCGCTTGATCTCTTTTTTTCCTCATCCATGACCATAAATTATCTTACCTTTATTTATTCTTTTATCAGAACCCTTCTTGCACTGTCAGTGAGTCTATAGACGGCATGCGCTCCCTCTACTTTTTCAACAATGGGATCTTCTATACCCTTTCTTTGCATCATTTTTACTCCTGACTTAAGACCCAAAATTGCAAGCTGTGACGTTATTGTCTTTGCAGGCTTTTTTAGCTTCTTTGCTATCTCGGATGGCCTGTGATTTCCTGTTTTCAAGACTATGACTATTCTTCTTTGAAGTGGCGATAAGCGTTCCATCAAAGGTATGCTTTTTTCCAGACCGCCTTCAAGCCCGAAAAACGCATCCACAAAATTTTTAGTTATGCTTTTTTCTATGTTAGACATTGCGATATTTTCACAGAGTTCCAAAATTTTCTGTGGCAAAAAATACGCCTTTGCAAAAATTATCTCAAGGCTTTCATGATCAAATGGATTTTTGTAGCCCACTCTTTTTAGTATCATGCCTAACGCCTCGTCGGACTTCATCAGGCGCATCTCTATCTTTCTGCTACCGATTCTCTTCGACAGTATGATTTTTTTGGTTTCAGACGCTGCAAGCACGACTGACTTGACAATATTGTTGTCAAGATTCCTTTTTATGGCGTCAGCAACTGTCGAAGAAATTTTTTCCGCGTCGTCAATTAGCAAAACTATGTTTGACTCTTTCTTTCTTAGCTTGCTAAAGATGTTTGCTTTCTCGCGTATAATCTTGTCAATGTCTAGAATCTTTATTTCTTTTTCGGTCATGCCTGATGTGTTTATGTATATGGGCTCAAAATCGCCTAGATCGTAGCTTTCCAGCCATTTTAGAATGGTTGTCTTCCCCATTCCGTCGATGCCTGTAAGAAGGCAGCAATCCCCTGATTTTACAAATTCCAGCACCTGACTTCTTATGTCTTCAAAGCCTGATATCAAATCAGGTTTTGGCTTTTGTTCGAAAGGATTGGAATTCCACCCGTATCTTTCATACCACACCATGCTATCACCATTGAATAATAATACTTTACGAAAATACTTTATAAATTATTGTAATAAAAGAAAAACTAAAAGAGAAAACATGATACTTTGCAATACTTTATGCAAAAATGCCTAAAAATACCCCCAAAAAGCCCAGTTAGACAAATGTCTAACAAATTAAATTATTCTCGATTTTCAGGGTATTCCAAGTCTATAGAAAAACAGCATAAAATTTTTTCATGGGAAGAAAATACCAAAAAAGGAGCTGAAACGGTTCGAATAGTTATGGACTTCTATAAACTCTATAGCAAATTGCTATAGAAAAATAACATCATTTTAAATTTCAGTTTTTTATAATATGTAACATGAGAGGAAGGTCGATATTGTTTTGGATTGTCACTGCAGCGTTCATAGCAGCCTGGGTGCTTTCCGGAACGCTTTCATTGCTATACGTTTACACAAAAAATGTTTTTGTCAGCGAATTTATCATACTTTTTTCTTCTCTTGCCCTTATACTGATTTATTATGTTGTAGAGCCTTATATGGATTAATTGCATCTCCTTTAGATTCAATTGCCCAAATAAATCTCAAAACATCTATAATTCTTCTATGAAAAGAATACAGCATCGCCTGTTTCCCTGGCCTTCAAGGACAATCGATTTTAAGAAAACTTTGAAAGAAATAGAGGACTTTGTCAACAAGCCCGGAGTCATAGACGTTGTTTCCATTATCAGCACAACTTTCGGAATAATTGTTTGGTACAAGTCTGTCAAGACCTTCAAAATACAAGAAAAGAAAGGATAAAAAAATAACTATAGATATACACGAAAAAGCATTTTTTCTTTAATCTCTTTTAGAGCTTTACTAAGAGTTGTTTCAACAATATCTGATTTTTGGCAAAATTTCCACATATACACATTATCTCCACATAAGACTGTTGACACATAACATGCAGCAACGGCTTTAGTTTTGGGGCTTTTTTCATACAAAAACATATTCCTTTTAGCACAATCTATAATTTCAGTTGTAATTTCTTTTAACAAATTCTTGTCCTTTGCTTCTATGTTAGATAATATATTGGTTATATAACTCTTGGAATCTTTGAACTTCTTTTTCTTGACCTTCATTTCTTAAGATAGTATCAAAAAAGATTTAAGTATGAAAACCATAATTATGGAAGGCTTCTTCTCTCCTTACAAAAAGGGGGTATAATATGATCGAGCATAGGGACATATCCGAGTTCCTAAAAAAATGCTACAACGGCGTTGTTGCAACAAGCAGATATTATCACAAAGAAAGCGCGTCCGTATTTTCTAATCCGTATTTGGTGCCGACAGATTGCCTTTCATATCTTAAGAAAAGCGGATGCAAAATCTTTGTGGATGTTGCCGGAGGACTGGTTAAGATAAACTACGGCGAAGGGAACAGAAAGCAGGTGTGCCACCGTCTTTGCGGAACGTTTGACGGCATAATGAACGGAGACAATGTAAGCGGTTTGATGCTGGCAAGCCAGACCGATCCTTCCAACAAAGAGCATCCAAGAATAAACAATGCAGCAAAGGCCATGCGCGTAATGGAAATTATAGATGAGATAAAAGAGATGAAAATAGAGACAAACAACTTGGATTACATGCTCCAAAGATGCATTTAGCTTGTATGCGTGCTTTTTTTGTAGTGCGCATAATGTCAATTATTTAAAACTTAGTCTACATTTTCTATCTATGGCAGAAAAAATAGAACTGAACGGTTTCTTGAACGAGCTAATATCCCTTCTCAAGAAAAAGTTCGAAGTCTATGACGGCAACATAAAGTCCATGCGCGAGGACATAATGAATCTGTCTTCCTCAAAGGACGACACCAAAATAAGCGAGTTGAAAAACAAGGTGATGATTCTTGAGAACACCCTTAACTCGATGAAGGCAAGGACGCAGGTCGATACATCTCTGCTAAAGGAACTTGAGACTGATAAACATGAAAGAAAATATTGAGCCGATAATAAAGGCGCAGCTAAACACCCTAAAGGCCCAGATAGACATACTAAGGGAGTACATCGAAAACACAGAGGAGAGCAACGTCAGGCTAAAGTACATAATAGCCAACGAGCTGGTCGAGGCAATGATTGCCAGGTTCGAGAAGAACGAGGCCAGGCTAGAAGAGCTTTCCGAGAAGATAGAGTCAATAGAAGTCAGCCTAAAGGAAAAGGTAGAGGAACTGCACAGAGTCACCAAGATGGAGATGAGCGAGGACGCCTTGACAAGGGCAGTTTCGAAAATTCTGGGCAACAAGGAAATCGAAGTCGATTCCAAGCCCCTAATAGACCTGAAGAATGTCTAATTTTTGTGATAGCGCTTCTGCTATCTTATTTTTATAAAAATAGAAAAAGGTCGGGTAGTTCATCTCCTACCCTTTAATTCTCTGAAAACCTCTCCGAACATGCTGTAGCTAATCACGCTGCCAACAAACATTGCTATCGAAGCTCCTATCATTGGAACAAGGCTGAGAAGCGCTGATACTATTACAGTTACAACAGTTGCCACAACCCACACGGTAAAGTACTTCATTGTGAATGATTTCTTCAAAACCGCGCTTACGTCGAACGCTCTTGAGAACTTTTTGCTGCTTAGATAGTTCAAGACCGCTATGGGCGTTACAAACCTGGCCACCATCATGAGCACCACTCCTAACAATAGTATGGGCGCTAAAGACAGAAGCGTTGGCAAAGCAAGATACCAGTTCTGAGACACCAGCTGCGATACTGCTTCAACGGTCGTTTCCCCTGCTATCAAAGACTGCACTGTCCCTTCGGGTATTACGGATCCCATGTATGTGCCTATCAGAGAAGTTGCCGCAAAACCAATGCCTGCAACAAAAACTAATACTGCTGGCAAGGCGTAGACGAATCCTATGACGCTTGAAGCCAGACCCTTGACAAACAAATCACCGACTTCCTTCCACTCTGGCATTTTGTTTGATGCCTTGTTTTTTCCAAGACCAGATGTTTCCAAAGCGTAACCTGTTGATATCCAGTTTACTATTGGTATTACGCTTATAATTATGCCGATTATGAGCTTTGCTGCGTCGGAGAAGGGCTTCTTTATTGCGCTTTCGTAGTTAACCATTAGATTACCTCCTTTTGCTATAGAATATAGTTGTAATTGCCGATTTAAAATATTCCTAGGTTAGATGCATAATAACTATTACCAGTTTTTACAAGATTATTCAATGACTTTCTTATTCTTTTGTTGGATTGCTTTATTTGTTTTTCTGCCTTTATGTCTGCAAGTACATGAGCTATGTTGTCTCTTTTCCATCTTCCATTTTTAACTTGCGCTATAAAGATAGGCTTTTCTTCCACAATACTTCTAACATTTTCTAACATGGAATTAACTTTTACTATTTCAGAAACTGGTTGATATGATTTTAATTCTCTTACCTCTTCTGTTTCAGGGGCGTCCCACTTTAAGAAATAATTTGCATAGTTTACTAAACCTGGATGATCAGAAGCTACTACAAAAGGCTCTTTGTCGCCGTTGCATAGCTTGTCTATTTTTTTAATGGCTTCAACAACAGGCACTGTTTCGAAAACAAAAGAATTTCTAAAGCCATGTGTACTGTTTTTGGCTTTACTTTCTACCTTCCCTTTGTTGTTTCTAATATAATAAGAAATTTTATTAGGTCCTATTTTTGTTCGGCAATTCTGTCTGTCAATGCATTTCTGTATGTAATATGCCCATGCGCTTTTGTTTGCATCGCAGATGGCGACATAAGGGTCTTTGAAGTTAAAGCCGTTTGTACCTTCGTCCAAATCCAACACAACTCTTATTGCCATGGAATTACTTGATGAAATAATCTTTAAACCATTTTCGCAAGAAAAAATATGTTTACAATGTCACAATAGAGTTTAAATTTTTACTTTTCTATAATATTTCTCTAATTCTTCTCTTAATTTCATTCCAGTCTTTTGATAGCATCTTCATTCCTGCAGCAGGAACATGCCCGCCGCCGCTAGAATTCTCTATTCCTTCTGTCAATTTTTTAGCCAATTTTCCGCAGTTGACAGTGCCGTCCTGTCTTCTAAGACTAGCGGAAACATAGTCTCCGTTTTTCCTGGCAACCATGACCGTGTAGTTCGGCCTCTCAAAGCTAAGTTTGGTTGATATTACCGAGCTTATGGAGAACTCTGTTTCTATTTCCAACAAAATAATTTTTTTGTTATTGTCAATCTCGGCTGATTTTTCCCAATTCTTTATTGTAGAAGCTATCTTGTCCTCGACTGTTTTGTGCAATTCCCACAAAGTTTCAGCTTCCTTTGTCTTGCCTTCCAGTATCTGTCTGGGTGTTGAATTCAAGCAAGCTTCGTAGCCCAGATGATTGTTGTCGTCTTTTGAAGACATGAAGGGCGCGTTGATGATGTTGTTTATGGTTGAAAACTCTGAAGAACTTATTTTGTTTCGTTCATACATTTTTTCCATAAAGTTTGACCATTCTTTCTCTGCCTTGTCGTTGACAATTCCAAGCCCTGCAAGCCAGTCTAATTCTTTTATGTCGCAAATCAAAGAGCATGCATCGAATGCCATCTTGCTTGCGCAATACCTTGTTGAACTTATGTTTGATTCCATCATGGAAGAATTAACATGAAGAACGCCGTCCTGGTTCATGTCTTTATGCACCTGGTGGTGGTCAAGCACCATTACTTTGGAATTTTCCGTTAGTTTAACAATTCTTTCAGAATTCTCGTCAGCTGCTATGTCCACAAATATGATGTTGTCGAATTTTCCAATGACCTTATCAATTAAGCTTTCAGTGACCAAGCATGAGCCCGATTCTCTTGGAAATGCTTTTGGATATTTTCCGTAAAGCTTTTTTAAGGTCTTGGCAACAACAGCTGCTGCTCCCACGCCGTCTCCGTCCTTGTCATAAATTACTGCAGTATTCTTATCGCAGTTTTGTATGAACCTTGCTGCCTTGTCAATCATATAGAATATTGAAGGCTGACACTTAATTAATATTAAAAGAAACAGAAAAATTCAAGTTCAAGAGAAAAGTTCAAAAACTACTCTTTCTTCTTTGCTACTGGTATAGGTATTGGTGAAGGCAGTTGCAAGTCGTCGCTAAGTAGTATGGCCTTCTTTAGGCACTTGTTGAATACGACATTTATTATCTGAAGGCTGACATCGTCAGGAAGCTTCTTGTCCTTTTTCCACTGGTTTAAAATTTTCTCATACTCCTCGTCTAAGAACAAGACATCTCCTGTAATTATGACATCCGCCACTTTCTTGTCATCTGCTGACACATAGTTTGTTGTGAACTCAAAGTCCACAGAAAGGCATTTCTTGTCTAGGGGGCTTAAACCGTGCTCCTTTACGTCCTTTAGGTTGGTGTTGGTATTTACCTTGACACCTACCTCTGCCTCTTTAAACTTTTTCGCTTCTATACCGTTTATGTTAAGTCCAATTGCTGGCATATAATCACAGTAAATAATGAAGCGAATAACTATTTATTTGTTCTAACTCCCAACTCTCAGTATGAAGAAAGTGCTTATGATTATAGCCCCTTCAGACTTTAGGGACGAAGAGTACTTTGATACAAGAAAGGTTCTTGAGGAATTTGGCTTTGATGTCAAGGTCGCCAATTCCACTGGCCAGCCATCGAAAAGCAAGTTCGGCAAGATAGTAAGCCCTGATTCAAATTTCTACGAGGTTGATTCGAATATCTACGATGCCATAATTTTTGTGGGAGGCATGGGTAGTGCTCAGTATTTTGGTAATAATAGAGCATTGGAACTTGCAAGGCATTTCAACGAGGACGGAAAGATTGTTGCCGCCATATGCATTGCACCTTCTATTTTGGCCAATGCGGGAATTCTTGTAGGCAGAAGGGCAACCGCCTTTCCTTCTGAGAGGGACAACATAAATGCTGTAAGCACCTATACAGGAAATGACGTCGAGGTTGACAATAATATCATAACAGCAAACGGTCCAAAAGCTGCTATTGAATTCGGCAAGAAGATAGCAGAAGCATTGAAATAATTTTTATAAAGTAAATTCAGGTTTATCCAAAAAATGCAAAGAATATTTTCCATCTTCTGTTATCCTGTAACGAACAACACCTTCATTATGGTATTCTTCTATTTTTTTTTCTTTTAGCATGCGGTCAATGTTACTTTTTATTATATAAGATACTTTTGGAAACCTTTCACAAAGCTGCTTTTCAGTAGGGTTGTTTTTTTCTATTTCCTCTAGTATTTTTTCATGAAGAAGCTTTTCACCTTCAAGATTGAGCGGACCAATGCAAGATTTTGACATAACAAAATATTGAAATGTTAAAAATTTAAGGCTTTTAATACTCTAAGAATATAAGAAAATATATACAGCCCCTTCGTCTAGTGGTCAAGGACAACTGCCTCTGGAGCAGTAAACGTAGGTTCGAATCCTGCAGGGGCTACAATTTATTAATGCGGAAAGCTATTTCTGATACATGTGGGTTGTAAAGGCCAATGGAGAAACAGAACCCTTTGATGCTGACAAGATAAAAAGCACGTGCCTTAGGGCAGGGGCAACGCAGGCCCTTGCAAACAAGATAGTTAGGGATGTGCAAAAAAAGGCATATGATGGCATTTCTACAAGGCAAGTTCTCAAGATGACATTGCGTTTGTTGGAAAAGCAAAAGCCTTTCATAGCAGCAAGATATGATCTCAAGGGAGCTTTGTTTAGGCTAGGTCCCTCGGGTTTTGCCTTTGAAAATTTGATAGCCGAAATACTAAGAGAGTACGGCTACAAGACAAAGACTCACACAATGCTAAACGGCTTTTGCGTTGACCAGGAGGTCGATGTCATAGCCACAAAGGATAACAAAAGCTGCATGATAGAGTGCAAGTATCACAATCTTCCCGGAATATACACGGGCCTTAAGGAGGCCATGTACACCTATGCTAGGTTCTTGGACATACAAAAGGGCTTCAAGGCAGGCAAGTGCCAGAAGCTTGACGAGCCGTGGCTTGTGTGCAACACAAGGTTTTCAGAGGACGCAAAAAAGTATTCAGAGTGCGCAGGCCTTAAGGTGATAGGATGGAGCTATCCGAAAAACAACCTAAGGGAGCTAATAGAGCAAAAGAATCTTTATCCCATAACAATGCTAAGAAAGCTAGACAGTGAAACGCAGGAAAGGCTTTCTTGTGCAGGCCTTATCTTGATGAAAAATTTGATAGATATATCAATAAAGGAATTAAACAAGTTAACAGGTATACAAATAAGGAAGCTAAAATTGCTTTCCAAGGAAGCAATGGAGATATACAATGGTTGACATAATGCTGACTGTTCAGCTGCTATATGGTTTTTTCTACGACATGTTGGTTCCAGTTATAGGCGAGACTTATTTGCAGCTTTTTGTTTTCGTTTCCGCGCTTTCTATATACGCTATTTTCGTGTGGAAGTTCTACAAGACGCTTTCGAAAAGGGACTTGTTTAAGATAGATTTGCAAAAGTACAACAGGTCTGACATAAAGCACAAGAGCATAAGAAAGGCAGGAGGCGTTTTTCTTTACATTCTAAAGTACGGCATAATTTTTCCGCTATACATAATGGTCTGGTTCGTTGTCCTGTCGATGTTCATGCTGCTTATGACAGAGGAAGCAAGTGTTAGCACAATTCTTTTGCTATCCATATCTGTTGTCTCTGCAACAAGAATGGTTACCTACTACAAGGAGGATTTGTCATCAGACATTGCAAAACTAATACCCTTTGCTTTGTTGGCAATTTCCTTGACAAACACTAGCTTCTTTTCCATAGATGCCGCTATAGCCAGGCTTTCCGAGGTTCCCCTGCTTTGGTCAAGCATAATGCAGTTCTTGCTATTTTCAATAGTTTTGGAATGGATATTGAGGGCAATGTATCTATTAAAGAAATACATTGAGAAAAGAGGAAGCATGGAAAATACAAAGGCTTCAGATTAGTTCTATTCCTGTTATTCTTTCTGTAAGCAAGTCCAAAGACCTCAGGTCCTTTCTGCAAAGCTTGTGAATATCCCTTTTGCCTGTTGCAGCTGCGGCCATCTTGACTTCTTCTGTGCATGAAGTTATGAAATTGGAAACCTTGCTGACGGCGTCTTCTACATTCAGTTTATTTCTCATTTTCTCTTCCTGGGTTGTTATACCCAGTGGGCACCTTCCTATGTAGCACTGCTTGCAGTACATGCATCCCATTGATATTAGAAGCGGGAACGACATGAAGACCGCGTCTGCCCCAAGTGCCAAAGCCTTTGCAACATCAGCACCCTTGTTTAGGCCGCCGCCAATTAGCAGCTCTTGCTTTGCCTTTAGCTTGTCCATTATATTTCTTGCGCGAACAAGAGCGGATAGAGCTGGCACTCCGAAATCGTCAAGCATTATGTTGGGAGCTGCCCCTGTTCCACCCTCCATGCCGTCTATTGCTATGACATCGGGATTGGCTTTCAGCGCCAGCTTGACATCGTTCTCAACGTCCCCGGCCCCAAGTTTTATTATGACAGGCTTGCCGCTGCTTAGCTTTCTTAGCCATGAAACCTTTTTCCTAAGGTCTGCTATGCACTTTATGTCAGGATGGCAAGGTGGTGAATGGACATCCTTGCCCATCTCTATCTTTCTTATCTTGGCTATTTCCCTTGTAACCTTTCCAGCAGGCAAAAGTCCTCCTTGTCCGGGCTTTGCGCCCTGTCCTATCTTGATTTCAATCGCATCTGCCTTTTTGATATAATCATCATCAACGCCAAACCTTGCTGTGGAATACTGCGCTATCAGAAGTTTGGCAATTTTTCTCTCTTCAGGAAGCATGCCTCCCTCTCCTGTGTTTGTCACAGTGCCCACTCTTGCAGTTGCCTTTGCGATGGCTGTTTTTGCCTCCTTGCTCAGGGCTCCAAAGCTCATGGCGCCTGCGATTATCGGGGTTTCCAGCTTCAAGGGATGCTTGGACAATTTTCCTATTGTTGTTTTGGAAGAAATCTTTTCCTCAAAATAGTTGACAGGACTTTTGGTAAGCTGCGCCGGGATGAAGACTAGATTGTCAAAGCTTACTTTGTTTAGCTTGTCAGACCTGCCCCCTGAAATAAGCGCCTTGCCAGACATTGCCCTGTGCTTTATATCTAAAATCCATTTTTCCATACCAAAACCTTGAAATACAACAATTAATAAAATTAATAACTAGCTCGTTAATATAGATTTGTGATTTTATGGACTATGATGTTATCATTATCGGCATAGGGCCGGCAGGACTTTCTGCGGGCATATATGCTGCAAGAAGAAAGCTAAAGACCCTTGTTATAGGAGAAAAGTTGGGCGGCCAGATGGCATACGCTCACGTTGTCGAGAACTATCCCGGCATCAAGACCGTTAGCGGCATGGAGCTTGGTGAGATCATGAAGTCCCAGGCAACAGACTCTGGGTGCGAAGTTGTCAATGACACAGTGATTTCATTTGACATTTCCGGGGAAACAAAAAAGGTAAAAACGCAAAGCAAAGAGTACACTTCCAAGACTGTGATAATAGCAACAGGCATGCAGCACAGAAAGCTTGGCGCCGAGGGCGAGGACAAGTTCATAGGCAAGGGAGTTTCCTATTGCGCCACTTGTGATGGCCCCCTGTTTAAGGGCAAGACTGTTGCTGTTGTTGGCGGTTCTGATTCTGCTGTAAAGTCGGCTCTTTATCTAAAGGATGTCGCTTCCAAAGTCATTCTTGTTCATAGAAAGGATTCCCTAAGAGCGGAAGAGGAAAACCAGAGATTGCTCAAGGAATCCGATGTCGAGGTGGTTTGGAGCAGCGTTGTCGAGAAGATAGACGGCGATGCCAAGGTCAGCAAGATAATCCTCAAGGATGTAAACACAGAGGAGACATGCGATTTGGATGTTGACGGCGTTTTCATAGAAATAGGCGAGGTGCCCACAACTCAGCTTGTCAAGGCTGCAGGAGTTGATATAACTGAAAATAATTACATCAAGGTAAACAGCGACATGGAGACAAATATTCCCGGTGTCTATTCTGCGGGCGATGTTACAGGCTCTTTGGCCCAGATAATAACTGCTGCCTCAGGAGGAGCTGTTGCTGCGATGAGCGCCTATCTTTTCATCAAGGGCGGATTTTACGGCGAGAAAAAACCTTTGGACTATGGTGCAAAGAAATGAAAAAGACAACAAAGAAAAAACTAATAAGCGTTTTCATAATTTCCGCATTCCTTTTCAGCAGCTTTGCTTACGCACTGTCGTTTTCATTTTCTTCTACTAACAATGACAGCGATGTGTGGGCTGCAGGAATATCCGTTGTGATATTCGGCTCGCAACAGCCAATACCCGCCGGCCTTGGAGTGAATGATGACAATACATATGATAAATTATACACCCTTTCCAACGACAACATAATATACAAGAGCACAGACGAGTCTGTGATGGTAAAGGACTTTTTCGAAATATGGGGTGAGAATTTCAACTCTACCTGCATCATGAACTATTGCAACAACAACCAAAGCTCCATGGTGATGTATGTCAACGGAGTTTTGAACACCGACTATGAGCTATACACAATTCAGAACAGGGACGTAATAATTATCGATTACAGATAATGTCAGATAATACCTGTGTTATGTAATCTTTTTTTCCTACGGTTTTAAGTTCAGTTTCTTTTCCTAAAACATTTACACATATACTTTCCATAACATTGTTTTCCAATTCATCTACTTTTACTCTGAAATGTCGGCTCTTTTCTCCACCACTGTTGTTTTTTTCCACGAACTTGTAGTCTACTAGAAATAGATTTTCTATTTCCATATCATTTATTATCTCATCAATTTTTTTTATTGAATCTATTTTCTTATTTGAGTTATAGCCCAAAAGAAGGTAAGTCAGTATAGGTTTTCTAAAGTTCGCATCTCTTCCGAAAACACGATAGCTGTTTGTATACCTATTCTTGAATATGTCATATTGGTTTTTTCTAAAAAAGAACGATTTGTTTTTTTCATTTTCTCTGAATCTTCTTATTTTTAGTTCTATCATGTTCCCGTTGCCTGAAATGTAGTCTATGTTGAAATTTTGATTCAAAGGCCTTATTCCCAAATCCTTTGCTATAACGGGTTTTAAAGCATTGTCAAGTTTTGTGGAGTAGCTCTTCTTGTTCATAGAACTTCTTGCTTCCAAAAGAATTTATTTCTCTAAAACTGCTCTTATTCTTCTAACACCAGCCGCGACACCCTTCTCTTTTACAATCTTGAAATGGCCCAGTTCGTTTGTGTTTTCAACATGGGGACCGCTGCATATTTCGCAGGAAAAGTCTCCTATAGAATATACGAAAACCTTGTCTCCGTACTTTTCATCAAAAACTCCCTGAGCTCCCATCTTCTTGGCTTCTTCTACAGTCGTTTCTATTTTCTTCACATTGATGGCTTCATTTATTTTTTGATTGACCAAATCTTCGACTTGTTTCAACTCCTCATCTGCAAGTTTTCTGTCAAAGTTGAAATCAAACCTTAGTCTCTCGGGAGTTATGTTAGAACCTCTTTGGTAAATATCGTCTTTTTTCAGAACCCTTCTCAGTGCCTCGTTTAGAAGGTGTGTTGCAGTGTGAAGCCTTATGGTCTGCTCGGAAGAGTCTGCAAGGCCGCTGCCGAACTTCTTTTCAGAGCCTATTTTGGAAACCTGCTGGTGCTTTGCTTCCTCTTCATTGAAGCCCTTCTCGTCAACTTCAATGTTGCTTTCCTCCCCAAGCTCCTTTGTCATTTCTATGGGAAATCCAAAGCTCTGGAAAAGCAGGAATGCGTCCTTTCCGTCTATCTTCCCCTTTTCCTCGGCAATTCTTTGGAATTTTCTAAGGCCCTTGTTTAGGGTGTTCTTGAATTTCTTTTCTTCCTTTTCAAGTTCAGATGTTATGAAATTTCTGTTTTCTTCCAGATGAGGATACGTTTCCTTGTAGTTCTCAATAACAGTCTCAACAATACCCCTTAGAAAATCATCCTCTATGCCCAGAAGCTTGCCGTGCCTTATGGACCTTCTTAGCAGCCTTCTTAGCACATAGCCGTGCTCTACGTTTTTCGGTACAACTTTTTCCGCAAGAATGAAAGTTGCGGCCCTGACATGATCGGCTATTATCCTCATCGAGCGCTTGTTGTCAGCGTATTTTTTTCCGCTTATGTTTTCTATTTTCTGAATCAGAGGCAAAAAGTCGTTTGTCAAATAATTATCATCAAGACCGCTGAGCACGGCGGTCTGCCTCTCGACTCCGCCGCCGAAATCAACGTTCTTCTGCTGCATTTGCTTTAGGCTGCCGTCCTTTTGCTTGTCATACTGCATGAAAACGTTGTTGCCTATCTCTACCCATCTCTTGTCATCAACATCAAATTTTTCCGGAACAGGAACATTGTTTGGTGACCAGTAAAAGACCTCGCTGTCAGGACCGCATGGTCCGGTCTCTCCCGCAGGGCCCCACCAGTTTTCATCCTTTCCAAGGAAGGCTATTTTTTCATCAGAAACACCGAGACTTTTTAGTATTTTATATGATTCCTCATCCTTTGGTGCATTCTCGTCGCCCTCAAAGCAGCTAAAAGCTAGTCTTTCCAAAGGCAGTTTCAAAACCTTGGTTAGAAATTCGAATGTCATGCTTATTGCCTCTTTCTTGAAATAGTCTCCAAGCGACCAGTTGCCAAGCATCTCGAAAAAGGTGTGATGGCAGTTGTCTCCAACGCTTTCAATGTCAACAGTCCTTATGCATTTCTGGAAATTGACAAGCCTTTTTCCCTGCGGATGCGGCTGGCCAAGAAGGAACGGTACAATAGGATGCATGCCCGCTGTTGTGAACAAGACTGTGGGATCGTTCTCAGGTATCAAGGGAGCATTGGGAATAACAGAGTGACCCTTGCCTATGAAAAAATCAATGTATAGTTTTTTGAGTTCTTTGGAATCCACTAAATCACTTTATAGAATATTTGCAAACAATTTTATAAAATAACGTCTGGGAAAGATAAAATAAAAAAGAAAACTAAGAAAAGTCGAAAGTTCTATTTCTTGAACCAAAGTTCCCAACCGATTATGATGACTGCAGCGACTGCTATTATCACCACACCCAGCTGCAACACGTTCTTTGGAATCGCTTCCAGAAGGCCAGTTGCAGGTGAGACAAGGCTTAATGCGACCATCTTCTCTGCCAATGCACCCTCGTCGGATACTGCAGAAAATGTTATGTCCCTTGCTTCTGTCTCGTTGTCGGGCACATAGATTATCACAAGGTAGTCCTTGGAGCTTCCGGCCATTATGTCGCTTGACAATGGGAACGTAAGCACCCAGTCAGACGGCACGCCTTCGAAACCAAGTTCAACGCCTGTAAGGTCCATGTCTCCGTTGTTGTTTACAGTCAGAACCAAAGTGTCGTTCGAGCCTGCAGGAATTGTTATAGCTTCGTCTCCGCTTATCGTGATCTCGGCAGTTGGTGTTTCCGGTACTTCTTGCTCGGGTTCTTCCTCTTCCTCGGGGACTTCGGGCTCAACAACCACCTGTCCGCCGACGTTGAGTAACTCGCCGTCACGTATACCGTTGTAGCTTCCTATAACGATCCAAGAACCGCTGTTCTCAGTTTCATAGACATTGTCTGTCCATGTACCTTTAGCCTCGCTGTCGATTTCCCACGATGTGTCATCTGTAACATCGATTTGGTTTCCGAAGATGTCGCTTGCGATTGCGTTGAACACAACCTTCTGACCTAAACCTGCGTCAAGGTCGTCTGCGACTATCTTCAAAGTCTCTATGCTTCCCGCTTCGACTTTTACAGTTTTTGTTGCAAATAACTTGCTATTAACATCACTCACAGTTATCGTCTGCTCTCCTGCTGTCTTTAGCTTTACAGTAAAGGACTTGTAACCTTTGTCCGAACCAGAAAATGTGTATGTTTCGGCCAATGTCGCCAGGGGGTCAGAGGAACTGAAAGTTATTGTTCCTGCATAATCGGTTTTTATTCTGTCGGAACTGTCGTATGCCGTCACTGTCACTCCCAATGAGCTGCCGGCGTCTGTTGAGGAAGATCCTGTAACCTTAAAGTATGCCAAAGGTGCTGAACCTGTTTTTGTTGTTATACTTCCTGTGTTTTCAGAACCTGAGACATCCACGGTCTTCCAAGACCATGTGAACTCGCCTTGCTCGCTTGGTGATTTTGCTCTCACGCCAAAGCTTTCCATCTCGCTAACAGATATTCCATTGCCTTCTGTTGTCCAAATTACCTTGTATGGAGTGTTGCCATCCTTTGTTGTGTATGCGTATTTCCAACCTTGCGGGGTTGTAAACTCAAGCAACTTGTACAAAGGTATCTGGTTTCTCTCCGGAACTGTTAATTCGACCCTAACAATGTTGTCCCCGCCGCCGTTCACAACGCCGAATGTGACGTCCTGCTCGGTGCCCATGGACCACTCGCTAGGCTGGAATGAAGTTTGTGTGGAGTGTGTTGCCATAACTGCTGTTACTGAAAGAACCAATAACATAATTACTGGTACCAATTTTGCTAATTTCATACTACTATAACAATAGAAAAAGATTTAAGCTTAATTTTGAAAAAAATCTTCTAGTACATGATTAGTACAGAAATTCTTTTTATTATAATTAGAATTATAAACACAGATTAGTTAATTTCTATTTTCTCTTCCGGTTTTGTCAAAATTTTTGCGACATGCAAGTCATGCGCGATTGAATATGAGTCATACTTCATTTTAGTGCTAGGTATGTCAATATTCAGACTTTCTTTGAGAACTTGTTTGAACTTTTCAGGATCTTTGACAATTTCTCTCTTTTCAATCAAATAATATCTGTTGTATAAAACAGACCTTCTTTCATTTTCTCTGTAATTGTCCAAAAAACTAGTGTTTGCTTCGTTTTCCTGGACAAGTGTTCTGTCTTCTCCTAGGTCAAGAAATCTTAGAGAAAATTCTTTTTTTCGACCAAAGGGATCGAATTCTTCTTCAAAGTCTATTGTTCCCTTATCTTCGCCTTTTTTTTCGACAGTCCAGTATTTTTCTTGGCTGACGGAAAAATTATATTTTTCTGTTCCATTCATTGCTTTTTCAAGACTTTTGACAGCTTCTGGAGCTTCTTCAAAATTACCGTAAGGTATACGACGCCAGACAGTAAATACACCGTCACCCATTAGACAACAATGGTTGAAAAAAGATTTAAGTCTTTCGAAAATGCAACTAGAAAAACAATTAGAAAAAGCTGAATCGAAAGCTTGGCTGAAATTAAAAAAACTAACCAAATAGACCGGCCAAGCCTTCGACTGCTTGCTCAGCTTTCTTTGAGTCGTCCTCTTCGGTTGACTCTTCTTTCTTTGCTGCGCCTGCATCTGCTGGTGCTGCGGAAGCTACTGGCATTGCTGCCTTGCTTATCGCTTCTTCGATGTTAACTCCGTCCAATGCTGCGACAACTGCCTTGACTTTTCCTGTGTCGGGCGTTATGCCTGCTGCCTGCAAGACCTTTGTTAGGTTGGCTTCGTCAACACTCTGCTTTGCACTGTGCAATAAAAGCGCGCTGTATATCATTTCCATTTTTTACACCTCGTTATTATGATTGCTCCTCTTCTTTTTTCTCTGCAGGCTCTTGTTCATTCTCTGTTTCGCCTTCAGATTTTTCTTTTGGAGCTTGCTCTTTTGATTTCTCTTCCTCTTTTGGAGCACCGCTGTCAACCAAGGCTTCCAAAGCCTTTGCTTCCATTTGTGCCTTTGAGAGCATGAAACCAATAGTAACCTTTGTCGGGAAGCCGGAGTTCATTGAAAGGTTGAATGCGTTCTGCACTGCCAGCTGGATGTCGCTTACCAGCTTAACCTCGTCTACGAACATCTGGTCCTTTGTGTATATTGCCTTGTCCTCGGCGAATGCCAAGACATTAAGGCTCACCTTCATGGGAGTAATTTTAAGCATCTGCAAAGCCGATGACAAATCGATCGAAACCGGCTCTCCTGCCTTGCATGGTGTGCAATCCTTTATTATTGCAATGGTCGGTCCTTGCACTTTTCCTAGTATCTTTACTTTTGAAAGGGTCGATATTGCTGGGCCGGGTGGTATTTGTGTTGGCCCTGCCTTTACAACAACGTCTTCTTCCGGAACGTCACCTGGCTTTGCCGACCTTTTTTCCACCTGCTTTGAAATTAATGAATATAATTTGAAGGGGTCCTCTTTGCTGAATATCAATGCCGGATATCCCACAACATACTCCTTGAGGTTCTCCCTACCAGCCTTTTCTAGGGCAAAGTTTATCATCCTCTTTTTTGCGACTCTTATCTTCATCTTGTCTTTCAGGTTCATCTTGATGTTTTGAAGGGCGAAAGCAGGCATCTTGTGAAGGTCTATTAGACCCACCACAGGGTACTCTTTTAGCATTACAGCTAGCTCTTCAACTACCTGCTTCTTTTTCGGGTTTATGTCGCTTCTTCCTTTTTTCTCCATGAAATCACAACTTGAACTTTACCGGCTTACCCATGGTAAGCTTGATAACATAATTTCTTACCTGCTCCTTGCTCTTTGGCAACTTGCTTATTACAGTGTTTATGATGGCGTCTATGTTCTCAGCCACCTTCTCGTCTGACATCTCTTCGTTTCCTACGCTAAGGTGTATTGCGGGCGATGTCTTTAGCTGTATCTTTAAAACATTTCTCCTGCTGTTGACATTAGACTTTAGGTCTGCAGAAGGCGGTATTGGTACGGGCATTAGGTTTCTTGGTGCTAGAATAGGACCCAGGTTCTTACCAACAAGAGGCATAAGCGGTGCTTCTGCCACAAAGTACGAGCACTGTTTTGCTAACTTCTTTGCCCCTTTTTTGTCCTTGCTGAATTTTTCCAATTGGTCCCTTTTTATAACAATAACATCTTCCATGTCCTTTGCCTGGGATGCCAAAGAATCAACTATGACGCCTATCTTTGTCTTTTTGCCTGTGTCGTTTGGCAGGCTCATCTCGGCCTTTATTCTGTTCTCCGGCTTTTTCAGGTCTATGTTTTTTAGATTTATGGCTAGGTCAAAGCCTTGTTTGAAATTTCTCTTGTCGCTATTTCTAGCTTCTTTGACTGCTGCTAATATTTTCTCGTCAACCATACAATCAGCTCACGCACTATGCTACTGCCAAAGCAGTGATGAATAATTACTTTCTAAAGATATTTAAAACTTACTTTGGTTTGAAATTATCTACAAGGGATTCAAGCAAATAATCTATTGTGGCATTGCTGTTGTTTTCTGTGATTATTTCCAATTTTAATGGGCTTGTCTTTTTTGTTTTTCCCTTTTCTGTCAGTGTTCTTTCCAGGCTCAATTTAGCGAGCTCTTTTCCGGAAGGAGTCAAAACCCTATAAGTTCTTTCCATTGTCATGGGTTTTCTAGAATTGAAAGTTTCCTTTACATTTTCTTCTCTTTTAATTGATGAATCCAACCTTTTTGCTATCTCATCTAATTTTTTACTGTGCTCAAAACTTCTGTTATAAACAAGATTTGTGTTGAGTAGCACGTTTCCGTTGTCAAAATAAACGCACTTTTTAATGAAATCAGAATACTTTTCCTTTGAAACCTTTTCAACATAATTTTTTAATTCTTCCATATCAACTGACATGCTATAATTAGAAACAGTAATTTTTTATTTCTATTCTTCGTTCTCAAGGTAGATATAGTCTGCAACATCCTCTTCGCGCTTTGGCTGGATGTGTTCTGCCAGTTTTGCCCCAAAGTTGTTAAGCCTTCTTTCAAGGCTGAGTGTTTTCTCCGCCAGCCTGTCCAAAGAGTCCTTGTTTTCTGTCTTGTGCCTATTAAGCCTTTCCTCTAGCTGCTCCATTGCGGAATTAACGCTAACTCTTTTTACCATGTCCTTGCAGATGTTTTCCAGATTGTCTATTTTATTCTTTATCTCTTCTCCCACCTTCTCTTCTTTCAAGGACTTTTTCCTTTCAAGCTCGACCATTGCCCCAAAGCCTATGGAATCAACTATTAGGAGCACTATTAAAACTTGTAGAAAGTCGTAACCCAAAAGCTGCAGCGCTGCGGACACCACGGTCATGAAAATCAGTATCCAAAATGCTGTCTTGTAGGACATGTGAAATACTACATTCCAAAAGGATTTAAACCTATTGTTATACTATCTGTAAGTGATAAATATCACTTTTTGATCCTAAGTTTTCTAAGAAATCTCAAAAGCTTGCCCTCTGTTTCGTAAACCTCGCCAACAAGTTTTGAAGAAAGGCTAATTAGCTCCTTGCTTGCTGCGCTGTAGGGCTTGAATAGGACAACAGGCATCTTCAAAGTAAGGCTCTTGTGCACGTTCGTGTCATGCGGTATCTTGGCAATCACGGGAAGTTTTGTCAACTCCTCTATCTCAGAGTCGGACATTTCATAGTTCTTGTTGTTTGACATGTTAACCACTACACCCAAAGGCTTGACCCCTATCTCGTTTGCGATCTCCTGGCACCTGACAATGTCCATTACAAACGGTATGTAGGGGTTTGTAACATACAATACCTCGTCAGCAGCCCTCATTGATGCTATGCCCTCTCTTCCAAGGCCCGGGCTTCCGTCAAGAAGAACTATGTCATTGTCGCTCATTAGGCCCTTTAGCTTGCTTCTTAGCTCTGTTATGTCAACGCCCTCCAAATCAGTTAGAGACAAAGAAGCAGGAACAACCTTCATGCCGCTGTAGTGCTCGCTTACAGCGTCCTCGACCTTGTACTCTCCTCTTAGGACCTTGTTTAGTGTTATGGGGCAATAGTACATGCCAAGATACAAACCCACGTGCGATGTTGTTACATTGCAGTCGACCAGTGTAACGTTCTTGTTAAAGTGCTTTGCAAGAGAGGCGCCTATGTTTAGACCTAATGTAGTCTTTCCAACGCCGCCTTTCCCAGAAATAATGCTTATTACCCTAGCCATTACAACACCACTACTATTTCTCTGGTTTCTTATCTTTTTTAACTTTTCTATTGCTTCCAAAAAGTCCGCCCAAAAAACCACCGCTTCCTTTCTTTAGAAACGGCAGCCCTGTTCTTGGGTCCTCGAAAACAACATACCCGCTGGGCACGCTGCTTAGCGCATCCTTTGGGTCCTCGGAAAAAAAGTATAGTTTTGACTTGCCTCTCATTGTCATGTGAAGCCAGAAATTCTTTTTCTTCTTGTTCTTGTAGACAAATGTTCCGAAAAGACCCATGTTTTATAGATATTTTTTCCTTTCAATTTAAGTCTATGTCTCAGCTTCTTCCATTCTCAAAAGCTTGGGTTTTCTTTTATCTTTCTTCCTATTGTGAAGCATAAGGAATATTACTGCTATTGCAATTATTACAAGCAAAAGCCAAAGAGGGCTAAAAGATGGTGCTGTGTATACCACAAAAGAAATCTGAGCCAGTTTTAAAGTGGCGTCCTTTAGTATGTCCTTTAATTCTTCCAAAGAAGAGCTTGCTGACAAATAATCCTCTTGTTCGTAAAAATTTTTGGCTTCCTGCATTTTTGCTTTGGCATTTTCTAGTTCAATTCCCACTTCAGTTGTGTCAAGGTCCTTTGCTCTGGCATCTATTATCTGCCTTTCAAGGTCTGCTATTAGAAGATCGTAATTGAGTATCGTGTTTTTCACATCATCCTTTAGAGAAACGTCGTAAGATGTCAGGTTTACTTTTATTGTGCCCGTTTCCTTGAGCTCTCTTGTTACAAGCTCAAAGTCTATTGGGTACTCGCCTATGGGCGCCTCGTTTGGCGCGAAGATGTCTAAAAGGAAAACAACCGTTTCCCCGGGGTCTAGGTAATAAGATTCCTTTGGATTCATGTCAATGTCTAAAAGGTTGGAAGCAGACAGATGCATCTTCATCTCATGGATTGTGGCGTTTCCTATGTTCTTTACCTTGATGTTGGTCATCACGCTTCTGCCAGGGTATACATTTATTGATTCGGGATAGCTGACGTTGAGCGACGGCGTGACTTCTGCCCATGTTCCAAAAGGAAAGTTTTGGGCATAAACGTACGGCGTATAATCCGGGAAAGTAGCATAGAAGCTTCCCCAAGCCTCCATTCTTTTGGTGCCCATTGTTATTCTGACTTTGATGTAATAGTATCCCATTGTGTTTGGCGTGAATTTTGTTTCAAATGGCCTTCTCATGCCTGGATAAAGAGTTACTGTCGAGTCCTGATAGTGTACCAATTCCTCAAGCTTGTCTGAATAGTAGTAGATGTACTCTTCTATTGTTAGGTCGTATGTTTCTGTTCCTGAATTGAAAAATTCTACGTAGATATCCTGGGTTTCCGATACGTTCGCCAGGGTTTCAAAGTTAAAGGCTGATATATGGCCGCTGAAATTGCTCTTTATAGCAACATCGAGCTGATGCATGGTCATGCCGGTTATCCCGTAGGGTATAAAATACGCAAGAGATGCTAGGACAATTAGCAAAACAAGAATGTGCAGCCAAAACTCTCTCATATAAACTAATTTGAGCCTCAGATATAAAACCCTTAATATTTTTTGTATAACAACAACGCAATCGCAATGGTTGCTATGACCAAGATAAATACAATGCTGCTCTCTTCTTTGTCTTCATAATTTTCCTTTGGTATGATAATTTCTTCTTCAAAGTCATCTTCTACAACATCAGGCTCGATTCCTCTTAGTCCTACTTTTAAGATGAAGCTGTTTTTTGGAACCATTGTTAGCTGTCCTGTGTCCTGAGATGTTATCTGAGAAACTATTGTAAAGGAATAGTTGCCGCTTTCCTCGTTTTGCGGCGGCTTTACGAAAACATTTACTATTTTTGCCCTTATGTTTTCATTCATATACGGCAGGCTTATGTATTCCTCTCCTGTTTCCTTGTCAAGCAAAAATGAAGCAGGGTCTATTATTACTGTCCAACCTTCCGGGCTTTCAACATTCCTTATTTCCATCGTGTAGGGCTCATTTCCAGAATTCCAGAAAAGTATCTTGAACCTTGCAGATTGCTCCAAAGCTATTTCCTGATAATCGTACTTTAGGCTGTTGCCTATGCTTATCGCATTTGCGCAGCAGGCTAGTGCTAGGAAAAAAAATGCAAAAAACATGCTAAGGCGCTTCTTGTCCATTTTTTACCCCCCAAACATATATGCTTCCCGCATAGTAACCAGTGTATACTGGCGGAACATTGATCCAATACCAAGAAGTTATGTTACTGCCTTCTGAAAATCCAGAGCCTAGAAGACTTGCTGTTTTTGATAGTTCATGGGCTTCGGAAAAATCATTTGTTGTATTGCTCCAGCTTATGTTCGAAACGCCTATCGTATATCCTAACGTTTCGTTTGTCAAGTCGGTTCCGTTTATGTATATATCCAAATTGCAGCTGCCCTCGTTGACTGTCACGTTGTAGTCGTTTATGTCATTTCCCTCCGCGCTGTTCTGTCCGGAGCTAGGGTCAAGCATACCGAAAATTATAGAACTCCATTGCATGTTGATATCTATTGTGCAGTCGCTGATAGAGATTGTCACGTTTTCAGTTGCATTGTCTTCCACTTCGTCAAAGGAAGAGTTGAACATTGCTCCTATTTTCCATCCGCTGTTTATGTCTGCAGTTGCGTTTATCGACCAGTTGACAAGACAAAAATCCCCTGATAGCATGCTCCCGCAAGGCTTTAGAGGATTCAAAGGGCTTTCGTTTACAAAGAAGGGCTTGTCTCCAAAAGTATCGTTCACAGGATAATTAGGGTATTCTGATGAAAGGTTGTACATTACTGTTCCAAAAACATTGCCGCAAGGGCCGTCTCTGCAAACAATGGACGTGTTTACGAAAAACGTCTTGTTTTGTATTATGTTAAGAGTTGCTTGTGTGTCTGGATTTAGCATCTCAACTTCTAGATAGCTTGCATAACCTACATAGTACTGCACATAGTCCTCCTTTAGAAGACCCACATCCGAATCCCCTGTGGAGTTTATCTTGAATCTGATTCTTCCATCGGAAGAGTTAAAGTCCATTGCATTGCTTGTTATGTTGCACCACCATTTTGTAGGAGTGTTTGGGGGAACTGTGCCAAAGTCACATCCGGAAGATACCCACAAAGAGTTTTCCCAGTCGTACACGTTCAAGCTGTAATCATCCGAAACATTGCTTGTAAAGTTTATCGTGATGTTTATCGAATCTATGCTGCCATCAGCTATCTGAGTCGAGTTGTGCCATATGTCAACAAAATTGCTTCCTGTTTTGAACTCTTCCTCTATGTCGTATGTCAAATCCTCTCCAAGAATGTTTAGGTCTTCATAATCGCCTGTTGGCGTAAGGCCTATGTCAACTAGCGGCTCTCCTTCCTGGTCGTATTGTACTGTAACTTGGGCAAAAGCAAAAGAGCTGTTGCTTAGAACCAGCAATAAAATTAAAAACAGAGTCGCTTCGGTTTTTGATGGCATAGAAATACCTCAGGCGAACTCTTTTTTCCTTTTGAAAGCCATCTTTACCTTGTCCCAGAAACTGTAACTGTAGTCGTGTCCCGCTATCTTGGCAGCCAGCTTAAAGAAGGCCTGTTGCGACGGTGATTTCTTTTTTGATGAGGCAACTAGCTCCTTTTTGTTAAAGCTTGCCAAAACCTCTTCGTCTTCTGGAACATACCCTATTATCGGCATTTCTAAAAACTGCTGTATCTCTTCCATGGTCAATTCGTACTTTTTGTTTCTGACCCTGTTGACAATTACACCTAGTAATGTCGGACGTATCTGGAACTTTTCTATCACATGCTTGCACTTTTCTATGTCAACCAAAGACGGTATGAAAGGGTTTGCGACAAAAAGCGTCTCGTCGCTTGCCTGCAGAGCTATCATGGCCTCCTTGCCAAGGCCCGGAGCAGAGTCTAAAATAACTATGTCGTAATCCGCAAACACCTGCTTTAATTTTTCCTTAATGCCGCTGACATCAATGTTAACTATGTCGTCTAGTCTTAGGGATGCTGGCACAACGTTAAGGCCTGATTTGTGCTTGTATATGGCGTCTTCAAGCTTAACCTCGTTTCTCAAAAAATTGTTTAGTGTTAGAGGGCACTTGTACATGTCAAAGTAAAGACCTATGTGTGACGTTGTTATGTTAAAGTCTATAACAGCCACTTTCTTGTTATATTTCTGGAGTGCCACGCCCAGATTGGCGGCTATCGTGGTCTTTCCTACCCCTCCTTTGCCAGAGCACACGTTTATTATTCTTACCATTATTAATCACCTTTTTGCGTCAAATTTTTGGAAAATTTCAAAACATTGGGAAATTCCGTTATTATGAGCTTGTCATAGCTTCCTGTGTTTGGATGCATGGGCTGACCGTCGGTGCTCATGTATTTCCTAACACCTATAAGGAAACTCCTTATCTCTCCCCTGTTGCTGAACTTTTTTCTTTTTTTTAGCAGTATTGCAAGCGAAAAGCAAACTGCCGCGAATATTCCCACGAATGCCAGTTCATAGTAGCTTATTTGCGGTAGTGTAAAGCCTGTTGCAAGACCTGTTGTGGGAACTGTTTCTTGCTCGCCAGTTTCAAAAACATTAAGGCCAAATACCAGCTCTTGTGTAATTTCATTGTTTTCAGATTTCAAAGTCACGCTTCTTATGCCGGTTTCCATGTAAACAGGGATCGAAATATCCAATGTTATATCCCTGCTTTCTCCTACTTTGAGACTTATCGTATCGGGTTGAAGAGTGTAATAGTCCTGTGAAATGCCCTCCAAGTAAAGCAGCATTTCGGTTAGGTCATCTTGTCCGTCGTTGACTATCGTAAAATTATAGCTGCTGCTTCCACCCCTTTCTATTCTGACAGTCTCTGGAAAGTCGATGAAAACTGATTTGCTCTTTACAACTGAAATTTTTGTTTCTCCATTGAAAGCGCTGTAGGGCTCCTTTCTTGCATCAACTGATACAACATATTCTGCCTCGTTTTTTGGAACGTCAAGCTCCACGGAAAACACGCCGTTGTCGTCGGACTTTACTGTTATGCTTTCCTGCGTGTTTTTTATGGCGACAAAAACTGTGGTGTTTCCGACAACATCTCCGTCCTCATCCTTTGTTATTCCCGACACCTTTATTGTTTCGTCCAGATTGTACTCTTTCTTGTCCGTGCTAAATACCGATTTTAGACTCTTGACCTCGCCTATTACGAACGCTGAAAGACCTGAAGCTGTTATTCTAACATTGTTTCTTATCATGTCTATGTCGTATCCGATCTCTTCCCATTCGTCACTGCATGCTTGCTTTCCCATGCTCCAGTCCGAGCATCTAAACACCTTTAGCTCATCCTCGTCTATCACATTGCCTTCGTCATAGTCCATTTCCAATTCCAGTGTTGAATAGTCAAGACCTATCTCGTAGCCGTATAGGCCGGCGTTTCTTATGCCGGGTATTTCTGTTTCGTCGCCGTAAAAATAATTTATAGGATCGTCAAATTCGCTGAGCGTCACGCTTGAGAGTTCAATTTGGGATTTAGGAAAGTCAATGACTATGTCGTAAACTCCTGGAGGCAAAAGTCCTCCGTATTTGCCGTATGCGTCTGTTGATACTGTCAGCTTGTTTATATCGTTCTGATTGAACTTTATCTTGGTGCTTATGGCTTTGTTGTTTTCATCAACCAACTCGCCGTCAATGACTACAGCGTATTCTATCTGCTTGTTTGCAGAATAAGTTTTCGATTCGTGGCTCATGCTGGCTTCTAACTGATAGCTTCCAGGCGAAAGCGGCGGGGCCATGATGCTAATAACATAGTAATTCCCCTGCAAGGAAAAGCCCGTTACATCAGCAGAGGTTCCACCGATTTTTATTCCAATATCGTTCTGGTCTAGGCTTATCATGTTTCCCTTGTCCATAGCCAATACGGAGACTGTTATGTTGTCCTTGCTCTTAATCCACGTCTTTGATACTGAAGCTATCTCAAATTCAATGCTGTTTCTTACGTCAGCAGAGCCATAGTCGGTTACTGATGCCCCCTCATAGAACATAGTGACACTAACATCGTAAACATCGCGTGTTCCTGGAGTGTCAAGCTTTAGTATCCACCCTCTTGTGATGTCGTATGCAGGAACAACCTTGAGATTTTTCAAAACACCGTCAAGCGTCACGTTGAACAAGACATCATGCGTTATTCTTGCACCATCTTTCTCTGCTACAAAGTCTATCTCTATTGTGTCGCCTATGTATGCTGGCACCGGTCTTATGTCGCCTATGTATCCTGACAAGCTAGAAACCGTAAAGCTGCTTGCTTGGCTTGTGATATTGCTGACATTGTTTTTGCAGTATACGGTCACATCATATGTTCCAATCCTGTCTAGATACGCCTCGCTTAAAGACAGCTGATAGTTTATGTTCCCTGAAAAATAAAGTATAGGCAGCAATATTTCTGGACCTTCTATTTGGGCATACACCTGTTCTATTGACATGTTAGCATTGTCAGTGCACAAAAGTTCCATGTCAACGCTTGTTCCAATCCAAGGATTTTGCGGGTCTATCGAAAAGTCTTGTATGACTGGCATTGCAAAAGCCGCGTTAACGGAAAGCAAAAGTATGACTAAGGGCAGGAGTTTTTTCATTTTCTTTCCCTCCTTGGAACCATGTATATATTGGACCTGCCCACTTTGTGCAGTTCGAGCTTGCCCTGGTTTTTTAGAGCTTCAAGATAACCTGCTGCAACATCCCTTCTCATGCCGAGCTTTTTGGCTATCTGCGATACTGACAGCAGCTCCTGTCCAAGAATGTCTAGAACCTTTTTCTCGAAATCCGCCCCTGTAAGCCCCTTTTCAGCCAAATAAACACTCTTCCATATTGCAACTATATAGATATCATATAAATTTGATATAAATACTTTTCTGTATACATATGAATACAATATAGACGCAATATAGCACAAAGAACTAGTTGAAAATAGCGTACTTGATGCTGTCTGTGACAAAGAAATACAAGCCTACAAGACCATCAAGCTTTTTCATTTCAATTGTTTCTTCCGTATAGTACTTGCCGTTATCAGAAGCTATCAATAGCTTTACAGAAGAGGTCGCCCAAAGAGACGGCACATATCTTATCATGACGTACTTTGAACTGTTGGTTTTTATTTTGTCTATTACTTTCTGTTCGAATATCCATCCCGACATATAGTCGGTTGGCATTATGACAATGTCTTGAACATCTGCGTTTGCTATCACATCGAAAAGCACATAGTCGTCGTATGTCCTGAAATTCCTTATTGAGAATACATCTTCTTGTTGCGTTTTGTTTTCCACAACAAATTCCACATTCTTGTACTCGCTCACCTCGTTTCCGAAATAAATCTTTAGTTTCGATAAGTAAACGCCCGGGTTCAAAGTGTGCCAGTATATGTCAAGAACCTTCTTGTCGCCAGGATAGAATTCCTCTTCAAGGCTCCAGCCGCTGAATATCGTTTTTTGGTTGTTGTCTTGTATTTCTATCTTTGCTCTTGCCTTGTATGGAACGCTTCCTGTGTTGTAGAATTCAGATGAAAACTTTACAAGATTTGACCCTTCTGTTGAGAATGCTATTAACCTGCCATCAACAATTTCCGACACGCCCACATCTATTGATGCAGCGTATGCTACGCATACTGAAACAAGCATACAACCTACCAGTATCAAAGAACCCTTCATCAATCAGACTATGACAGGAAAATTATAAATAGGTTTCTTGATGATGACATCTATTTCTCCTGAATAGAAATCTGCAATTTCATTGCTTGTAAATATTATGCTAACAGAGGTTTTCTCTTCCGGATTTAGCAAAATGTTGTTTTTGCTAAACGACACGTGATTTGATATGTTTCCATAAGCTTTCAGGATTATTTCGACGTCGTGTTCATTCGAATTTGACAAATCGACTGTTCTTGTGGAATAGCTGCCATTTGCAGGTACTGCCCCGAAATTTATGTTCCAGCTTTCAGTTGCAAAGCCAAGTGTTATAGTGCTGTTTGTCTGGCCCGATGTCACCTCAACGCAAGAAGGATACCTTATTATGTCATAGTTAAAGAAGATGTTCGAATAATTGTTCACAGTCGTGTTAGATACTGTTTCCTGAGGTTCAGGGGGTTCAAGCATATTGGCTAAAAGTATGAAAACCACCACAAATGCCAAAAGCATGGTTTTTAGGTTCATTTTGCTCTCCTGTAAATTATTATCGAAACAATTAATATCAATATTATTAGAATAAAAATTGTCATGTCGCCTTCCTGCTTAATTGCCATTGTCGTTGCTTTTGAAAGCGTTATCTTGGAGCTCTTTTCTATTTCGCCTGTTCCATAATCTATTATAGTGTAAACATCGTAATCTTCTGCTTCTATTCCTTTTGTCGATAGTATGCCCTTGAAAGTGGCTATTTGCTTGGGTTCTATGTATTTTTTTGCCAGCTGAAGCTCGCCTACAAGGTTGCCTTCTTTGTCATACAGTCTCTGCAGCCCCTTGGCTGAAATAGTTACAGAACCTGTGTTTTGGAAATATGTCTTAATTTCCACAGAATTTTCATTATCATTTCCCAATTCAACATCAAGTATTGCCCCTTTCCTTACAGCGTCTCCCGGCACTTTGAACATGACTTTTACAGAAGTTATGGCAACAACTTTGCTTCCCACATTGCCTATGTCGCCTTGGTCGGAAAGCGGTATCGGCTTTATCTTAAACATGTGATCCCCAGGCTCCGCATCCCTTGGTATTTTTAAAAGAAAGCTAACCTTCCTGTGGCTGTTTATATTACCGCCTTCTGTTTCCAAGACATCGTATTCGGGTTCTAGTTCCACTGGATTGTTTATTATGTCAATCCATGATAAAACGTTCTCTTCGGAAAAGTTGTTCTTTAAGGCTACTGTGTCGAAAATAACTGTTTCCGGCTCTAGTTGCACAAGCAAGGTTTCTTCTGATGCTGTTACTATGTAGAAATCTACTACTTCTGTCGTACCCGGAACCACTTGGCCCATGTTAAATGAGCCTGGAGAAACGCCTACATTTGCTGCCCCTACCATAATTGGGATAAATAGCAAAAAGACAAAGGAAAAAATTATGCAAGTTCCCAAAGAACGCGGTTTCATAAGATTTTATTGTGGCTATAACAATATAATAATATTTATATAGCGGGTTAATGAAAATAATATTAACCTTATATGGGTGTGTATAATGAAAAAAATGAAATTATTGATTTTTGGCGCAGTTTTATCTGCTTTTTTTGTTTTATTCGCTTTTAGTTTGGTTGCAATGCCAGCGTTCGCAGATTCAAGCGACACTGTTACTGTTGACGTAAATGTCTCAGAAGCATCTTCTATCACAGTGCTTCCAGCCACCCTTAATTGGACAGACATAGCTTCGGGACAAGCCGGTGGTACAAAATACCTCAACATAAAAAACACGGGTTCTTTGAACGTATCTGAAATATACGCATATGTTGATACGCTGATTACAGAGCCTGTAAGACCATACGGTCTTGCATACCCAACCAACTATTCTGCGGGAAGCGTCATAACACTCAAGAACGAGACTGATACTGGTTATTATTTTGCAGGAAGAATAGAGTGGAACTGGACACAAGATATTCCAAACAATGATTGGTCCGCAGTAACAGACCCTGTTGCATGGGGTTACTTTAGAAATGCGAGCAGTGATTATGTTTGGGTTCTTGGAAACGGAACAACAGGCTGCAACGATACAGATGCAGAATTTGCAGTAGAGTATGATGTTGACTTGGGTACAACTGCAACAAGAACCCCCGAGTCTATTGGGGCAGCGGATGATGGAGACGATGAATGGAGCTATTTCAGCGTTTCTGATGCAAGTTCCCCACTTGACACATATTGTGTGGCAGCGTACTATGACTGCACCAAGGTTTACATATACCACTATGACCAGAGAACATCTCCTAACTTTGCTGGTTGTGGCCTTTCAAGCTACTTGCAAGAAGCAAACCTAACCCCTGGTTACAGCATAATACTAGAAGTTGATGCTTGGGTGCCTTCCGGTTATCCATCAGGATACCTGAACACCACAACCCTAACAGTCTACGCTTCTTCGTAGTTGTTTTACTTTAACTTTTTCTCTATTTTACTCATCTTCTTCTCAAGGCTATCCTTCATTCTTGCATAGGTGCCTTCTGTTATCAGACCTTCGCTCTTTTCCTTGTCTAGGACTTTGATCATTCTGAATATCTTTTCCTTCTCTTTTTGAAGCATCTCAACTTCCGCATCGCTTTTTCCTGGTCTGTGGAAAGCTCCCTTGATTTTGGATAGCCTGTTTTTTAGAATACTTTTTAGTTTCTTCTTTCTTTGCAAATATACCAGAATTATGACGATTATGATTATTGCTATTAAGCCTATGAAAATGAAAAGAAGCGACGAGAAAGTGTCTGGCTCCTCCATTTCCAGCATGTCCAAAAGGTCCCTTGCTCTTGATATGAGGCTAAGGGCGCTGCCTGTTTTTTCCATGCCAGCGTCTATGTCGTTGTTTTTCAGGTCCTTTTTGGCGTTTTCTATGTAGGATTCTATGGTGTCAACTAGTGTTTGGACATCCGATACGTCCTTTCCTTCCCTTTCAGCTACCCTGAGGTCTATTTTCAGCTCAATTAGGCTTTCCTCAACCATTGCTATCTCGGCTTCAAGAACTTCCTTTATCGAGCTAAAGATGTTTACCTCTATTGACTGCTGGTCGCTAACAACTCCTGATGTCACAAGCAGGCTGGCATCATAGTTTCCTGTGTTTGTGTTCTCGGGTATGTTGAACTCTACTAGGAATACTGAAGAATTGTCAGTTACAAGTTCATCGTATTTTGAAGGCGTTATGTTAAACCAGTTGGTCGGAACACCGAGAACAAAAAGGCTCACGTTATTTAGATCAACCCTTCCGCTGTTCTTTACAATCACTTTTTCTATTTTTGTAAAGCCTCTTGCAAGAGTTATGTTGTTGTTATAGCCTGTTATGAGTATGCTTGCATCGGTTTCCTGTGTTGGCTTTATAGCGTAATACGTCGGGGTATTTCCAACAGATGTCTGTGGTGGTGCGGGTGTTGTTCCTGCAGATGAGACGTAAAAAGTCACGTTAGCGTCTATGGGTGATTGGTATAGGCTGTATGTAACCTTGGCGTTTATGGTGTACGTTCCAAGAGGCTGGTCAGTGTATATGTATGCGTTTCTGGTAAAGCTGCTGTTGCTGTATGCTGGAGTTAAGACAGCCTCTGAAAATGAGTAGTAGCCATTTCCAGATTGGTCTGTTATGTTGTATATCACATAAACGTCTTGCGTCACCTCTCCTTTGTTTTCCAGAATTATCTCAAAGTCAAGATAGTCGCCCTGCGGGACCTCGTTTTCGAACAGGTTGAGCCTAACGTCGTAGGGACCTCCCTGTGAAACTCTGAATGCTTGTATCTTCATTGAGCTAAATGAGCCGTCAGAAACATTGAGTACAGCCATGTACATGCCTGTTGGTGTGCCAACACCCATTGCGTGCGAGTATGTATAGTATCCTGTTGCCTCTTTTGTAAGCGATGAAAGTGTTGTTGAAAAATAAAGGTTGTCTGCAGAATCGTAGACTGTCAGATTTATCTCGTCTGGGTCTATCGGTCTTCCCTCCCCGTTGTACACCAGCATGCCGAATTTCATTATGTTGTTTGGATACCAAACAACAGATGTTTCAACATCAGCGAAAAGCCCTGTCACTGATATTGTCCTTGACTCTACATCGAAAGTGCTGTTTTTCTGTAGGTTCAGTGTCTGGTTTAGCACGTCTTCATAGAAGCTATAGTTGGTAAATAGCGTGTAGGTTCCTATGGGAGCGTCTGACTGTAAGGAGAACGTTGGCATGGGTGATATTGTTCCGTCAGAGTTGGACACGTTCTGCGAATAGTGTGTCAGGTTGCCATAAGGGTCTGTTATGTTAAAGGTTATGTTCGAATTGTTTATACCCGTGCTGTTGGCATCCCTTAGCATAAAGTACAAGGAACCCGTGTCTCCCTGGTAGTACGTTCCTGCCAAAGGAGTTGACGTCACAAGCATTCTTTGGTATATTGAAAAGTTAGTGCTGTAGTTGCCAAGGTTTCCTATGTTGTCCGAGCTGTATATGGAAACATTGTATATGCCTCTTTGGTTTGTGTTGCCAAGAGCTTCTGTGTAGTTTAGATACCATTGTGAAAAGTTTCCGCTTTCATTGAGTAGTGTCATGCTAGTGCTGCTTGAAAAGCTGTCGGGTTTTGTCACAGTTACATTAAGCCACTTTATGCCGCTGTTTGACCTGTCTGTTAGGTTCACAAAGAACTCGACTGATTCGTTCTGCTCAGTGAAATTCGGGGTTATCAAAGTCTCCATAAGCGGGGGAACATTGGGCAAAAGGTTTACTTGGAATGTTGCGTTGTCTGGTTGGGCGTCTGCCTGAGTTGCGTTAACCAAAAAAGTCGAGTTGAATATGGACGGCGATATGCCTGTTACGTTGTAAAGTATTGCCAACGTGTGATTGGAACTTCCGTTGACAGAGAATTCAGTTTCGTTTGCTGTTGTATAGTTGCCGTTTTCAGGGGAGACTGTGAAATTTATCACATCGTTTCCAATGTTCATTATCTCTATCTGGCACGCGGTTCCCTCTTCAGGCTCTTCTGCCTTTTCGCAGAATGTGGGGTATAGTGTCCATGTTCTGTTTGAAAGCACGGTTATGTTTACCAATAAAGTGTCATAGTCTCCGTTGCCTGCAGAAACGTTCAAAGTTGCGTTGTAAACACCTGCTGGATAGCTAAGAGGTACTGTTGCATTCAATGAAACAGAGCTGTTATCATCTACATCAATGCTTGAGATGCTAGATGGCGTGAATTCTAAAGTAAAGTTATCGCACACGTCTCCGGAGATGCAACTAAATGCAATATTTTGCAAGGCGTCGTTTCCAATTGAAAGAACCGTAAAGTTGCTAATGTATGATTCCTCTGCATCTGTTGCGCTTCCTGAAATGGTAATTTCACTTACGTTTATTTTGGGATTTGAAGCTACTGTTACGTTTAGGGTTGTTGTGTTAGAACCAGTGGAATCGTCGGGATTTGTCCAGTTGGAGCTTACATTTATGTAATAATTTCCTGTGGATGTTGCGTTGGGAACGGTTATGTTGAAAGCCTTTGTGCAAACCTGGTCCTTTGTTATGTTGTCGCAATTTTCAATGCTAATGTTTGATGACCAGCCAATGGGCAACTGGATGCTCATGTTGGTGTCCCTGGCACTTCCGTTGCCTATGTTTTGCAAAGTGCTTTCAAAAAGGAAAGTCTGACTGTCAGCTTTTGATATATTGTAGACAGTTTGATTGTTGGGAGTTAGCAACATACTTAGATTTGTTTCTGTTGGTATTGTGACAAACAAAAATATGGTGTCGTAACCGTTGTTTTCCGATGAGACGTTGACTGTTCCGTTATAAGTCCCAACAGCATAGCCTAACGGTACAGTTATGTTAACAGAAACAGACCCGTTTTCGTTGACATTAATTTGCGATATGTTCGCTGGTTCGAATTCTGCTGTAAAGTCATTGCAAACCGTTCCTTCATAGCAATCGAAACTTATGTTCTGCAAGGCATCATTTCCAATCGAAAGAACCGTAAAGTTGCCGATGTAGTTTTCATAACCGTCTGCAACTTCCGTTGTTATGTTGTTTTCGAATATTCCTGTTCTTGGATTCGAAACTACTGTTACATTTATTGTTGTTAGATTGTTTCCAAGGGAGCTGTCAGGGTTGGTCCATTCGGAGCTTACGTTTATGTAGTAGTTTCCAGGAGACGTTGCGTTCGGTACTGTTATGTTGAAAGCCTTTGTGCAGTTCCCGTTCTTGTATATGTCACCGCAATCCTGAACTAAAAAGTCCGCATCCCATCCTGCCAGAAGCTGAAGACTTATGTTCGATGAATATGCGGTTCCGTTGCCTATGTTTGTGGCATTTGCTGTTATCGAGAAGCTGTCGTTTTCATAAAGACTCACGTTGCTAACGCTTGTTTCCGAAGGGTAACTTGTTATGCTCATGTTTGTACCTGCTGTTTCCGAAGTGAAAGTTTCGCTGTCGTTTCCAAAGTTGCCGTATTTCGTGGCATTACAAATAAGAACATAGTCCCCTATTACAGGGGAGGTAAAATTGATAGAATATGTCCCGTTTCCATGGTCTGTTTTGTTCAAAACTTCCGTGGAATTGTAGGAACAGTTTATTTGCGCGCCTGTTATATAGCTGCTAAGATTGTAGTTTCTTACATCTATGCTGGCAAACACAAATGCGTTTTCTATTGGATTTTGATTTTCTATTGCCAATGTCACGTTAAAAATGTCTGTGACATTGAAGTTGTACAAAGTATAATTTAGGAACTCGCTCGAACTTGTGTATGTTGTTATATTTATTTGCCATTCTGTTACATTGGCATTGTTTGGTATGTCAATTGTGTTTGCAAATAGTTTATCATCGGCAGAACCATCGTCATGGGACCCGTCGTCATAAAGAATTATGGTGACATCATCGCCTGTGTCAGTAGTTCCCATGTCTATTGTTGCGTTCATGTACTCTGTTAGGTTGTACGGGTCACCGCTTCCAAGGTCTCCTATTATTAGTGCTGTCTCGTTCCTGTTGAAAATAGTTGCGTTGCTTGAAGGCGCGTTGTTTACATACCAGAGTTCTGGAAGCGACTGTGTGATAACTATGGGGTTTGCGTACCTGTCCTTTATGTTGAGGAACTCTGTAACAGCGTCACCTCCTCCAGCTCCTGCAAAGTATATCAAAGACACTTGCTCTATGTACGAGTCCGCTGAAATTGTGGTATTGCTAAGCTCTATGCCAACCCTGCCGTTCAACGAGCTGCTTTCGTTGGCAAAGTAGTTTGAAGTTCCCGTCTGGTTCATGTTTATTATACCAACAAGCTCTCCGCCAATACCTGAAGCCCAAGACCATGAATAGGGGTTTGTTGTATCCCCATCCTGGTTGTTTATCAAACCCGAGTTGAATGTTCGGTTTACATCAAGCGCTAGCGCGCCTGATATGGTCGAGTTTCTCTGCACAGAATATCCTGCGCTGTTGGTCACTCTTTGAACAACTTTTATGAAAGTACCTCTTGACTGGGGACCTGCGTTGTTGTAAACATAATATTTTTTGGTCAAGTTTGCTTCCCCTGTCTGTTGTGAAGGGCTATTGAAAATAACTTCGTTTCCGTTTTGCACAACCGTTACACGAACATCACCTTCAACAAAGGATGCACTCCCTATCAAATTGAAAGACGTGTTGTGCGTCCCATTAAAGTATTCAATGTATTCTGTAGTTTTTTCAGAAATGTCAGAACTAAATATTACGTTGTCGTACTTGTCTTGGGATCTGTATATACCTGACGTGTTTTCAGCCCTGTTGGTATCCATGAAAAATCTCATAAAGCTGTTATTAACAGAAAACATCTGCCCATCCCAGCCGTAGGAAAGGTTAGTAGGATACGAAGCCTCGTCCTTTGGACCGTTGGAAGATGTGTCGTAATAAATATAGAATGTCCTGTTCGTGTCGGCACTGCTTGTCCCGTTCATTAGGAAGACCAAAGTCCCAACAGCGTTGCTGGAAGCGTCAAAATCTTCTGCTTGATCAAACTGGCATGGGACCTCATACAATATGCTTCCAGCCTGTGAGTATTCTATGACTCTTGTTGAGTTTATGTCAAACGTGCCTGAAGGAATTAGGTCGGTAAAGTTAACATCATACTCCACAGGCCAGTTCTCTCTTTCATACTGAACAGAATTTATGTCAAGCCTTGCCCTGTAATTCCAGGAAACATTCCACCATTCCGCATCCGTTGGCTGCCCAAAGCCTATGAACATGCCTGTTATGCCAGAACCTAGAATGTAAAAAGCAGCTGCAGATGTAACGAATATAGCTAAAACTACAAAAATAGCTGCTTTTTCCATAATAGATTATTGAATGTTATATAAAAAAACTAAGAGAAGCTCTATTCTAAACCGAAAATGTCGAATTGCACGTTGCTTTTCATGTAAGAAGAAGCCATGTAGTATTCCCCTGCTGTTATTGAGCTAAAGCCAAATAACATCATCGGATATGCTGCAATTCCAAGGCTTGCCAAACCCATGTCCAAGGCGCTGAAAATAAAGGATAGCCCGAAAACCACCATGAACATGTTCCTTCCCGGTGTTTTCATTGACAGGAAAAGAAGACCAAAACAAGAAGTCATCAAAAGGCCGCTAAGATAAAAAAGAGTCTGGTTCATGCCGTTTGCGCATATCATTTCAGTGTAAGGCCCCTCCAGCATGGAATTCAAAAGAACTGCCTTTCCCTGCTCGCAACCCATAAGATAGCCTGCCCCAAGATGTGTTATTTCGTGTATAGATATTAGTGCGAAAAACACTGTCACATTGAGCAATATTATACTTAATATTTTCCTTTTCATGGGCTCACGAGAAGTAGTTAAATACAAAATTATTTAAACCCATTACGAAAAGGCTATATTTCAACCCTTTCAATGACTTTCTTGACAGCCTCTATTTTCCTAATAGCCCTTTTTATCTCAAAGTTTATGTTTTTTTCCAGCTTTTTGCGCTCTTTTTGCAGGCTCTTTTCCTTGCCTTTGTATCTGCTTTCTGAAAGAGCGCCCTCTGAGAACGCTTTTGTATTTTCCTTTATCTTTGTATCAAGAAAAAGAAGCTCTTCCTGAGAAATCTTTATTCTAGAGCTTAGTGAGACTATCTCTTCCAAGCCGTTTTCTATGCTGTTTAGCTTTATTTTCTTTACAACAGACATCTATTTCTTCCCCTTTGCCTTCTTCTCTTTTTTCACAGCACTGCATTCCTGCTTCTCAACCTCGCTTTTTATGTTGACTAGCATGTCCACATTGGTTTTCAGCAGCGTCTTTATGCTCTTTATTATGCTTACGCTTTTTCTTTTCAGGCTCTTTTCGTTTGCATTGAATTTGTTTTTTGAAAGCCTGCCGCGTTCAAATTCCTTGTTATTTTGGTATATCGAATTTAGCATGCCTTCTAGCTCGGTTTGAAGAATGCTTATTTCGAACGAATTCTCGAAAATTTGTCTTGCTGTTTCCTCGATTCTTTTTTGGTTAATCATGAAATCATACCTTTAATTCTTTAAGGTTATCTAGTATTTTTTTCTTTTGGTCCTCGTTTCCTTTCGTCTTTTTTGTTTTCTTTGGTTTCTTTTTTTCCTTTTTGGTTTTTTTATCTTCCTTTTTTGGCTTCTCTTCAGACTCTTTCTTCTGGGGTTTTTCTTCCTTTTCCAAAGGCTCTTCCTTTTTTGGCTCTGATACTCTTTCTTTTGCTGCTTGTGGGTGGAGCAAGACATCTATGTTTTTCCACTGCTCCTCTATCTTGGACCTTATTTCGTCAAGTTTTCTCTCGTTTAGGCGTTTCATTTCCTCGTACTCTGCCTTGTTCATCTTGTGCTCGATCATCTGCATTTCGAGCGAATCCATGAACATCTTTATGTCTTCCTTTTCCTTTCTTAGTTTTATTAGTTCTTCCGGCAGTTTCAAATCCGCTACTGGCAAAATTTTCTTTATTTCTTCTATCTGCTTTTTGATTAGAATGTTTTCCTCTTTGAAATCGTCCAAGTCCTCTTTTGAAACATACTCTTTGAGCTTGACATTGAGGGTGTCTATTGATGTAAGAACATTTCTCATGCTCTCGTCGAAATCCTCCTGCTTGGCCTTGATCATGACCAAGTCCTCAAGACCCTTGCTTAGGTCTATGAATATCTTTTCCGTCTTGGTTCCTATCCTTTGTATGTACTTTATGGCCTCGTTTATGTCCTTGATTTTCTTCTGAATATCCCCGTTTAGGCCTATTAAGTTTTCAATGCCCCCTATGCTTTTTAGCATGTCGTATATCTCATTGACCTTGTCAACGCTGCCTTCTGACTTTCTTTTCACCTTTTCTAGATCCAGCTTGTCCTTTTCTCTTTCTTCTTTTAGAAGGTTGAACTTCTTTGTCAGCTCTTTTGGCTTTATGTCAGACACTTCGTCCTCTAGCCTTTCCATGTTGGCAGAAGTTGTCTTGAAATTGGCATCGGCCTGCATAACCATGGACCTTATCTCGCCTATGTTTTCAGAAATGTTTTGTATTGCCTCGTCAGTTGCTTTTTTAGACTCCTTGAAAGTGTCAATCATGACTTTTAGCTTCTCTATTTCTATTGATAGTTTGTTGTCGTTCGGTATTGCGCTCTCTTCTTCGCTGCTATCTTCCGTATCTTCTATAGGAACGTCGGCTGCGCTGTCTCCAGCCATCTGGGCAGATAGTTTTTCTATGACTTCTGGTGTTACTTCCTCTATCTTGTCTATGTCAAGCTTCTCTTCAGGCTCTTCTTTTTTCTCGGGCGTTTCTGCTTTGTTTTCTTTCTTGTCATCTTTCTTTTCCTCGGGTTTTTCTTCCTTTGGCTTTTCTTCAGGTTCAGAATTTACTTTTTCTGCTGGAGCCTTAACCTCATTTGGTTGCTCCTCAATTTTTATATCTTCTTTTGGAGCATCCAAAACAGCAGCTTTTTGTTCAACTATCTTATTTTCTTTTGTTTCTTCCCTTTCATTCAAATTTTCCTGTTTAACAGCTTCTTTTGCCGCGCTATTAGTATCAGAATTATTCTTATCCTTTTTGCCAAACATTTTCTTGAAGAACCCTTTCTTTTCAACTTTTGGCTTTTCATCTTCCTTTATTTCATCTGTCATATCAATTACCTCGTCTTCTTTTTTTGTTTCATCTTGAACATAAACCAATTCTTCCTCTTTAGGAACATCTTCTATTACTATCGTGGGGGTGTCGCCGTCAAGAGTTATTTTGACATCTTCTGTTTCGTTTCCTGTTTCTTTAGCAGTTTCTATGCCATCTTCAATAGTTTCATTTCTTTCTTCTCGGACTTTATTTTCCTTCTTTCCAAAGAGTCTGCTAAAGAACCCTTTCTTTTTCTTCTTTACCTTTATTTCAACTTCCTTTTCATCCTCTTCTAGAACCTTGTCAAGTTCCTTTAGCCTCTCCTCGTTGACATTTTTTATATTTTCATAATCTTCCTTATTAATCTCCCCGTTTCTGAACTGATCTTCCAATGAGTCTATGAACATCTGCACGTCCTTTCTTTCGCTTTCCCTCTTTCTTTTTTCAATACTGTCTTCTCTTTTATCCGTTATGTTCAACAATTCGTGACACCTTTTTCTTTTTTCCGCATAATCCTTTTCCGATATGTCTGCCATCCTGTATAGGTCCTCGAGCCCAATTAGCATGTCCCTGGCTTCCTTTACGTTTGCCGGGGGCCTGTTGAAGTTGACTAGACCTATCATTTACTCATCCTCTCCAACCTTTTTTCTAGCGAGTCTAGATAGGTCTCTGCCATCTTGAAAGCTGCTGTCTTAACCTTGTCTCTGGCTATGTTCAGCTCTATTTCTATATCATAAGTATCGACTTTTTGTGCCTTTAATTTTTCTATTTTCTCTTCCAGAGCCTTGACTTTCTTGTCAAGCGTCATGTAGGTGTCTATTTCCTTGTCTGTCAAAGCGAAAGGCGAGTGCAAAAGCGGCCTGAAGTTCACGAACCACGGCCTTCCGTGGTTGAACTCTGGGTTCTGGAACAGACCAGTACCAATTGTCAGCCTTGTCACCTTTGACGCGTAGTCTGAGCCGTACTTGGACTTGACCCTTCCTATGTCTCCCTCGTACTTTGTTCTTAGCTGTATTTCGTTTGCGATGTTTGCTCTGATGGCTCCCTTAAAGTCCAAAAGCACCTGCGATATCATGAAGATACCAATGCCCCACTTTCTGAACTCTCTGGCAGCCCTTTCTATTGCAGTGTAACCCTTCTTACCGCCGTACTTTGGCAATAGCCTGTGGACTTCGTCGTACACCAAGAGCAGCTTTATCTCCTTGGATTCGGTCGGTCTCATGTCGAATATTTCTTGTATGCTTCTTCTAACGAACTTGTCGTTCTCTGAAGCGCTAAGCCTGTTCATGACAAAGACAGTTATCTCTCCGGGCTTCATGTACTTCTTTATGTTTATCTCCATGTCCCCGTCTTCTACAAGTATCACATTGGTCTTGAACCTTGTTGCATCGCTGGGCTTGAGACCGAATTTCGGATACATGGCAAGCATTGGCTTGAGTGTGTTTGGCTTCATAAATCCTGTCCATTGTGCTGTGGGGTCGAATACGATTATCGGCACCTTTCTTTTTAGCAACTCTTCTGCTGTTACCATGGCTGATACGGTCTTACCCGATCCAGTACCACCGGCGGCTATTGAGTGCATGAGCAGTTGCGGTATTGGTATGTACGACTTGATGTCGGTTTCGGCTATCCTACCAACCAGTAGCGAGTCTGCACCCTCTTTTGGTAGAGCCTTAAAGTCCAGAGGCGCTATGTACCTTGCTTTGGCAGTCTTTGATGCCTTGAATGCGGCGTACCATCTAAGGCCTACGAGCAGGCTTGGCACTCCGCCCAGAAGCACAACGTAAGTTATCCAGTTTAGGAATATCGATTTGAGAAGTATGAGTATCCACGGCAGTTTTGTTACCTCAAAGTCGTCTGATGAGGATGCGTACTTGTTGCCGTCCCAGTAGCTAACATTCGTGTCAATCAAATACATGCCTTCTGGTGTGTTTTCAGGTATTTGGACTGTTCTTTTGAAGGTTAGCACATTCTCGACTGCCAAAGTCTCTGTGTTTGTGGTTATTATTTCGTCTGGACCGTTTAGAGGTCTGACAGTGTACGTTACCGTTATGTCGTTTATCTCTGCTGTTTCTCCCATGTTGAGCAGGGTCGTTTCAAACGTCAGGTTGGTTCCGGGATTAATAGATTCTGAAAGAACCTTTACCTGAACGTCCATAAGAGGCTCTAAAACTTCCCTTACAGTTATGGTTACAGGCGTTGTGTGCTCAACATCGCCTGCTGTCACAACTATGTTTCCTGTGTAGATGCCAGGAACTGCTGTGAGAGGCGCTTGTGCCCTTATTGATACGGATTCTGTTGTTTTGCCGTTGAGTCTAAATGACGGCCTTTGTATGGTCAACAAATTGAACACGGGGCCTTCCACTACTATTGAAACAGTGACATCCTCGTCAAGGTTGTTTATTATGTCTGTAGAGAAAGTTTTTTGCTCTCCTGGCGTTAGCGTTGTCTCTATTATTGTTGACCTAACTTCCAGAGGCACGATGTTTACATCAACTCCTGTTTGGGTTGTTGTGGATGTGCCTGAACCAGATCCTCCACCGCCTCCTCCCGCTCCTCCGCCAGTGATAGGGTTGGTTGGCGTTGGCGGCACATACAGGCAGTCTGTTGGGCAGTTGCTTGTTGTTTCTCCATAGTTGGACTCGCATTCGCCATCTCCGCATATGAATTCTGCTAGCACATACACGCCTGTTATGTCTGATACGTTTATTCTTGCTTCAAGGCTTGTCAGGTTGACACTGTCATCACCATTGTCCATGTCCGTGTTGCTAAGTCTGCTAAACAGCGAGTTGTCAGTTGAACTTACCTTGTTGGTCCAGTTGCCCGTGTACTTGTATATACCCAAGTGGTTTGGATCTATTATGGGGAAGCCGCAAGCGCTATTTAGGCACTCTGAAAAGTCTATTATTATCGTTGCGTTCTCAAAAGGCAGCGTGTTGTTTACGTAAAAGCCCTTGAGCACTGTGCTAGAAGTTCTGACAGTTGGTATCTTACCGAACGAAACAGAGTTGTTGTAGTTTATGGATATGTTTGAGTTGTACAATTTGATGCTGTTATCGAAAGCGTCACCGCTAGTGCTTATTACAATGTCATAAACTTTCGAGTCTATTGTCTCGTTGTAATATCCTGTTGTCAAGTTAGAGCTAAAGTTGGACCTAATATCATTTGTGTCGTAGTCATAGAAAGTAAAGTTGACATTTATTACTGGATCGAGTATGTTCTCTATGTCTTTGGTGTAACCACTGAACAAAACTATTGGATATATCTCGAAATTATCTGATGATGCGTTGCAGTTGTTTGACAAATCACATGATGTTATGTTGAATGTGTAGTTGCCAAGCTGCGAAGTGTTGCTAAAGTTAAAGCCGTAGGAATAGACGTCTGGTGTTTGAGATTTCAAAATCAGTGTTATATTCTGTGTAGTGTTGTCAGGCAGCTTCATGCTCGCCGTTATATTTTTTAGACCTCCGGACTCTGTAATATTTGCCCCTATACAAACTGAAGAGTTTACAGGAACCCTAATTGGTATTTCAACGTCTATCAAAGGAGCAGCCTCGTCCTCATAGACTATGGAATTGTATTCTATATCTGACCTGACGTTGTAATATGTTCCGTTGTGGAAACCAGTGATGTTTAGGTTGTAAACTCTTCCTGTGCTAAGGTTAGGCGCTATGAAATCTATTTCCCAGGCATTATGAGGAACGCTATAGTCTTGGTTGTTAATTGTAGCGTTTGTTGATATTGTGTCGTTGAATATAACAACTTCGAATGTAACGTTTTCTGTTATCATGCTAGAGTTCTGTGTTACATTGACCCATGTCTCTATGTTGTCTCCGACATTTACGTCAATTTCTGGAACGCTTTGTGTCGGGGAAACTATGTTAACATTGTATGGTGTTACAAACAGTGTGACTTCTGTTGAAACTTCCTTTACACTTGCGTTCTCCCTCATTGCGCCTGTTATGTTAGTTGTTATGAAACCTGTGTAGTTGGCATCGTATGTTATGTTCGGCGATGAGTAGTTTATGGTTATGAAGCTGGAATTGCCGTACTGGGAAGTTATATTGTAGCTGTCAAGCGTTATGTAAGGAGATATGGTTCCGTTTACTGTTACGTTCAAGCTCATGTTGGCGTTTCCGGTGTTTATGATTTCTATCTGACCAAACTGTCCCTGCGTCCCGTCCTTGACCCTTTGCACTATTTCCGTCGGGTCGTGTATCCAAGATACGTTTGCCGGAACTAGTATGTAAACCGGCATCTCCCTGTAGAACGATGGCTGCGTGTAATTATCCGACCAGCTTATGTTCATGGTGCCGTTGTATGTTCCTGTCTGATAGTTCGAAGGAACTGTTAGCGTTATGTTGAATGTCGACGAGTTTCCTATCTCAAGCAATGACACGTTCTGTGGTTCGTAATCAATAGTAAAGTTCTCGCATACTTCGCCTGATGTACATTCAATGCTTATGTTGGTTGCGTTGACGTTTCCAATTGATGTCAAAGTCAAGTTTGTTGTCTTAGGCGTTCCTGCCCAGGCGACCTCTGATATCTGGCTCTTTGAAACTCCTATGAACGGATTTGCCGTTACGTTTACAGGAAGGCTGTAGACGCTGGTGTTATTAGAGTTGTTTAGGTTGACCCACTGGCTTGTGAAATTCACATAATATGTCCCTGGAACAGTTGAGCTGTCAACACTAATTGTTGTTATGTTGTATTCTGCCTCGTTCTTGAGCAGTGTTCCGAACTGGAAGTATGTGGGGGTTGCGCTTGTGTTGTTGGAATAGTTCAAAGATACATTCACTTCGTGTGCTCTGGAACCTCCAAAGTTGCTTGCAGAAAAGTTTATAGCAAAGCTCTGTCCGCTTACCTGCGTTATGTTGGTCGCGTTTATTGTGGTAACATTTGGCACTATTGTTATCTCGGTCGTGTCAGAGCTTGTGACGTTAACAGGGTCTGTGCACGTTGTCAGCGTTTGTGTATCGTTTGCGCATATTATTATCTGGTGCAGTCCTGCCACCGGATATTCGTATGTGATATTGAAGCTGTCGTTGTGTGTATTTATCATGGGCAGTATGAAGCTAGAGCTGTTTGGTGGAGTTATGTTTACCCATGCATGGCTAACAGCATAGTTGTCTGTTATGTTGGCTTCTATTGTGACGTTCTCATACCCTTGCTCGAATGCTAGCGGGTCAATAACAACATCATCTATGACCGGAGGTATGTCTGTTACGTTGAGTGTGAAAGTCACATTCTGGCTTGCCGGGTCTGCTGTTACGTTTCTTATCAGAAGCGTTACATTATACAGTCCGTCTGTCACAAAGTCTGGAACAGTGTATGATATGTTTATGTTTCTGCTAACCTGCTTCTCAAGGTCGAAGCTGTACCAGTTAACTCCCTCTATTCTAACATAGCCGTTGTCTCCTGATTTTGTCACTTCGAACGGTATCTTTACGTTTCCTATGTTTTCGACTGTTATGTTGCCTATTGTTGCAGTAGTGTTCTTTGGAGCAAGTATGGTTCCGAATGTTGATGGCGTTCTTGTCCATGTCTTGTTTTCCGGTATTGTTATGTTAAGCAGAGCTGTGTCATTGCCGGCGTTGCTCGAAGAAGCTATCAGGTTGGCTATGTATTTGCCCGGCGTTTGTCCTGAAGGAACTGTTATGTTTATGTGAGAGGTGAAGTTCGAACCTGCTGAAAGCAGCGTTTCCTCGCTTGGCGCTATGGATATTGAGCAAAGCGGGCAGTATATGGCGAGGTTATAGTGGTCTTGTATGCCGCTCAAACCGTACCATGAGAGCTCTATGTTTTGCACCTCGTCGTTACCAAATGATGCTATTGTAACGTTGCCTACATACGTGTTCTTGTCATGCGGTGCGCTCTTGACAAGTTCAGTTTCTATTATGTCTATTATCGGGTTCGAGTCCACGTTTATTTCAGTGTAGTTCTGAACTGATGCGATGGTGTTGTCAGGGTTTCTCCAGCTGGCATTCACATATGTTGTAATAAGGCCAGGAGGCGTGCCTGCTGGGACTGTCACGTTAAATGACCAGTCGCAGGTCTGGTTGGCTAGCAATATGCCGCAAGTCTTGTTCTGGTCGCTATAAACAAGAGAGCCTTCCGGACTTTCAGCATGGGTTAGATTCACTCCATAAGATCCTGAAGGGCCCAAGTTGGTGAAGGTTGCGTTGACTTGGAATGTAAAGCCTTCGGTCTGTGATATGTATGGAGCCGTTATCTGGCTGTCGCAGTCAGTAAGATTGCCGTCATTGGTGTTATTTACACACTGGCTCACTGTTCCGTTTATGAAGCCCCACACGCTAAAGTTGCCAGCATATGTAGTGTTGTAGTTGCTTTCTGGCGTGTCGTCCTCCGCATATATGTCAACGCTAAAGTTGCCGCCGACTGTTGGCATGTAAACGACATTGTAGACAGCCGTGTGGTTGCCAAATGACTGCTCAGGAACGGTTATGTTTGTCATTGTGCGGTTTATCTCTGTTCCGTTTGGCATGGTTATCATTGCCATTACCGAAACTATCTCGTAGTTGTCGTATATTGTGGCTGTTATGCTTGTGCTGTTTAGGTTGGCTTCAAGACTTTCGTTTGGAATTATGGAAATGTTGTATATCTGCGGCGCGTCATTATCTCTTATCCAGAACGTTTCCACATCCACGTCGAACGGAGCGTTGGCTGAATAGTATTGTGTAAGGTTCTCGCCTATGGTGCAGTTGAAGGTTATGTTGCCCTTCTGCTCAGGAACAAAGCTGTAGCTTGCATAACCCGTTGAGTTTGTGGTTATCGTTCCATTGTAAATAAATGTTGATGAAGGCTCCCACTTGTACGAGAAGTTTACCTCGTAATTCTCTACTCCTGTTCCAAGGTTCTCATCAATTACCCTACAAGTCGGGTTTATTGTGTCAGGATACGACGTTTGTGTTGTAGGCGATATCCAGAACACGTTCGTAAGACCTGTTATGTTAAGCGAGACATTCGCTATGCCGCTGTCGTAGCTGCTCTTGCTCACAACTACCATGAACTCGTGAGGCCCTGTTTCCTGCTCTGCTACTTTGGACTGCGGCAAAAGCGTGCTTAGACCGTATGTTATCTGGCTTGTTTCATTGTACCAAAGAGCTGTCGGATCAAGTACAGTGGAATTTTCACCGTTCTCAGTAACTGCTATTACCGTCAGATTAATTGGATTGTACTTTGGACAGCTTGTTCCCCCGCCAAGGCAGTTGGTCGTGTCAGGAGGCGAAGCTATAGTGACGTTTATTATTCCCTTTATTGTGAGTATGCTGCTGTTAGTGGAAGAGTCTTCGTTTTCGTCCCTTGTCGCATTCATGTATATGTTGTATGCGTTCGGGCTTATCGTATCGTAAGGATTGTATCCCTCAAGAGTACACCAACCTGTTGAATTAGTGGTGCAGTTGCCCAAAAGGTGTGTTGAGTTGTAGAATGACACGTTGGCATTTTCTGCGCTTCCTATGCTAGCATCGTTTACATGGGCTGATATGTTAACAGCGTGTGCATTAAACGAATCGTTTCTGTATATTGACTGGCATGACATGCCTTGCTGGCATATTGTGCCGTTCATGCGCATCTGGTTTATTAGCAAAGGTCTGGAAAGCTTTACCCATGACTGGCTCGATGAAGCCGACGCGTTGTAATACAGCGACTGGTTGTCAAATATGTGGCAGCTTATGTTGTACCAGCCTGCAGACTCGCCCGAGCTAAACCACTGTATGTGTGCATAACCGCTGGAATTTGTAGTGGCATTGTCCAGAGATTCGTTGTTCTTGTAGAAGTATACTGTGTAGTTGGGTATTGGCTGCGTCACATTGTTGTCCAAAACGCGACAATCTACATCTATTATGTCTCCTGATGCGTACGAAGAGCCGTTTGCAGGTATCATGTATGTTATGTCGCTCCATCCGTAAACGTAGACAGATGTGCTATTGGTGTTGTAATCATAGTAGCTTCTTGTGGCATTTGCATAAAGTGTCTCCTGTCCAAGCTCGTGGTTTGTAGGAACTGTCCATGTTGTATTGTATCCTGTGCCTATCTGATATGAAGAGCTGTTGTACCAGTATATTGTGGCATCTGTTATGTCCTGGCTGCAGTCGTCAAAGACAGTAGCATTAAGATCTACTATTTGGTCCCTGTTGACTATCGTGTTGTTTTCTGGATTTACCATCGAGACATTCATCTGTCCGTATACTGTAAGCGACCTGTTTTGAGTTTCAACTATCTGATAACACATGTCGTTTGAAACAGCTTTCCAGTACTGCACCTCGGATGTCGAGCTGCAGCTTGGGTCATAATCAACGCTGCAGTTGCCTGACACAGAGTCGCATGTCATGTTGTAGTCGTATGTTGAGCCGTCCCTTGTTATCATTATCGTCGTGTTAACGCCTGTTGGATAATTCCACGGGGCTATGTTGTAGTCGGTGTCTTGTATTATGACATTTAGGTGAGCCAGATTGCTTCCCATTCTTCTTACAGTGGAGTTGCTGTTTGTCGAATCTATTGTTATGGTTATGTTGTTTGTCTGAAGCGTGAAATTCTTAACAGAGCTCTCTGTTGTGTAGTTGTACTTGTCTGAGACGTTTATCTTGTAGTAGTTTAGGCCGTTCGTTGCGTCGGTGTAGTCGCTGCAGTTGAACCTGTTCTTGAACTGTATCATGTAGCCTCCGTAAGTGGGCGTGACATTGCTCGAGTTTATCAAAGTCCATGTGTTGTTGTCAAAGCTCTTCCACAAGCTTACGTTGTTCCAGTTCTGGTCGGCGTCTGTTAATTGTATGCTGAATGTGTATAGGCTTCCCCATCCGTCCGAAGACGGGTTGACATTGAGGTTTGTTATCGAAGGCTGCGTTGCCACGAAGAAAGCATTGTACGAAGTAGTCGAGTTGGAAGTCGGATAGCTGCCATAGTACTGCTTGTTTGCTGTCATTATTATGTCGTACCATTCGAAAGGCCTTCCTGACGTGGAGAAGCTACAGTTGTAAAGACCATTGTCTTGGTCCGTTATAGGTACACAACTGTATTGGCTAGCGCCCTTCTTTCCGGTGAATGTAACAGTAGCTCCTGATATGTTGGAACATTCGTCATAGACTCTTCCTGTGAAGGGAACATAATTTCCAGACAGGAAAGAATTTCCTGCAGGATAGCTCACGTTCATTGCTATGTATGTTTCCACGTCTACAGTGTAGTTGTTTGTCTTGTTTTGCATATAGTACGGATCAGTTACCTCTGCGAACCAGTCCTGCTCGCCTATCAAGTAGTTGCAGTCTGGATCAAAGTTGAATATCACGCTTCCGTTTGCGTATGCGTTAGACCAAGTTCCCTCGTCAAAGCTGCTGGAGTTGCTGGCATTTGTTGTTACAAAGAATGTTACATTGGCTCCGGATGCCGTAACGCCTCTGTCTATGTCTGTTACATTAACTATCAAAGATACTGTTTCTGTTCCGTTTCTCCATACCTGCTGACCGTCGCCGTAAATGTAGTCTATTAAAATGTCGTCCTCGACTATGGTAAAGTTTTGAGGCTCGGTTTCGTATCCGTGTATGTTCGTGTCATTGACCCTGAACTTGTACTGCCATACGACTCTTTCGTTCTGGAAGCTTCCCGGGTCGCTGAAAGTTAGTGTTGCTGTTTGATTTACAGGACCTCTCATATCTGGGTTGTCGATGTAGCTTGTCTGGTTCTCCTGTATCCATGCGTTGTCAGGGTCTGTGAACTTCTTTACGAAAACATAAAGCGTTACGTTATTTTGGTCCTCTTCTGTTACATTAACAGTTGCAGTCCATGTCTCTCCCCATCCACCAACAGTGCTGCCGTTGTGAGACGTTATCGAAGGCGCTGCAAGATTGGGTATGCTTTCTATATAGAAGGCGTGCCAGTCATTGCTTAAACCGTCGTTGTAGTAAGTCTTGTTGGAAACTATGCTTACGTTGTACCATCCAGCGTTTATATCCGAGCTGTTTAGTGTACACCTGTACTCTCCGCTTCCATAAGGAACTATATCAGAGCAGCTGAAGTTGTTTCCATAAAGCAGGCTTATGAATGTCACGTTTAGGTCAACATCGTCCACAGCCACAGGCTGCTCGTCGTCAATGTTTATTATCAATGTGACATTATTGGGCCTTGTTACTGTTCCGTTAGTGCCCACTGGGATTGCGTCCTCAAGCACGTTGATTATTGTGTTTGTAAGGTCTGCTTTTACAGTTAGGCTGTAGTTTTGCGTCATGTTTATGTCATAATAGCAGCTGTCGCCAAAGCTTCCTGCGGTCCAGTTCTGAGGACCAACGTTGTAATCGCTGGCAGGATTAAAGTAAACATTCAGATATCCTGAAGAGTTCGTGGTATTTTCCGTTCCGGTATCGAATTCAAGTCCGTCCTTTGTCACAAAAATTCTTCCTGTTGCATCGGGTATTCCCGAGCCCACATATTTCTCTGTTGTGTTGTCGTATAGTCTGACCGATAGCAGCGTTGTCTGCGAGCCCGACCTGTTTACAGTTGCTCCATCACCGTTAAGATAAGTTACTGTCACGTTGTCTTTTGTCAGGTACGGGGCTGAGACGTTAGTTATGTTTACAAGGTTTTCCGGAGTCGTGTCGTCTATTTCCCATGTAAACCAGTTGGCGGTTGCGTTTATGTCGCTGCATGTAAAGTTGGTTACGTTCACTTCACAAGTACCATATCCCCAGTAAACAGTGTCAGAACCTCTGTAGGTCCATTCTCCATTGGTGTAGGTGAATAATCTACATGTCACATTGTCATACTGCGTGTCGTTTATGTCTATTGTGAATGTGTAGTTGTCTCCCCAACCACCCACTTCAGGTGTCACAGAAGCGTTTTCTGCTTTTGAAGGCGTGTTGTTCATGTAGGTCCAGTTGGTGAAAGTTGTCGAGTTTGAATAATAATCTGAAATGCTGGCGTTTACCCTAAAGCTCCAGTTGCCTCCTTGCAGGAATGTCGTGTTCCAAGTGCTGTTGTAGTTGCCGAATTCTATGTTATCGACTTCGTCGGTCCTGTTTGCCCAAATCCAAGTTCCAGAGCCATACAGCTGTGCCTCATGGGTTACTGTTGCGCTGGATATGTTTTCAGAGCAGTCTGATGTTATGTTTGATGATATGTCTATTAGCTCTCCTATGGAGAATGTGGAAAGCTCCGATGGCTCTATGACAAAGTTCTTTAGCTGTCCCATAACAGTCGCTGACTGGTTGTCGGGATCAGCTGTGTAACTCACGTCATAGCAGCTGTCGTTTAGCGCTATGTACCACCATTGCGTTCCAGCGGAGAACTGGCAGTCAGGTTCGAATGTATAGTTAAAGTAGCCGTCTGCCTGCGATTGTATGTCTGTGTAGTTTGTGAATGTTAAGCCGTCCTCTGTTATCCATACTGTGGCGTTAACGTCCTCTATACTTATCTCGCCCTGCAGCTGGTCTGAGAACTTGCCTGCAAGGTATATGCTATCTGTGCCCTCTCTAGACACCGTGTTGCCGTCGCCTTCTATTGAGGCTGCCAAGGCGTATGTCGGGTCTGTTGTTATTACAAAGCTTGTCGAATCGTTGTCAGTGTAGTTGAAATTGTCGCTTACGTTAATCTTGTAATAATTTGTTCCAACATCAGAGTAAGACCTGTTACACATAAAGCCTATTCCGGAGAATTCAAGACCTGTGCAGTTTCCTGTTGAAGGCATGCACAACTTAGAGTCGTAAGGCTCCCAGTCTCCTGTCAGGTTGATGAACAATGATACGTTCACTTCGCTTCCTATCTCTCCTGCCATGTCAGGGTCAACAACATTCGAGACTGGGAACGTCCAAGAGTCTCCCCATGCATTGCTGCTAGCACCATACGGTGCCCCTATTGATAGCGTTGGTCTTGATGTTAAGTAGTATGAGTTTGTGTCATAGTTTGTTGACGATGAGTTGTAGTACTGCTTGCTTGCCTCAACGCTGACGTTAACATAGCCATAGTTCCATGTTCCGCTGTCATGCGTGTCATCCCTAAACACACAGCTGTAATTTCCGCTTCCTTCGTATACAATTTCTCCGTTTGGCGCCTGGTCAACTACACAGTCCTTGTTTTGCGGGCTTGCTGAAAGCTGCTGCGACACGAAGGTAACTGTTGCACCAGGAACAGCTCCACAGTCGTCAGTAACATTTGCTCTTACCGTGACGTTCTGTACACCCTTTAGATAAAGCTCTCCTCCCTGCGGTTCAAAGAAGCTGACACGCAGAGGGTCTGTTGTGACGTTTATGCTGTAGTTGCTGCTGTTTATTTCCTTGTAAGCCTGTGATGGCGCAATGGTCCCGCCCTTCCATACCTGGGGCCCTATGGCAAAGTTACATGTGGGGTCGAACTCTGCTGCTGACGTGTTTATGTAGCCTCCGACAACAGTTGTTCCTACTGTCACAAAGTTGTTCGATGTGTCGTTTGTAACCCACAACTGTCCTGAGAACAGCGATGTTGGATATGTGTCCTTGTCCGAGTCGTAAACTTGCAGGCTTAGGTGCTGCTTGTTTGTGCCTGACCTGTTGACGCTGGTGTTTGCCCCTTCTATTAGTATGAACGAGACATCATCCTTTTCTACTGTAAAGCTTCCGTTGGTTGTCTGGTTTATGTTCTGTGCAAAGTCTACCGAAGCCTCGCTTACATTGAACATGAAAGAGTGCGGGCCTATTCCTGGGTTTGCGTAGGATGGCCAGCCATATATTGTGAATGTTACTGTCGTGTTCTCTCCTTGTACGGTGCTGTTTGTCATTGCAGAAATGTTTGGCTGGTTCCAAACCTCAAATCCTGATATTGACCTGTTGACCCACATCTTGACTATCATTGTGTCATTGTCCTCGTCTGTGGCGTTTACTCTAAACACCCATTTCTCTCCCCATCCTCCGTCGTCCTCATCGTCTGTTGAGTTGTACGAATAGTATACAAAGTCGCTATCTAAAACAGGCTTCGTTTCAACCCAGAAACCTTCGACATTCAAAGCGAATGTCTCGTTTGTGGAGTTGCTGTTGTAGTTATTTGCTGTTGCATTGAAGCTAACATTCCATCCTTGCGATTCAAAGCTGCTTGTGTTTAGGCTGCAGTTATATGTTCCATTACCGACATTTGTCATGGGATTACAATATTCTATTGTTGTGTTTTTTGTTGCTGAGAAGTTTGTGCTAGCGCTTGTTATATCAACAGAACATTCGTCAACTATGTTTGCTATCATTGGTATGTTCTGTCCGTCGTCATATTCGCCTCTTAGATACTTTTCACCGCTGGGTGAGGCTATTGTCGGTATCAAGTCTCCTGTTATTGTAAGTGAGTAGTTCGTG
>JAFGAZ010000005.1 GCA_016933455.1 Candidatus Aenigmatarchaeota archaeon
CCTTCATCTCAAGAACTATGAGACATTCCTTGTTGCAGAAAAAGTCGCTTCTTAAAATCTCAAAGCCGTTGTGCTCAAGCATTCTTCCCATAGCCTTTGTGCATCTTCTCATTTGGGGATACAATATATCGTCCACAACATTCGGTCTCTTGAAGCTTATGGCAAACCATTTTGTTCCCCTTTGTTTTGCTATGCTTTTTATCTTGGAAGCAGAATACGGCTTTGTTTTAGGGGCAAAGAAGAGTTCCTTTTTTGGCTTTTTGTTGAATTTCTTGCAAGCATCCACGAACATGTAGAACTTTTCCACTGAAACAGCTGCTGCAACGTTTCTGTTTTTGTCAACAGGGTCTATTACAACAAGAGGCGTCTTGAACAATTCAGCATCATCTTTTGTTGCGTTGCTAAAAGTTATTCTTACTTGCCCAGCTCTCCATTTTGAACCTGCCAAGGCTAAATTTTCAAAGCTGCCATACTTTATTATGAGAAGTTCGCAGAGGTAGCCTGAAAAGCCCAAAGTCTTGACATCTGCCCCGTAGCACTTGCTTGTTATGCAGAACTGCTTTAGCAGCCTTACATGATTTGGTTTCTTGAGATTCTTTTTCACAAACTTTACATGGTGAGGCGTTCTGTCAACTGATGACTTTATCATCTCAGGATTTTCGATTCTGTAGCAAGGCACAATGTCCACGTCAAAGCATCCTATTTTGCTTTTTATGTACGGGTGCTCTGCGAATGCTATCTGGTATTTGCCCTTTAGCTTTTTTACTATGAGTTTGGCTAAGCTTAGGCCCTGTTTTTCAAGCTCTTTCTTGGAAAGTTTTGTATCATACAAAAGAAACAGGTCCAATTCATTTTTTTTCGACAGCCAAGTGTTTTTTTCGGCTGAGCCGCATATTATGGGCTCTGCATCTTTTGAAATTTTCTTGCTGGTTTCTACAAGCTTTTTCTTGAAAGAATCCAATTTTTTGCATTCGTTAAAATTAGGTTTTACTGCGCTTAGAATAGAGTTTAGGCCCATTTTTATCAAGTAAGTTTATAAATAAGGAAGTAAATAAAGTTTTAGGTGAAAAAATGGTAATGATAGAACAAGCACTTCTGACCCTTTGGAACAGTTTTTTGATAGTTCTGCCTTCCATACTTTGGGCATCAATCGCTTTGGTTGTTGGCCTTGTCGTGGGTAAGGTATCGGGCTGGATAATAAAACAGTTCCTAGTTAGAGTAAAGCTTGACCAGTACGTATTCGAGAAGGAAAAGTTCAAGATGAAACTTTCCGATGTATTCTCAACTTTAGGAAGATGGGTGATATATCTCGTTTTCGTGCAGGTCGCTGCAGGTCTTTTGGGAATAGCAACAGTGATAAACCTTGTAAACAGCGCCATAGCATTCTTGGCAGGTGCCATAGAAGCAACCGTGATTATAGTCATAGGTTACAGCTTGGCTTACTACATAAAAGACAAGGTGATACACTCAAAGACATTCTACGGAGATCTTGTGGGTAAGGTGATATTCTTCCTTATGCTTTACGTGTCGATAGCACTCGCACTGCCTTTCGTTGGCATTGACGCCACATTGATAAACTGGATGCTTCTGGTTATTGTGGCATCTGTTGGTGTGGGTATTGCAATCGCATTAGGGTTGGGAATGAAGGACGTAGTCAAAGACGTAGCAAAGGGCTATTCCAAGAAGTTCAACAAGAGAAGGTAATTGAATGTTTGTCAAAGAAGTTATGTCAACAGATGTTAAAACAGTGAGATCCACAGATACTGTAAAGGATGCCGCATGCGTTATGAACGACAGCATGATAGGGTGCCTTATGGTACTGTCGGGGAACGGTGGCATAGAAGGCATTGTGACAGAAAGGGACATATTAGTTGACGTTGTCGCAGAGGGAAAGGATCCGTGTTCAGTTAAAGTTGGTGACATAATGACCAAAGACCTTGTTGTGATATCGCCAGAAAACACGCTTGAAGAGGCGGCCGATGTCATGACACAAAAGACAATAAAGAAACTGCCCGTTGTTCAGGGCTCCAAACTTGTTGGTATAGTTACTGCCACAGATCTTGTTGCATATGAAAAGGACCTTATAGAAAAAGTGGCTGACCTTTTGACAATATCCCCCATGAAAAGAATTGGCGGATAATCTTTTTCTTTTTTATTTTAATACAAACAACTAGCCGTAGAACTCTTGTTCTTTTGATTGGTAGAGCCAAATGGCAATGTCTAGCTCTTCTGGGGAAATTTTTGCCTCTTTGGCAAGGTCAAGAAATATTTTTTCAAGTTCAAGATACCTCTTTTTTGTCAGGCTCTTGTTTTCCTTTATCTTTCCTAGCTTTCTAAGAAAATTCTGAATGTGAACGTCTATTATCGCCATGTCCCTAAAGCCTATGTTTCGCATAAAGTGTGTGGATTCCTTCATGCCAAGGCCCTTTATGTTCTCTGCCAGCCAAAGCCTTAGTTCCCACTGGTTTATGCCAAGTCTTTTCTTTAGCTCCGGGAACTTTTCCCTGGCACTAATTATTCTCTGCGCCTTTGTCATAGGAAACCTAACACCCGTCATGTATGTTAATAGCTCTTTTTCGCTTGCCTTGAAAAGCTTTTTGTCTTTCTTTAGTTTTTCCACAGCAGCTCTGCAGTACTTTGCCCTTGATTGAGGCGTCATTATGCAAAAGCAAAGTTCTCCAAAAAGGCAGTTATCGTCCTTTATGCTGCACGAATTTACAAACGATCTTATCGAGCCTTTTCTTTTCTCATATAGAATCTTTAGATTTTCCAGTTCTTCCATAAGAACTATTAATTTTAAGAGTTTTAAACTGTATCTAAAATAATATGAAACCGGTTCTTGAGCTACGCAATGTTACTAAAACGTACTGTAAAACAGGAGTTCCAGTGCACGCTTTAAAGAAGGCCAATCTGAAAATAAACAAGAACGAGTACATGTCGATAATGGGTCCTAGCGGTTCTGGAAAGTCGACGATGTTGCATATGATTGGCTGTCTTGACAGGCCCACAACAGGCAAGATACTAATAAACGGCAATGACATATCCAAGCTTGACGACAATCAGGTGGCAAAGATAAGAAGAACCACTATAGGCTTTATTTTCCAGTTCTTTAACTTGATACCTAATTTCACTGCCAAGAAGAATGTTGAGCTTCCCATGATATTTAGCAAGAAATCAGGCAGAGAAAAAAGAGCTCAGGAATTGCTTGAAGCCGTGGGTCTTGGGCATAGGCTTGACCATTATCCTTCTCAAATGTCTGGTGGGGAGATACAAAGAGTCTCCATAGCAAGGGCAATGGCAAATGATCCTGATATAATCTTGGCAGACGAGCCCACGGGCAACCTGGATTCCAAGTCAGGCGCTGAAATACTGGATATACTAAAGAGGCTAAATAAGGAAAGAGGCGTTACAGTTGTTATGGTGACCCATGACAAGAAGACCGCTTTGCAGACAAAAAGATTGATTTATTTAAAGGATGGCGAAATAATAAAGAGAGGTGTTAAAAGATGAGAAAAATAATTTTTATGATAACTAGTTTGATTCTAATGGCTGCAATTGCAGAGGCTGCCTTGACCTTGAGTGTTAGTTGGACCTTGTCTGCTGATACTATAATGCCGGGAAGCCAGACAATACTTACGCTTACTTTTACCAATGCAGGGACAAGCGAGATTACCAATGTTTTCGTGGAGCAGATCGCAGGGCCTTCTCTTAGCCTTCTTTCAGATGCGACACAGGAGCTGGGAGCAATTGCTTCGGCATCCTCGCAGCAAACATCCATAATAGTAAAGGCTAATGAAGACGCAAAGACTATCAATTCCTTTGTTTTGGTCAATGTCGAGTACTATAGCGGCACAACAAAGTATTCAAAGTCGATATCAGTACCAGTCCAGATAAAGAGGTATCCCATACTCCAGATAGAGAATGTGGCTTACGACAAGACTCCCGAAGCTGGCCAAGATATTGTATTGTCTTTTGACATAATGAACGTTGGCGATGGGGCTGCAAAGTACCTGAAGATATCTTTGAACCAAAGCAGCGTCTTTTCAGTTGAAACATCCGGGGGAGAAACTGTCATACAAACCCTTGATTCAATGGGAAGCCAGAACGTTAAATTTCCCATAATAATTGATCCGGACGCCTCTGTTGGAATAAACAACATACCGGTTATCTTATCATATCAAGACGAGGCCAGGATAAGCAACTACAGCCAGACAGTCAATATAGGCATGACAATAACAGGCAGCGCCGATTTTGTGGCATCGTTTGAGCCTGGTGACAATTTTTATTACGGCACTGTGGGCGAGGCCGAGATAACAATATCTAACAAAGGCAGCGGGCCAGCAGAGTTTGTTACTGTAAAGGCAATTTCTGATCATGGTTCCAAAGATTTCTATGTGGGTAGCCTTGATGTTGATGATTCGGAGACAATAGACCTTTCACAGAATCTGGCAGGAGTTTCTGAAGATTATCCGATTATTCTAGAGATTTCCTACAGGGACAAGTTCCAAAACAGCTATTTCGAGACAATGGTTGTTCAGGCTGTTCCAAACAGGGCACCGGCCGATTACACCATGCTTTTGGTGCTATTGGTTTTGGGTGCTGTTGTTTTCTGGTACTATAGAAAGAAAAAGAAAAAGTGAATAAATGTTCAGGGAAAGCCTAGAACTTGCCACTAGTAGCCTAAAACACAGGAAAATAAGTTCTGCCCTTACTGTTCTTGGTATTGTCATAGGCATAACTGCTATTTTGTCTCTTCTTTCAGTTGGAGAGGGCCTTCAGCGTACTGTTGAAGACCAACTAAATGCTGTTGGCAATGATAAAATAATAGTATCTTCTGGTTCGAATGTTTTCTCTTCTTTTTCCGGTGAGGGTCTTGTTGAAGACGATATAGACATGGTAGACGATGTCTACGGCACGGAGACGGTTGTGGGAATACTATACAAGACAGTTCCCATGAGTTACAGGAAAGACAATCTAATAGGTCGAGTAGTGGGTGTTAGGACAAAGGATGCCAAAAAGATGTTTGACGAGCTAAATGTTTTTGAAGTAGACAACGGCAGGTACTTTGAAGACGGTGAAAAAGGCGTTGCTGTTGTTGGAAAAACAGCTGCAGAAAAACTTTTCGAGAGAGAAATAAGCGTTGGGGATTCTGTTTTCATAATGGGTGAGCGCTTTAAGGTCCTAGGAATTCTAAAGTCTTCTGCTAACGCGCAAAGAGACAATTCTATAATAATACCCCTGGAACAGTTGAGGACCATGACTGATACAAAGGATTCTCTAACTGTCATGTTTGTGAAAGTTTCTGATGTAAATGCTGTTGAAGATATTGCCGAGGATATCGAAGAGGAGCTAGATGACCGATACGGCGAGGGTTATTACCAAGCTTCAACCAGTCAGCAAATAGCCGATAGCGCAGGTTCTATAATAGATTTGCTCTCCTTTGTTTTGGGTGGCATAGCGTCTATTGCTCTTGTTGTGGCTGGTTTTGGTATTGCAAATACAATGTTTACTGCTGTTATGGAAAGAACCAAGGAGATAGGAATTATGAAGGCAATAGGGGCAACCAACTATGACGTTATGGAGATATTTTTGATAGAATCTAGTCTGCTTGGATTCTTTGGTGGCGTTTTGGGTTGTGTTTTGGGCTTTGTTATATCCGAAGTGATAACGGTTTTTGCTGGGAGTGTGATACCTGTTTCCTTTAGAGCTGTTGTTTCAATTGATATGATAATTTTGGCTCTTTCCTTTTCCGTTGTTGTGGGTATGATATCAGGAATATGGCCAGCTAGGAGAGCAGCAAAACTGCAGCCGGTTGATGCTTTGAGGAGATAATATGATAAAAGAGAGCTTCCAAATAGCCATGGACACAATAAAGCACAGAAAGACAAGTTCGATTTTGACTATGCTTGGAATAATCGTAGGAATATCATCTATAATAAGCCTTCTTTCAATAGGCGTGGGTTTAGAGCAGTCTATAACAGATCAGCTTGAGGGAATGGGAACAGATAAGATAATAATAATGCCAGGTTCCGACGGGGGAATGTCTTCATTTTCTTCATTCACATCAGAAAGTCTGACAGACGATGATGTCGATATAATAGAGAATGTAAACGGTGTGAAGATGGCTGTTGGGTTGCTTATGAAATCATTGCCTGTAAGATATGGTGATGAGGTTATAACCACCTATGTTATGGGAGGAACAGCAGAAGCGTATAACAGAATGTTTCTTGAGATGAAGTTGTTCGAGATAGATGAAGGTAGGTCTCCAAGAAAGGGCGAAAGGGGCACTGTTTCCGTGGGCTTTAGGATCGTTGATGATGTTTTTGAGGATGAAGTTAACGTTGGGGACACTATTTACATAAAGGATTTGAAGTTTAAGGTCATAGGCAGCCTAAAGTCCATTGGCAATACGCAAGACGATCAGAATCTATACATAAGTCTTGACGATCTAAGAGATATGGCTGGTGGCAAAAACTCGCTTACCATGATATATGCACAAGTTGTTGATGTTGACGACATAGAGGATGTTGCGGAAAAGATCGAGAAAAAACTTGAGAAAAAATATGGCGACAATACCATTTCAGCTATAACAAGCGAGCAGCTAGCAGAGATGACATCCTCCATATTTTCTGTTATAACTTTCTTTTTAGGGGGCATAGCTTCAATTTCTCTTCTTGTGGCTGGTGTGGGCATAGCAAACACCATGTTCATTTCAGTTATGGAAAGAACCAAGGAGATAGGCGTGATGAAGGCAATAGGGGCAACCAACTATGACGTTATGGAGATATTTTTGATAGAATCTAGTCTGCTTGGATTTTTGGGCGGGGCCTTTGGATGTGTTGTTGGCTACATTATATCTAGAATCATTAACGTTTTTGCCGTTGGGGCTTTGCCAATCACTTTTGAGGCTACTGTGACTCCTGAGATGATAGTGCTTGGCATTGGCTTTTCCCTTGTCATAGGCATAATTTCCGGTCTTTGGCCTGCTAGGAGAGCAGCAAATCTAGAGCCTGTAGAAGCTTTAAGATACGAATAATTACTTTGTTTGAACAAGCATCTTTCTTCCCATTAGAATCCAGTAAAGAATTTCTCCGCCTTGTTCTAACTTGCCTTTGAATTCTTCTGGTATGGGCGCTTCGAATGTTTCGTATGATTCCATGTCCATTATCTGAACACTGTTACCTGTTATTGCGATTATTTGCCCTGTTCTCTTGTCCACTATTGGAACTTCAATATCAGAATCTGCTGGTTTTACTACTGACCTTTTCTTGTTGTCAAAAATGCCCACAGCGTCAAGTCTTGCCTTTGCTCCCCCGTGCTTTCCCGGGTGAGAGGTCGTTAGATTAAGAACTTTGCAGGGCTCGTCGTCTATGACGCAGAATCTGCCAGGTTTTAGGTTTTTTATTGTTGTTCTTGTTGTTGTCATGAAAAGAATAAGGTAAAAAGAACAATATAAAACTAACCCTTGTCAGCAATAAGCCTTATGTCTTTCCTAAAAAGCGTCTTTCGTTTGGCGTGTTTTGCAGTCTGGGAGGCCTCAAGCGCTATTTCCAAGCCTATTTCCTCTGTTGTTTTGGCAAGTTCCTTTATTGCCTTGGCAGATATCCTTCTGGCTCCTGCCTTTCTGGCTATTCTCTCGATGCATGCCAAGGGTATCATAATATCTGATATATTATTGGTTAGGGCTCGTTTATAAAGTAGCGAAAGCTTTAAATACACCTAGAATTATAAATAATAATAACAAGTTTGTAGTAATTTACTACTTTACAGTAAATATGATAAAAATAAGATACGCTACTTGCTTGATGATAATATTGTTAAGGGTGATTGATTGCCAAGAAAAACTGCGAAAAAAGCAAAGGTTTGTCCGGATTGCGGTTCCAAATACTTTAGAGAGGACCCGTCAAGAGGAGAGACTGTTTGCGCAAAATGTGGTCTGGTTTTAGAAGCCGAGATGATAGACACCTCTCCTGAATGGAGAGCTTTTGACGAAGAGCAGATGTCAAGAAGGACAAGAGCCGGAGCTCCTTTGACCTTTACCAAACACGACAAAGGTCTTACAACCGAGATAGGCAGGGGTAGAGGAGAGCTATTCAAGGTGGCCCCTTCCAAAAGAGCCCAGTACTACAGATTGACAAAATGGCAGAAAAGGCTAGTCGAGTCAAAAGATAGGAACCTATCTTTTGCCCTTTCAGAGCTTCAAAGACTAATTTCTTTCCTAGGCCTTCCAAGGTCTGTTCACGAGGAAGTTGCCAAAAAGTACGAGCAGGCAGTTGACAGGGGACTTGTGAGAGGAAGATCAATGGAGTCTGTTATAGCTGCTTTGCTATACACAGTTTGCAGGGAAATGGGAACTCCCAGGACTTTGGAGGAAATAGCAGAGGCTTCTGGTGTTGAAAGAAGGGAAATTGGAAGAACCTACAGGTACATAGCAAGAGAGCTTGGTATGAGAATACTTCCTGCTATGCCCAAGGACTATGTCCCAAGGTTCGCATCAATGCTCGGTCTTACAGACACTGTCCAGGCAAGAGCCATAAGGTACCTTAAGAAGGCAAAGAAGATAGAGGCATCCTCAGGAAAAGGTCCAACAGGCGTTGCAGCAGCAGCCTTGTACATAGCCGCTGTGCTTGAGGGCGAGAAGAGGACGCAAAGGGAAATTGCCGATGCCATAGGCGTAACTGAGGTTACCATAAGAAACAGGTTCAAGGAACTTGTTGAAAAGCTCGGTTTGGAAGAGGAAGTCGAGAAGAAAGTCAGGGAAGAGAGCTCGGAGAGAATAGAAAGAAAAGCCAGAAAGTTAGCAAAGAAGAGAAAGTAGTCAGTACCTTTTCATTCTTTCTTCTATAAGCTTGAGCCTGGTGTCTATTGTATCCAGTTTTTGCAGCACTAGGTCCATCTTATCCGCACTGCCCCTAAACTCGCTGACCGGAGCTTCTGGGATTTGCAAAGGCTTGTCATAAAAGTCCGATCTGGGCTCTTCTGGTTGCGGAAGCCTGAATCTTTCAAGGTCATCCGGCAGACCTGTTGATAATTCTGGGGACAATCTCACTTCTTCTTTTTTCTTTTTGAATCTATCTAGCATACTCATTCAATCACCATTTTTTGCAATTCTTTTTTTAACTCGTTTTCTAATTCTTCCATGTTTCTTCTTGCTTTTACTATATAACCTCTTCTTTGTTCTGAATAGAAAAGGCGCGAGTATAGCAACATAAGACTTTTTTCCAATAAATTAGAATATTCAAATTTAGTCTGTAATATGGCAGAAAGTTCTATGTTTATTTTTCCCATCTTGTCACTGTTCTGGGAACCGAATACCTTTACTTTGACCCACACACTTGTTTTGTTATCTTGGGGATCGTTGCCTCTCCATTCGCCATAAAAATCAGTGTTTGGTGTTGAAGTGTCCCATTTTATCTTGTCCTCATAGAATTTTGACCCGGAAAGCCTAAAGATGCTCTTCATAAGACCTGGTATTATTTTCAAGAACCTTGAAGGATGATGACCTGTGAAGCTTAATTTCTTTATGCTATCCGGAGCCAGCACATCGGCCTGAAGCTTTATGCTAACCATTTTGGACACTTGACAAAACTCTTATTTCGTTTACAAAACTTGAAAGAAGGTACCTTCCTTCTCTTAGATATTCGTCCCTTTTCGAGGAGTAGAATGAAGAGTGCCACAGCATTCTTAGGAATTCGTAAAGAAGACTCTTTTGCCATTTCGTGTCTTGCGGATACTCTGTTCTTAGAGCTCCTTCCACGCTTATTTGTGCGCTTCCCGAAGATCCGGAGGCTTCGCCTTCCAATGAAACCTCAACCCAATAGAAAGAGAACTTGTCCAGGTCCTTGTTTAGCTCCCATTTTATTTTGAATTTTTCAGTCTTTCCTTTGGACCAGCTAAATTCCTTTTCCTGAACAGAATGTTCATGAACCCTAAAGTTTGCAAGCAAAAGATTGTATATTTCTTTGTAAAACTTTCTCGAGTCTACTCCCTTAAAGCTCATCTTCATTTTAGGGACAGGCCTTAGTAAGTCGTCATGTATCATTAGCTTGCTTCTTGCCCAAACCATACCTATTAATTAGATAAACGTTTTTATAAACTTTATATCAATTATTAATTATGATTTTAAGAATCCTGGGCCTGTTATCTATTTTCTTTGGTTTTCTTGTACTAAAGTATTTCCCTGGCATGTCTGATTATCAGCAAAACGGCATGACCTCGTTTGGTATTTTGATAGGTATTGTATTATCTATAATAGGAGTAATATTGTTAATAGCAGGATGATTTTATGGATAAGCCTATATTCGAATTAAAGAAGCTCGTTAATGTAAAAAAACCTGATACCCTAGGTTTGTATCTTTGCTCTGGTCCATCGGAAGAACCTGGGCTTGAGGAGAATGTAAATCAAATCACTTTATTGAATTTCACAGGAAAACCCGGTTCTGCGTCAGCGCTTTATTACTTACTTTTCTTTCAGTTGGACAAGTTGGGATGGAAGGTGGTGAAAGCCGATGAGTGGATAGATGTTTCTCCAACAAATAGGGAATATTATGATAGGACAGTATCAACAAAGCAAATGCTAGAGTCATCGATAAAAACAGGCCTTGCAACAGCTGCCCAGTCTGTTGCCGACTATGAGCTCATGAGCCATGATCTAAGAAAGTATCAGGAAATAATAGGATACTTTGCCAGCAAGGACGAGCATGTCTTAAGGTCTATGTTTGTTGACCAGGTTGATGTTCACACTGATTTGCCTGGGCAGCCTCTTAGCATGAGGTCCATAGCCCCAAGATGGCCAACCATAATTGCAGATTTCCTAAGCCTTGACGAAAGTGATATCGAAATAAAGAAAGTTTCTGACAAATTAAGAATTTCGAATGCAGAGGCTGTTATACTTGTTACCAAAAACAAGCTCTATCTCGAATGGAAAAAGACCTTCGAAGTGGCTGCCAAGGATAGATACAAATATCTGAGAGGTTTGGTCCATGGCAGGAAAAAATCAATAGAAGAGTACAGAAATTGGCTAAAGCCCTACATTACAAGATTTAGGATGACGCGTCTTGGCGGGGAAGGTAGCCGTTCTAGGGGGGAATCCATTAAATCATTTTTTGATATAACAGGTCAGTCCACATTTTCCAATTTTATAAGGTTGTTTGCATGGAAGCCGTTCAAGACTGTCGAGAGAATGAAGCCGGCTGCCGAGTTAAAAAATGGATTCATTGTAAATCCATATGATAAATATACAAGAAATAAGCTTATTCTTGGAAGCAAAGGTCTTGCCAAGACTTACAAATGGTTGGCAAACAAAAGAGATTATTGTATAAAATGTGGTAATTACTACCCATCTGGTGTTGTGAGATGTCAAGATCCTGATTGTAAATCAACACAGCTCGAAGAAAGAACTCTTGCTGACGAGATTGTTGAAAAGGAAATATTGGAAACATGGAAGAGTAGAGAGATGAATCTTGATCCTTATGAGCTTTATTACATGTTTTTGGATTTTGATGTTTTCAGGTCTGGATCAAGGCTGCAAGTTGGAGAATTGGAGGACATTGCGTTTACTGTAAGAAATTTTGTTATATCACAAAATGTATTGTTGGTTAAATTGCTTGAAATGAAATGCAGAGAAATTGAACTTGAACGATACATAGACGAAATGTTAGGCGTAGGGATAAATGGTGTTTCTTTCGACGAGATACTCACAGCTGATTTTCCAGCGTTCAAGAAAAAAGAGGAGCTCAACGAATTTGAAAAGTTCAAAAAAGGTTTCAAAGAAAACCGAGAAGCATATACCAACTTTACAAAAAAATTCAAATTGCCGGAAGTTTCAAAGAAAAAATTCATGTTTTTCAAACATGGCCCCTATGAAAGTGATTTCAAGGACAGAGTTACAAAGAACTATCTTAGCATTGCGGGTGCCCAATACGGCGGTATAGTGGGTTTTATCAAATCTCAGATGGGTGTTAGCTGATGAGTTACGTTGTTGGCATTTCTAGCGGTGCTTTTGGTCTTGTGGACCAGAAGGAAAAGCAGAACCTTATGACCATAACAAGAAAGATTTTCGCCGGAGGTCTTGAGGGTGTTAATTTTACTCAAGTAGATTTGGAAGCTATTACTGAATTCAACGAGCCTAATGTGAAAGAGAATTTGAGAAAGATTAAGGACTTGGGCATAACCTTCGGTTTTCACGGAGAGTTCTATGGTGGCTCTGAAAGGCCTTTGGAAATGCTTGATTCTGCAATAGAAGCCGATTACTACCATTCCCATGACAGATTAGTAAGACATATCGAAGGCTGTGGTGATTTAGGAGGAAAGTATGTTAATTTTCACCCTTCACAGACAACACCTTTCATAAGACTTGGAAAGGATTTGCAGCCTACCAAATTGGTCGATCCTTGGGGAAGGCCTATGAAGAAATTCTTGGAAGAAAACAAGTGGCTTAAAGATTGGATAATGGAAGAAGATAACGAGTTTTTGTGGGAATTCATGCACACCACGCCCAAGATTGCTATAAAAAGCTGGTTACGTGATGAAGTAAATGATTACAAGAAACAATATGGTGGAAAGGAGCCTTCAGAAGGTGAGAAAGAAAAACTAAAAAAAGAAGTTATTGAAAGGCTTAAAGAGGCCTTTATCAACAGAATAAGTACAAGCGATCTTTCTTACGGTCCGGAAAGAGTAGCATATTACATAATTGCAAAATGGATGCAAAAAAATAATGATTCTTTATGGAATAGTATCGTAGGAGAAAAAATAAAAGACAAAGACCTAACAAAAAGAGACAACTTTCAAAAGTGGGTTCCTGCTGTTTCTGCAAAGTACATACTGGGACATTTCCAGCCAAAGAACGGTTTGGACAATCCTAGCAAGCTTATGGAAAAGCACAAGATATACTGCATATTCGAATGCGAGATGGGTCGTGGCGGTACTCAGGGAATGTCTAGAATCATAAGACCTAGGGATTTCATATTCTTATGTCAGGCAATCAAATCCAAATGGGCTGCTGTTTGCATTGATTTCGAGCATGTGTTATCTCAGAATATTGACCCTAAAAAAGAAATAGAATCATTTCCTCCTGGTGCAGCTGAGCGTGTGAAACTTTTGCACTTAGGTTTCCCAACTCCTCATGTTCCAGCGCACATGCCAATACCTTTGGGTTCAAAAGAGCAGCTTTGGATATACGAGAGGCTATACGAGCTAAGGCAAAAGGGAATGGATGATGCCTGGATGATATTTGAAAGGGCAGGCAATCCAAGAGAGCAGGTAATTCTTGTTCTTAGATTAATCAAGCAGTTCCTTGAAAAGGGCATTGCTCCAAAGGAGCTGCCTTTGGAGTTCTATGGCATAAGGCCGGACGGACCTGAGATGAGAAGACAAGAGCTTGCTGTAAGAGAGCACGCACTGGATCCTTTGAAGGGACTGTTTTCTGTTCCTGAAGAGGAGTACACTTTCCTTGGCACTGCTGCCAAGAACAAGGGCAAGGCTGAGCTTTGGGGCAAGGAAAGGTTTAAATAAAACTTAAAATAATTACTAAATAGTGGTTAAATGGCTAAGAGTGTCGGGAAGAAACTAAAAAAATTCTCTGTTGAGACAAGGCTAAAATCCGCAGAGGAGTTTAAAGACAGGGTTCTTGGCATGTTCAAGGCCTATGTAAAGTCTGTTATTGTTTTCGGGTCATTCATGTTCGGCAAGGGCACAGGCAAATCGGATGTCGATGTCTATATCATATTTGACGACACCAAGATGCCTTTGAAAAAGTTTGACGACATACGAGAGAAGATAAATGCCGACCTATACAAGGTGGCTTCTTCTATTGATCCAAGGCTTCATCCCCAGCCAATTCTTGCGCTTACCGAGTTCATCAAGGGCACAAGATACACCAATCCCTTGTTTTTCAATATAATAAGGAACGGCTATGCCATCTACGACACCGGCTTTTTCATACCCATGAGAAAGCTTTTGGAATGGGGCGAGTTCCCAATAACCCCTGAGGCTGCCCACATGAGAATGGAGGGAGTTCCCAAAAGAATAACAAGGGTAAAGAGCGTCAAGCTCTACATAATAGCAGAGGACCTCTACTATGCCATGCTTGATGCTGCTCAGGCTGTTTTAATGTATGTCGGCGTGGGACCCCCGTCTCCTAAGAATTCTGCCAAAGAGGTAAGGGAGCATCTTGTTGAGACAGGGCTTTTGGAGGAAGAGTACGCCCAGATGCTTGAGGATGTCAATGTCTTTAGGAAGAAGGTCGAGTACAAGGAAGTAAAAGACATTTCCGGGAAGGAAGTTGACGAGTGGATAAAGAAAACCGAGAAATATGTCAAAAGATTTGAGAAACTCCTTAAAAAACTGGAAACCGACAGGAAGACGTACGCCATAAAGAAGAACTATGATGTTATGGTCAATGCCTCTGCTGCGGCTTTAAAAAATCTAAAGAAGCTGCCCAAGGAGCCTGAGAAACTGCCCGAGGCCTTCAAGAAATATCTTGTTGAAAGCGGGCTTGTTAATCCCAATTATTCTGAGCTTTTCGGCAAAGTCATTGAGATGAGAAGAAAGCTTGAGGACAATGAGCTAGAAAAGATATCAGACAAGGAAATTTACATGAACAAGGAGTATGTTAGAAGGTTTGTTTCAGATGTTTCCAGGATAATTGAAAGCCCAATGCCTAAAACTCCTGATGATGTGATGGAATCTGCAAAAAACGAGCTTGAAACAGCAAAAGAGGTTAGCAATGTTCCAAAGAAGGTCAAAAAGGCCAGAAAAACCAAAAAGAAGCCTCAAAAGTCGAAATGAATTTAACTATACTTCTATAGTAAAAAACTTAGCTTTAAATATTAATAGGGACTAATTATTGAGTACGATTTCACGTGAAGGGAAGTATAAATATCGTAACGTCTTTTATCTTAAAGGACGTAGTGATGAGTTGGTTAAAACATGGTGTTTGTAATGGATCCGACAGGAGTTATAGTAAATTACCACATAGCTTATACGAAGGAAGTTCTAGTAGATGTTCCTACTGTTAAATCTAAGAGAGACGCAGGCAAGTTCATAGGCAAAAAAGCAGTCTGGACCGATGCAAAGGGCAAGAAATACGTTGGTCATGTCACAGGTCTTCACGGTAGAAAGGGCACTTTGAAGGTAAAATTCAAAAAACCTCTTCCTGCCAATGCTTTGGCAAAACCTATCATGATAGCTGATTAGATTTATATAGAAGGTTTCTAATAATTTCTTAATATGCCAAAAAAGAAAGCTTCCGACAAAGGTTCTTCTAGCAGTTCAGACTTTGACAGAATGCCATCTGGTATTCCTGGTCTGGACGGTCTGATGGAGGGCGGCTTTTTCAAGGGTTCTACTACTCTGGTTTCTGGTGCAGCAGGTACTGGAAAGACAATATTCTGCTCTCAGTTCATCTGGGAGGGCCTACAGAAGGGCGAATCTTGCATGTTTATCACATTAGAGGAAAGGCCAAAGGACATCATGGACGATGTCAAAAGGTTTGGTTGGGATTTCCAGCCGTTTATTGACGACAAGAAGCTGTTTTTGGTTTACCAGGACCCTTTCCAGATGACGGATGTTACTTCTCCTTTACTTGACGAGATAAAACAAAAGAACGTTCAAAGGGTGGCAATCGACTCCACTGCTATTTTCGGTATGTACTACCAGGAGCCCTTTGAGATAAGAAAGCAGCTATTCAAGCTTCTTAACGGTTTGAAAGATATCGGGGTTACAAGCGTTATTACCTCAGAGTTGCCAGAGGAGGCAACCCAGCTAGCCAAGTTTGGTGTGGAAGAGTTTGTAGTTGACGGTGTTATTATTTTGAGATATGTTGGCATAGGCGGAGAGGAATTTGTTAATTTGCAGGTTAGGAAGATGAGAAGAACTAATCATGCTAATGCTTGGTTTCCTATGAAAATATCCAACAAAGGCATAGAAGTTAAAAGAGAAGAAAGAAGAGTATTAATGAAGTGAAGGAAATGGGCATTTCCTTAATAACAAAACTATTAGTTTCTAAACAGCTAAAATTCGAAGAAGGCAGAATCGTTTTTCTAGAGGAGCCCATGGTTTTTGTTCCAATAGAATTCTATATTCATTTGACAAAAGAAATAGCCAAAAAAAGGCGTGATAAAATGGAAGTTTATTTGGATGCGTGGAAAGCGGGCGTTATTTTCATGAGAAACGTGGCGCAGCGTTATTCCATGAGCAGGTTTGAGGAAAGATACAACGAAGCGATGGAGATAATTTCTTCTGCAGGATTTGGTGATTATCAGACCTTGGATTTTGTTCCTGCAAAATATGCTTATTTCAAGATATTAAACAACCCGATAGCAGAAAAGTTTTTCCCTTCAAAAAAGCCCGTTGATCATGTTCTTAGAGGATTCAATGCAGGCGGGGGTTCTCCTGTTCATGAAAGAATAATTAACACTATTGAGACTGAATGTAAGGCTGTTAATGGTAAATACTGCATACACCTAAACGGTGCCACTGAAGTTTTGAAGCAGAAAAAATTCAGCAAATTTGTCAAAGCTCAGCTTGATTTGCCTTATCTTCTCAAAGAGCAAAAGAAGTTTATCAAAGAGATAAATTACAAGGAAATAAAGCCCTAGAAAACAAAAAGACTCAGAAGAAAGAAAAGAAATATTAGCCTTCCCATTCCCCAATATTTTTCTCCTGTTTCTTGTGTCGGATTTTTGTATATCTTTGTTAATGGTATTAGTATTAACAAAAATATTACACTTGAGATTAAAACAAAAAAATAATTCTGGAATGACGTAAGATAAAAAATAAGAATAGTTGTTAGGAAGAAAACAGAAGTTCCCAATATATTTAGCATTGATGCTTTTTTCGCTCCTAGTCTTGTTACAACTGTTTTCTTACCGTGTATGTTATCCCCTCCTATATCCTTGAAATCCTTTAGTATTGAGAAGAAGGAAAACAACAAAGTCAAAGAAGTTGCCTGAAGCAAAAGTTGGCTGCTCATTATCAGACTGTTTGTGGACATAACATAACCTGCATATAAAGTAGTGAACATTGAGACAAACCCTAATCCGAGATTGCCTAGAAATATTCTGTCTTTTAGTGAAATTGGGGGAGCAGAATAGAATATGCTAACAGTGCTCATTATCAATATTGAAACAAAGAAATTAAACGATATCAATAAAGCAATAGCGTTTCCTAAAACATAGCATAATGCACAGAAAATCATGACATCTTTTGCCTTTATCGAACCTCTTTCAAGGGGTCTGAATGGCATGTTTATGGAATCCACTTTCATATCAAAAAGGTCATTGATAGCAGAACTACCGTTGTAAATTAAAAAAACCACAACAGTTAAAACAAAAACAGACCATAGTTCGATAGAAGAAGAATATAGTATGAAGCCCAGAAGCGACAAAAGAATGACACTGAGGCTATTCCAAGGTCTTCCCAGTTCTAGAAAAGCCGTTATTTTATTCCTTTTCATTAATTTGGAAAAAAACCTTTCCATGTATTCTATTTTGAATAAGTCGGTATATAAAACAAGAAGTAATTTGTTCGTATCAGAATTTCTTTGCCTTGTTCCAAAGCTCGTTAAAATAAGTTCTAAAGACATTGATCATGGCAGGTGAGTTGCTCCAGAAAAAGTCTGATTCCAAGGGGTTGTCTATTCTCATGCACATCTCCTTTTTGTCAACAATGCCGATTCTTGGATGCACATCCATTGGAAGTATTCTTATCTTGGCTCCCTGCTTTTTGTACCACTTTGCCCTGGCAATTTTTGACTCGTCAAGCTCTGATGTCCCTATTATCCTTATCTTAATTCCCCTTTTCAGAGCCTTTGAATAGGCACTATCTAGCAAAGAATTTCGAGAGAACCTGGAGGTTGTTGCCATTCCCTCCTTTTTTGACCTTAAGACCATATCGGCTGCTTTGTCAAGAAATGCCTGCCTGCCCCTGCCCGTCCACATGCCAAGGTTTTCCTTTTTCTTCTGGAACGGCTTTAGCTGGCTTACTATCATGCTGGTTTTCTTGTTTAGCTTCTCTATCTCGCTTTTTCTGGCATCTATCATTTTCCTGAAGGCAAGCTCGGTTTTAACTGCCCTAAAGCGCTGGGGCTTGGAGCTTTGGCCCTCTGCTAGGGACTTGTTTACAAGCTTTCTCATGACGTTGTATATCTTGGACTGGGGTATCCTGCTTTTCTGGGAAAGAATAGAAGCAGAAAGGGGGCCGTGGATGGAAAGGGCTAGAAAGGCCCTTGCCTCGTATTCGCTCAGGCCGAAAATTCTGAGGTCTGATATAAGCTCCTGTTTTAACATCGTAAACCATAAGGGCATTCTTGAAAACAGTAAGATGTATCTATTTTACCGTTTTGTTTGTATTTGGCTATTTTTTTATTTGGACAAGTAAATGGTCCGCCGTTGCCACTGCTGTAAGTATTTTTCATTGAATTACCTTAGCAAAATATGTTCTTGCAGACATTGCTGCAGAACTCCTTTTTTAGTTCCTTTGTGTTCATGCTGATTTTTCTGTTGTAGAAGCTTTCGATCTGGAGCCTCATGAATTCGTTTTTGTTTCTCAGCTTCAAAAGAGGACACGTTCCACCGAATCTCATGAAAACACTGTGCATTCTTTCGGCCCGAAGATATTTATTGGTTCGTCCAATTATAAACCTAACCACGACAAAAAACGATTGAGAAACAAGAAAAATGTTTGTTACCACCAAGGGTTGCAACTATATTTTCTCTTTTGTTATTATCTGCTTTTCCTCTTCTGGTATGAAAGCTCGTCCACCCTGCCACTGGCCCTTGTACATGTTGGCCTTGCCGTCCACCTTGTGGAACACCATGCACGCTATTCTTGCGCCCATCTCGACCTCAAAGTCGCTTTTCGAGTTGTTGGTCATGATAAAGGTAAAGTTGCCGCAATAACCCGGGTCTGTTCTTATGCCCTGCACTGTTATGCCGCACTTGTAGAGTGTTCCTCTTGGTATGAACCAGCCCATCAAATCTTCTGGTGTGTTTATCTTTTCAATTGTCTTTGCAGAATACGTTTTGCCCCTTTCCAGCTTTATTTTTGCTGGGTTTTTTTCATCGAACTTTGCTATGAGCTTGAAATTCGGGGACTTTCTAGTGTTGATGTGCAAAAAGCCGTCGCCTTCCTCCATCTCGTAGAGCTCCCCTATTCTTACGTCAACACCACAGCCCTCAAAGTTCTGGTTGTTTGGGTCTATTCCTTCTATTAGGTTTTTAGATTTTATCAGCTCAAGAACCTTGTCAATTCCCAGAATCATAAAATAAATTCCGTTTTTATAGATTTAAAACTTATCAGAGATATGGAAAAGGGAGATATTGTAAGAAAAGGCATTGTGCTAATAAAGCCCTTCGCCTTTCCTAGAAGGGATGAAATAGTAGAAGACATAGAAGAAAGCGAGTTTGACCTTAGTGTTGACCAGCGCATTGCTCAAAGGTGGACAAAAGAAAAGATAGAAGGCACGTATAGGCCGATGAAATACAATAAAAAGTGGCCTATGGTAAACAAGCTGGCTGACATATATTTTGATTTTTTCGGCAAGGAACCTATGGTGGAAGCGTTAATGGTTTCTTCTGATAAAAATACCATAAAAAAGCTCAAAAAACTTGTTGGACCTTTGGATGCTGCCTATGCGAAAAGGCCCGAAGATTCCAAGACATTGAGAAAAAAATATGGTTGTCCTATTAGAATAGAGGAAATAGTAGATGAAAAGAAATGTTATTTTTTTCCTAACGGAATTCATGTTAGTTCAAAAGAAGAATTTCCAAGACAGAGAAATTTGTACCTTCCCAGGACTAGGTGATAAAAAATAAAGAACGGAGAATTACTCCTTGTCTTTCTTTTTGGCAACCCACTTTGTGTGCTTGGACTCTCTTCCAAGGAAGATCATGTTCTTTTCGCATTTCTTTGAGCAAAAGTAGAACACTTTGCCGTCTGTCTTTACGTACATCTTTCCAGTTCCCTGCTCAATTGTTTCTTTACAAAACGTGCATTTCATTATCTCACATCCAAAGTTCCAGACGACTCCATCTCAGTTTCCCTAAGCATCAAAACGTCCCCTAGTGCTACTGGTCCTACGACGTTTCTTACAAGGACCTTGCCCTTGTCTTTGCCGTCAACGACCTTGCATCTTACCTGGGATACGCCCTTTATGCCAGACCTTCCAAGTAGCTGAACTACTTCTGCTGGGATTGCGTCGCTTGGTCCTGCCATTTAAATCACTTTTTTAGAGCCTCGATGTCGCTTTTGGCATCCCCTGCTTCTGCAACAGCTATTGCTGCTGTGGAAACGTCTATGCCTGCTGCTCTTCCGAGCTCTAGCTTGCTTTTTACGTGTAAGAACGGGATCTTTTTCTCGTTGCAAAGTGGCTCCAAGTGCATTACAACCTCTTTGGGCTGCACATCGTCTGCTATTACAATGAGTTTGGCTATGCCTCTCTCGATTGCCTTGGTTGCCTCGTTTGTGCCAATCCTTACCTTTCCCGTATTTTTAGCTATCTCTACTATGTGTAGAGCCTTGTTATCATCCATATCATCACCTCATTTCATTAGTTCATTTTTTAATATCATCTATTTGTAAAGTATTTAAATTTACTTGTGGGCAAAGTAGAAAAGACCTTTTCTCTCGCATCTTGCAAAGCCGACTCTTTCGAACTGCACTGTTTGATTTGGTTTGACAACATCTACTTCAGGCTCTGCTAAGCCTTTAACTTCCTTGCCGTCCGCCATTATTATTCTTATCTTGACGTTGTCGGATACCCAGTGCAGCTTTGGAACATCCTTTAGCTCAGTTCCCGTGACTTTGGCTTTCTTGTCTAAAATCACATTACATAGGTGCATGAGCCTAACTTCCTCGCCTTTGTTTTGGTCGTAATCCTCTTTTTCAACAAAAATTCTATCGGAAACCGGAATGCTTCTCATATCTTCCTTGTCTGGAAGAAGAGGCGCCTTGACAAATTTTTCCAATACCTTGTCTAGCTTTATTTCAACTGGCTCTTTCACAAAAAAATACCTGTTGGAAATTGAATCTATCAGCTGGCGGTTGTATTTTTCCAGCTTGTCAAAGCTTATGTTGACATCGTTCTTGCTTGGGCCGATTTCCTCTATTAGCCTTTTGATGGTGTCTGGCCTAAAGCCTTTCTTTATCAGGTTTCTTGGAGTTGGTATCCTTATGTCCTCAAATCCGCTTAGTTCTCCTGCCTTTATCATTTCTATTAATTTCCTTTTCTTCATGGGAATTCCGGCAACTGTCTTTAGCCTACCGAACTGGATATTTTCCGGAATCTTCCATTTGAAAATTTTATAGATAAACTCCTGCACCTTTGCATCGTTCTCAAAGCCCTTGTCTCTCATAACATGCGTTACCTCAAGCTCGTGGTCCATGACAGTGCAAGCAAAATTATACATCGGATACACCCTGTATTTGTTGCCTTTCAAAGGATGGGCGGCATCAATTATCCTTAGCATGCTAGGCTCTCTCATGGCGGGATTTCTGTGCGCAGGGTCTGTTTTTAGCCTAACTATCATTGATCCCTGCTTTGCGTCCTTTAGCATGCTTTCCCAAAGCTTGAGATTTTCCTCAACGCTTCTTTTTCTGCAAGGACAAGCTTTCGCTTTTGCTCTTGATTCCTTTATTTTTTCCTGCGGGCATGTGCAAACATAAAAATGACCTTGTTCGAACAGATCTTTTGCGTATTCGTAGAACTTTTCCATATAGTCAGACTCGAGGACCTTTTTTTCGAACTTTAATTCGAAAGTTTTCAGGTCCTCTCTTATGGCATCATAATATTCCTTCTTTTCCTTTACCGGATTGGTATCATCAAATCTCAGGAAGGCTTTGCCATCGTATTTTTTTGCGTAAAGATAGCTTAGGAATGCTGATTTTAGATGGCCCAAATGAAGATAGCCGTTGGGTTCTGGCGCAAATCTTGTCACAACCTTTCCCATTACAGCATTCGGTAGTTCTGGAAGACCTTCTCTTTCCTCTTTCTTGGGCTTTTCTATCTTGCCAAATTTTGCTAGTTCCTCTTGCTGCTTTTCTAGTGGCCAAGAATTTACTTCCTTTACTATTTGTGAAACTGTCTTGCCTACCTTAGCTATCTCTTTTTTTAGCTCAGGCTTTTCAGCTAGCACCTTGCTCAAAACAGCCTGGGTGTTTGCCTTGCCGTTGTATTCAGAAGCGTTAATTAAAGCGTGCTTTCTTATCAATTCTTCCATAGCCTAATATTAGAAAAAGGAATTTAATAAATTGCTATTCCCGCATAGCCCACTATAGCCTCTTTGTTCTTGGAAACGTCAAAGCTGGTGGAATAGTCCAAGAGCTTGCCGCTTTTTGCTCCCAACTGTTTTGCAGCAAAAAGCATGGCGGCTATTGGGCCATAGCCGCATACAGTCATTTTGTTTTTTTCCACAAAATCTATCACACTTTCTGGTCTTAGCTTTGTTATAAGATCCACCAAAGCCATGTCGTTTTCCTTTATTTTTTCCAAAACATTCTTAGAGCCTCTGTACGGCTCAAAGCCGTAGGATGCTCCGTAGTGGGTAAAGTCGCTGCTTGCAACCAAAAGAGCTTTTCTTCCAAGTTTTTTTACAGCAAAAGCCACCTTGCTGCCAACATACTCACAAGATTCAGAATCAAAATAGTAAGGGTTCATTGATATCGGGACTATTTTTACATCGCCGAAAACATGCTTGATGAACGGAAGTTGCACTTCTATCGAATGCTCTATTTGGTGGGGAGCATTGCTTTGCTTTATAGAAAAATCCTTTGTAATTTCTTCTATTAGTTCTATGTCAGGCTCTAGTATTCCAAGCGGCGTTTCCCAAGCTTCATTTGAAACATCGATTGAACCTAGACTGTTATGGTTGGTTCCAAAAAGAATGATCGTGTCGAAATCTTTCTTAACAGCGCTGTATGCTATGCAAGCTGTCTTTCCAGAGAAAATATATCCTGCATGGGGAACAACAAGTCCTAGAGTTTGCCTTTTTTCGCAGTTCGAAATAAAGCTGTCAATTGTTTTTTTGAGCTTTATTGGATTGTCATTATAGAAGCTTCCAGAAAAAACAGCATTTCTTAAATTCATAATAAAAAATAGGTAGAAAACAAATTTTAAGATTTTGTTTTTTTCTTTTCTTCAAGAATTTTTTTAATTTCCATATTTTCTATGTTAGAATCACAAATCACACCATATCGATTTTGGTCATGCAAATCTAATTTCAAAAAGATTTTATTGCCACTTTCTACAAGTTTAATAGTTTTATCATAAGATTTTTCTTCTACTATTTCCTCATTTTTTCTAATCAAACCCTTTTCTTTTGGTACCTTTTTTTTATACATTAGACGATTGAAATAGAAATCGTCTTCTTTTTCAAAACCGACAGGAAGGTTTTTGTGACCTAATTCCTCAAGAGCATTCTTCACTGCTTGAAATGCTTCTTCTTGAGTTTTATACTCAATGAATGCCCATCTTGCTTGTATAATATCCTTTTTACCATCTTCCCAATATACTTCACTCATTTTATCACTGTATAATAATTAAAAACACAGCTTTAAATATTTAGAAAAAATTACTCTTCGCGTCTCTTGCGCCTGTCCTCGGTTTCGAAATCCTCTGGCTTGTGGGCGAATTCCTCGTCTTCCTTTATCTTGCCCCTGCACTTTTCTATTTCCATTGCAAGAAGATAATACACCATTGCCAAGGATTTTCTTCCCTTGTTGTTTATGGGTATCACAAAATCAATAAGCCCTGTCTCGTTGCATGTGTCGCTTAAAGCAATAATCGGTATTCTCATTTTGCCTGCTTCCTTTATTGCCTGCGCATCCATTAGGGGATCTGTAACAAGCAATACCTCTGGCTCATAGTAACCAGGGAATGCGGGGTTTGTTATTGTTCCTGGCAAAAATCTTCCAGTCAATTCCTTTGCGCCAACAACCTCTGCGAACTTTGTTGCAGGCTTCCAGCCCACGAACTTTCTGGAAACAACCATTATCCTATCGAATCTTGAGAGGAACTGTGCTGCTAGCTTTATTCTTTTCTCTATTGTTTTAAGGTCAAGAACTGCTAGTCCGTCGTCTCTTAACTTGTAGACGAATCTTTCCATGTCCTTTGTTTGCTGCTTCATGCCGATGTGCATGCCAGCTGAAAGGAATTGTTCATAAGGCATAGCAATTTTTTTGCTTTAACTTTTATAAAGCTTTACATTGGTCACATGTTTTGGGGCTTTTTCATATTTGAAAAAGATTTAAATATATAACAGTGTTATAATTTGTTAAGTGGAAAAATGAAAAAAATCTATCTGGACTATGCTGCCACAACTCCTGTTGACCAAAGGGTTCTTGAGGAGATGAAGCCTTATTTTAACAAGGATTTTGGCAACACCATGTCTGTCCATTCTTCGGGAAGAGCAGCCAAATCGGCAATAGATGATGCAAGAGAAAGGGTTGCAAAGCTTATGGGAGCCAAACCGCTAAGAATCATATTTACAGGCAGTGCCACAGAGTCAAACAACACTGTTTTGAAAGGAATTGCCTTTGCAAACAAGGACAAGGGCAATCACATAATAACTTCCAAAATAGAGCATGACTGCGTTCTCAATTCCGCTCGCTGGCTGGAAAAAAGAGGCTTTAAGGTCACCTATCTTGATGTCGACAAGTACGGTCTGGTTGATCCAAATGACGTGGAAAAGGCAATAACAGACAAGACAATACTTGTTTCCATAATGCATGCCAACAACGAGATAGGCACAATCGAGCCAATAGAGGAGATAGGCAAGATATGCAAGAGGAAAAAAGTTTATTTTCATACAGACGCTGCGCAAAGCTTTGGCAAGATACCGATTGATGTTGATAAGATGAACCTTGATTTGGTCACAGTCAATGCGCATAAGATGTACGGTCCCCAGGGCGTTGGGGCTCTTTACATAAGAGAGGGTGTCAAGATAGATCCGATCTTGCATGGGGGCGGACATGAATTCGGGCTTAGGTCGTCAACATCAAATGTTCCTGGCATTGTGGGTTTTGGAAAGGCAGCTGAACTAAGAATGAAAGAAATGAAAGATGAAGCCAAGAAGTTAACCAAGCTAAGAGACAGGTTAATAGAGGGCGTTTTGAAAATAGAAAATTCAAGGCTTAACGGTCATCCCACCAAAAGGCTTCCAAACAATACCAACTTTTCATTCTCATTTATAGAAGGCGAGGCGCTTGTCTTGCATTTGGATATGAAAGGCGTTGATGCTTCAACAGGTTCTGCGTGTTCTTCTAAATCTTTGGAACCATCCCACGTACTAACTGCCATTGGTCTTAAACACGACCAAGCGCACGGTTCGCTTAGGCTTTCGCTTGGCAAAGATACGAAAGATAAAGACATCGATTATGTATTGGAAATTCTGCCAGGCATAGTAAAAAACTTAAGGATGATAAGCCCATTTAAGGATTGATTGTTATGGTGTTTTTTTGCATACCATGTCTTGTATTGCTTGCATATTTTGGTGTAATGGGTATTTTCTTTCCAAAATACAGGAGCTACATAAAGGACGGGTGGAGATGTTTTGTTGACAAGTTAAAGAGAAAGGACTGCTCGGCATCCTTTGATAACAGGATGAGGCTTGCTGTTTCCATGTGGTTTACTGAAAGAAAGATGCCAAGAATAGGCAGGTTTCTTCACAACAAGAGAAATTTTGAGATAACTCTCATAGTCATAGGGGTTGTGACAACCATAATTTCAATATACCTTTTTGTTTTGTTTATTTCATTCATGATAGAATCCCCTTGTGAAACAGGAGATACATGTTCAATAGATGTTTAAAGTGATAATATGAACGGACCATACCCAAAAGAGATAATGGAGCATTTCAAGAATCCGAAAAATATCGGCACGATAAAGGATGCTGACGGTATCGGTAAGGTCGGCAATCTTGTATGCGGGGACGTGATGATGTTTTACATCAAGGTAGACAAGAACAAGATTTCCGACATAAAGTTCCAGACATTTGGCTGCGTTGTTGCCATAGCTGTTAGCAGCATGCTAACCGAGATGGTCAAGGGCAAGACCTTGAACTATGCTATAAAGACCACAAGCAAGGACATACTCAAAAAGTCCGGCAAGGTCCCTACGATAAAGGCGCACTGCTCTGTTCTGGCAGCTGACGCTTTGCATGAGGCGATTTACGATTACATGTTAAAGCAGAAAATGAAAATACCTGCAGGTTTGGAAAAAGAGCACAAGAGAATAAAGAAGAATCTTGAAAATACGGAAAAGAAGCACAAGACCACCAAGCTTGAGGAAGAGCTTTTGAACAATTTCTGATTTCAATAGATTTATAAATTGCAAAGCGGTAGAATAAGCATGTCAAAAGTAATTCACGAAAAGGAAAAATGCATTGGATGCGGAGCTTGCGCTGCTGTATGCCCTGACTTTTGGGAGATGGCAGACGACGGCAAGGCTCATTTGAAGGGTTCTAAGAAATCTGGTGACAATTTCGAGCTTTCAGTTGATGATGTTGGTTGCAATGAGGATGCGGCCAACACTTGTCCTGTGCAGTGCATAAAGATAGAGTGATTTTATGGCAAAGATAACAAAAGACATGAATCTTGGGGATGTTGTAAAAAAGCATCCAGAGTCTGTAGAGGTCTTTATGATGAGCGGCATGGGATGCGCAATGTGTCATTTGGCTCCAAGTGAGACAATAGAGGACGGGGCAAACGCTCACGGTGTTGACGTTGACAAATTAGTCAAAGACCTAAACAAAGCAATTGCCAAGAAATAATAAACTAGTTCTTTTTCCATTCTTCTATTTTATTTTTATTGCAAAATATTCTTGACAGAAAAAAAGAGAATAATAAAAGAAAAGGGTAAAAAAGAACTAACAAGTGGCGCCTGTGTCGCTTCCAGTTCCTGCGCCTATTGCTCCGGCTCCTGCCTGCTCTGCTACTGTGCTAAGTGTTTGATCACATGCTGCTGGAGGCTCGATGAAAGCTGAGCATATAGCCTGCTTTATGGCTTCTGCGGATCTGCTGACGCTTACTGTTACTCCGTTCAAAACGAAGGTAGGGGAACCGCCAACTCCGAACTGATTTGCCAAATCTGCGTCAACAAGGTACGGGGGATATGTGCTTTCGCTTTCTTGGATATTTTTGGTTATATCAAAAAGCTCGTCTGTTTCTTCCATGCATGTGTTTAGCATGCCTTCGTCTATGCCCACACTTGTTATACATGACGCAGAATCTGTTGCCTCAACAAAGCATCTTAGATAGTCTGTGAATTTTTCACTTTGCTCATTTTGTATGCAGTACATTCTGGTGTTTTCCGTTACTTCCTTCTCACCATGCATTATGTAGTGCACAAAGTTGACTTGCAAATCAGCCTCGTCGCCTAGAAGCTCGATTACAGGCACGTAAGCCTTGAGGAACTGTAGACCATATGGACAGTAAGACATTACAAAGGCGTTAGCCGTTGGTCTTGCTGTTGGTGTGACCTCAGTTGCCTGTGGCTGCGTTGTTTCTTCTGTTGTTGATAGGTCCTCAGACAAATCCAAAGGAGCTGACAAGAACATGTACTTTCCGTCCTGTGTCACGTAGACCGGTATCTCATTTTCCAAATAATATACCGTAACGTTATACAAGCCGTCTCCTGTTTCCTCTATTGCAAGGAAGGATGCTTCTGTTCCTGCTTGAACTAGGTTGTTGTTTATGTAATCAACAGCCATGTCAGAAGCTTCTTCAGAACTTATCTTTGACATTGATCCGCTGGTGCCAAGTCCTACTGTGACAAAAACACTCACGCAGAGCAATACTATCAATGACAAAGAAATTATCTTCCACTTGTTTACATTTTTTTTCGGTTTGTGTGTTGTATTATGTGATTTGTTTTCCGATTTTTTATTTTCTGCCATTTTTATCATTTCTCTAACTCGTTAAACATATTTCTAGATAAAGTTGATACCTATAGTTGCTAAAAAAAGTATTTAAAGATAATTAAAAATTAAGAAAAAAACCTAATCTTCGTCCTCTTCGCCTTGCAAATCCTCTTCAAGATGACCGCTTCCATAGCCCAAATCTTCGTCGTCAATTTCTTCTACGCCCTTGTCGACTTCATCTTCTGTTTGGGTATCTCTTTCACTTTCGTCTTCTAGCATTTTTTCATTTTCCTCTTCTGATGCCATCTCTCCTAGAACCTCGTGCGTTGATTTCTTCTTTTCTATTTGCTTTTCGTTGTAGCATTCCAAACAAAGATCATAATCCTGTTTTGCTTGCCAGTCCTTGAGCGGAACCCCGCATTCTTTGCAGTCCTTCTTGATTTTCATAAGAATAGTTGTTATTGGAATGTCTTAAGTCTATTTACTTGTCTTTTCAAGAGCAAAAATATAAGCTCCCAAAAGACCTATTGTGTCTCCAAGCTTTGTTGGAACAATTTCTGGGACTTTGATGTACGTATATTTTTCTATTTCTTTCCTATTCGGCACTATTTTTTTGAACTGCTCAATTCCCATGGAGCCCATTATAACTATTTTGTCTACAGAGAAAGCGTTGAGCATGTTTCCTATTCCGTGAGCGTTATAGTCTCTTACTTGTTTTGTTATCTTTTTGTTTTTTTTGTAAAAGTCTTTCCAAGATTCGTTAGGTTTTTTTATCTTTTCCAAAGCATAGCCGCTTGCCATAGCCTGCCAGCAGCCTTTCTTTTTGCAGTTGCAAAGCCTAGCCTTTTTTGGGTCCCTTTCCAACACATCGTGTCCGAATTCCCCATAGAAATTATTTACAACTTTTTTGTCCAAAACAAGACCTGAGCCTATGCCCGTGCTTATTGTCAAAACGTAAAAGTTTTTCGTTGTTTTTCCTATCCCGAATTTTAACTCGGCCCTTGTTGCAGCTTTCACGTCGTTTATTATGAATATAGGCTCTTTTATTTTTCTTTTCAGTTTTTTGGCAACATCCAAATTTTTTATGCCAAAAACCGGAGCATTTATCAGAATGTTTTTTTCAACATAACCCGGAAGCGCTATTGTCACAAGTTTTATTTTACAGTTCTTGGAAATACTTTTTCTTAGGAGCTCGGACATCTTTTCTATTTGCTTTATGAAAGAAAGCTTGTTTTTTCTTATTGTCTTGCAACGCGATGTCATTAGAACTTTTCCGCTGCTTTCAAAAATAGCCCCCCTGATGTTGGTCCCGCCGACATCATAACACTCTATCAGGTTTGCCATAATAATTATTGAGCCTGCTTATAATTATATAGCCGGAAGAAGATAACTAAAATATGAAATATGCTGACCGCATAAAAAGGATGAAAGCATCCGAGTTAAGGGAGATGCTAAGGCTTCTGCACAAGCCGGGAATGATATCCTTCGGAGGCGGCATGCCAAGCCCTGATTCTTTTCCTGTAAGCACGATAAAAAGACTTTCAAACAAGGTTCTAAATGAGCACGGTCCTGATGCTTTGCAATACTGTTCCACTGAAGGCTACTATAAACTAAGAGAAGAGATAGTCAAGAAAAGCAGAAAAGATGGAATAAAATGCGATGTTGAAAACGTCATTGTGACATCTGGCTCACAGCAGGTCTTGGATTTAACAGCCAAGATATTTCTAAATCCCAATGATTATGTTTTTTTGGAGTCCCCCACATATTTGGGAGCTCTTATTGCTTTCAACTGCTACCAGCCAAAATACATCGGCATTCCAATGGATGAAGAAGGTATGATAACAGAAAAGTTAGAAAAAAGCCTCAAGGGAATAAAAAGGCGCAAGATGGACTTTGTATACACTGTGCCCACTTTCCAAAACCCAACAGGAGTTACAATGTCTAATGAGAGAAGAAAGCATCTTTTGGAGATTGCAGATGAGCATGACCTGTTTATTTTGGAGGACGATGCCTATTCTGACCTTAGATACTCTGGAAAGCCTGTTAGGTCCATAAAGAGCATGGACAAGAACAACAGAGTTATCTACACACACACCTTTTCAAAGACCCTAGCTCCTGGTTTTAGGTTGGGATATGTTATAGCCGATATTGAAAGGATAAAGAAGATATGCATTGCAAAGCAGGCAGCGGATCTTTGCACAAATTCCTATGTTCAGTACATAGCCTACGAATACATAAGAGAGGGCCTTATAGAAAAGCAATTGAAAAAAATAAAGAAAATGTACAAAAAGAAAATGGATGTTATGCTAAAATCCATTGAGAAACATTTTCCAAAAGGATGTGAATGGACAACTCCTCAGGGCGGAATGTATGTGTGGGTGACCCTTCCCTCGAAAATAGACACAAGGGAGCTTTTTGACGACTCTGTTAAGAATAACGTTTTGTTTGTTCACGGTTCTGTATTTAGGCCTGACGGTAAGGGGCATAATACGATGCGCCTTAACTTTACAAACCAGATCGAAAGAAAGATAGAAATCGGCATAAAGAGGCTTGGAAACATAATAGAGAAGCGTGTGAAATAATTTTATATAACCAATGTGTATTAATTATATGCATTATGTCCTTGGAAAGGAAAAGAGCAAAGTTCTTCTACTTGGAAACGAAGCCATAGTAAGGGGCGCTTTGGAATCTGGTGTTGGCCTTGCTTCAACATATCCTGGAACCCCATCTTCTGAGATAGGCTCCACGTTTGCCAAGGTAGCAAAGGATGCAGGAATTTATTTCGAGTATTCTACTAACGAGAAGGTGGCTTTTGAGGTGTCAGCAGCAGCAGCCCTTTCTGGAGTTAGGTCCATGACATTCTTCAAGCATTATGGTCTTAACGTTGCATCTGACAGCGTTTTGCCAATGGCGTATTTGGGAGTAAAGGCGGGAATGGTAATTGTTGTCACAGACGACCCTTCATGCCACAGCTCAGTTCAAGGAGAGGAAGACACAAGATATTTTGCCAGATTAGCGCACTTGCCAATGCTTGAGCCAACGGACGCTCAGGATTGTGTAAATGTTGTCAAGGAGGCATACAAAATTTCAGAGAGCGTCAATCTTCCTGTTTTTGTTAGGACAACCACAAGGGTTTCTCACATGCGAGGCATTGTTGAATACAACAAGATAGTAAAGGGAGAAACAAAGGGCAAATTCAACAAGGGAGCATCTAAAAAGGCTTCCCCTGCTCTTGTTTTGGAAGAGCATAAAAACTTGCATGAAAAATTAGAAAAGCTAAAGAAAGCCTCTGAAAAATCAAAACTTAATTTTATGATAAACGAGAATACAAAGAGCGACATAGGAATTATAGTAAGCGGCGTTTCATACAACTATCTAATGGACGCATTAACTGACTTGGGCTTGGAACTACCTGTGTTGAAATTAGGATTCACGTATCCCATGCCCGATGGTCTTGTAGAAAAGTTCATTGGAAAATACAAAAAGGTTCTCATAGTCGAGGAGCTAGAGACTCTTGTAGAAGAACATGTCAAGCTTTTGGCAAAGGAAACCAAGCCTGATTTAATAGTTATGGGAAAGGGTGACGATTTATTCCCGCAGCAGGGCGAATATAACGAAGAGATAATAGTTAATGTTTTATGCAAGGTTTTTGGAAAGAAATACAAGTTCGATCTCAATTCCCATGCAAGCGAATATCAAAAGATAAAGGTTATAAAAAGAAGCCCACTTTTCTGCGCAGGCTGTCCTCACAGGGCAACATTTTATGCTGTAAAGCAAGCAACAAAGGGAATGGATGTTGTATACGGAGGTGACATTGGCTGCTACCTTCTTGGCACATTCAAGCCTTATGAGGAGCAGGACTTTTCAATTTCAATGGGAGCAAGCATTGGCATATGCCACGGCGTAAAGAAAGCAACAAACCAAAAGGCCATCGCCTTTGTTGGGGACTCGACCTTCTTCCACGCATCCATGCCCGGAATTGTTAATGCTGTTTACAACAAATCCAACATATTGGTTATAATTCTTGACAACAGAATAACAGCAATGACAGGTCATCAAAACAATCCTAGCACAGGCATCACAGCCATGGGCGAGGAAACAAAGCATCTAAAGATAGAGGACATTGTAAAGGCAATGGGCGTTGAGGATGTTAGGGTTGTTGATCCGTTTAATGTTAATCTCATGACAAAGTCTGTCAAGGAAATGCTTGAGAACAAGACAGTTTCTGTTCTTATTGCCAAAAGGGATTGCCAGCTCTTGGTTATGAGGGAAAGAAAAAGAAAGGGCACAAAGACAGTAAAGTTCGAGATAGACGAAACAAAGTGCAAGAACATAAGAGAGTGCCTAAAGGGTCTTGCATGCCCTGCAATAATGGAAAAGAATGGCAAGATAATAATTGATAGGAACCTTTGCACAGGATGCTCTGTTTGTTCGCAGATATGCCCTGCAAAAGCAATAAAACCGGTGATCGAAAAATGAAAGATTTCAACATTATAGTTACAGGAGTCGGGGGCCTTGGAGCCATGACATTGGGTGCTGTGATAGCCCAAGCAGCGCTAAGGCAGGGTCTTGACGTTAGGACATCGGAGCTTCACGGCCTTGCGCAAAGGGGAGGCAGCATGCTGTTCCATGTGAGAATGGGAGAGAAGCTATATTCTCCTCTTATAATGCAAGGAAAGGCTGATGTTGTTATTGCTCTTGAACCTCTGGAGGCTCTTAGGACAACCTACTTTGGTTCAAAGGAACATGACACGACCTTTATTATTGACAGCAATCAACTTTCCCCCACGGCGGTTTCTGTTCTAGGGGAAAAGTACCCGACAATGGAAAGCATAATTAAGAATGTTGAAAAGTTCTCAAGCAAGATAGACATAGTAAAGGCAACAGAAATCGTGGCAAAGGAGACCGGTTCTGATGTTGCTGCAAACATATTTGTTTTCGGGTATGCTGTCGGCAAGAAGCTAATTCCAATAGAAAAGAAGTTCGCAATTCAGGCACTTGAAGAGATTGTTCCAGAGAAATATCTTGATATGAACAAGAAAGTCTTTGAGATGGGCTTTAATCACAAATAGTATTACCAGCTATCTTCTGTCTCGTTTTGCAGCTCTTCTACCATTTCCTTTAGCTCTTCTTTTTCCATCTCGTCAACGTCGTCCTTTCTTTCCAAAAGAGATGCGCTAATGTCGCCGTATTTTTGCATGGGCCGATCGCAGCAAACCAAAGTGCCGCCCCCGACATTTACCATTTCAACAACATTGCCGCACACGTTGCACTTGAACTTGTCGCCCACTTTCTTATCGCTCATAATAGAAGATTTTCTTTATCATTCTTAAAATTTGCTGTTAGCTTTAAATGGCGGCTTTGCAATAATTTTATTATGGAAAATCTTGAATTTGTAGAAGAATTAGAGGATCAAGAGCTTTTGATATTCCATTACTAGTTTCTCAGTCATAATAGGAATCTTCCAAATCACCGCTGTTGCTATATCCCCTTGATTCCCAGTAACCCTCATATTCAGAGTTGTCAGAAAGCTCTATTTTTGTTATCCATTTTATCCACTTGTAGCCCCATTTCTGCTCTGCCACCAAGGTAAACGGAAAGCCCGCCGAATCAGTAAGCGTTACATTGTTAACCTTGTATGCCATTAGTATGTCGTTTTCTGTTATGTAATCTAGCGGGAACGATGTGGTATAGCCATCCGATGCATGGAATATGACAGTATTCGCTTCACTTGATGGAATTGCATCGTAAAGCAAATCTTTGACTAGTATTCCTTCCCAAAGAACTTTGGCATCCCAACCCATAACGCACTGAAGCTCGACTACTTTGGAATACTTTTGATTTTCCAAAACCTCTTCATAAGTGTATTTTTTTGGCGTTTCCACCAAACCAAAAACCTCTAGAAAATAATCATTTATTTCAATTTCTTGAGGACCGCTTATGGAAACGTCCCTTAGGTCGTTTATAGAAGATAGGTCCTCTCCTTCGTATTCTCTTATTTCAACACCATCAAGTTCTATTACTTCATTGCCTATGCAGCCACAAATAATAATAGAAGCAAAAATAACCAAGAAAAATAATGTTTTCATTTTTTGACCAAACCCTTTGTCATAACAACTAGCCATTTCCAATGCAATACAAGATGGATCAAAACCAAAAGGCTCATTACTATGCCCATCCAGTCATGCAACAGATTTATCTCGTATATAGGAAGAGAACTGTGCCTTATCCCCAATTTTTGAACTAGTCCTGGGAATTTGATTAAACCTGTTGTAAAAATAAAAAAGAAAGAAATGATCAGGCCTATGTCAACAATGTACAAAAACCTGCTTTTTTCCATCAAATCACTTTGTCTTCCAGCTGCCGTGAACGCTGCAGTATTCTCTTGCTTGCACGTTTTCTGCCTTTATTTCAAACTCTGCTTCCGGCTTGTCTCCTGGTTTTAGGAATTTTTTGCAGCTTTTTCCATTGGCACTTACCTCTATCCATTCTATGTAGTGGTTTTCGTCCATGGGATGTTCGATTGAACCCACTTTCACTTTGGCTCCACTATTAGTTTTTTCTATAACCGGTATGTGCTTTTCTTTGCCTTGGTCCTCGGTTTTTTCCAACATGAGGTTCATGGGCTGACCGCAGCATACAAGATCCCCTACACCTGCATGCAAAACTTCTGTTATGTTGCCGCATATGGCGCACTTGTACACTTGCTTTTGCATTGTCATATCAAAACTCCTCGCATTTAAGCTGATAGTAGCTTCTTGGATGGTCGCATGAAGGGCATTTCATCGGAGGCTCTTTTCCAAAGTGTGCATAGCCGCATTCCCTGCATATCCACCAAACTTCCTTGTCTTTCTTGAAGAAGGTGCCATCTTCTAGCTGCTTTAATATCTTCATGTACCTTTCTTCGTGGTGCTCTTCAGCTTTTGCTATGAATCTTAGCCTTGCTGCAATGTCTTGTAAGCCTTCTTTTTCAGCAATCTCTGCGAATTCAGGATACATCTTGGTGTGTTCGTGGTTCTCTCCTGCTATTGCTGACTTTAGATTTTCGATTGTTGTTCCTCTTGTTGTTGGAGCCGAAGCTTCGACTGTTATCTCGTCTAGCTTTTCACCACTCTTGGTCTTTAGCTGGTTTATCAGCTTGAAAAGCCAGCTGGCATGCTCTTTCTCGTTGTCTGCTGTTATCAGAAATATCTCTGCAATCTGCTCGTAGCCTTCCTTTTTTGCGATACTTGAGTAGAAGGTGTATCTGTTTCTTGCCTGGCATTCTCCGATAAAAGCTTTTGTTAGATTTTTTATAGTTTCGTTCATTTATTCACCTACCTAATTATCATAAGAAAATATAGAATAATACTTGTCTTTCAGAGTTTTTATAATTTCTTTATAGCCATCCCATTAGCATAGCAATTCCCATTCCAAGCATCAGAAGGCCTGCCACCCAGTGAAGCTTCTTTAGGTTCTTTTCCCTCCAGCCGCCAATGTCCTCGACTGCCATGAAGCCAAAGTAAACTATTAGTGTTATTGCAATCATTGGCGATATGAAAACGCACATGTATATCAACAGATACGGAATTGCTGTGATTAATGCCATTTCCGAAAGTATTCCACCTGCCACGAAATACGGTCCTCCTGTGCACGGCGTTAAAAAGAAGCTAACTATTAGACCCACTATAAAGGCTCCTCCAATGGAAGTTGTACCGTTTATTATCTCCTTCATCTTGGGCCTCCATCTCATCGGGACCTCCATTATAAAGCCTCCTCCTCCGTACCATATGGCATCCTTGATGTTAAGCAATCCCATGAGTATGGCAAAGCCTGCCAACAGTTTGTAGAACCACATGCCGCTAAGCTGTGTAAAGCCCGTTACAAACTTGAAGCCTGTTATTAGAAGAATGCCGAAAAACAGGTACATGATAAATATGGCCGCGCTAAAAGAAAGGCCTGATTTCAAAGCCTTGTTTTTGTTTTTCGGAAACTTTGTAAGAATGGCCGTCATAAGTATCACAAGAACAGCCAGCTCGCAAGGGTTTATTGCATCAACCATTGCAAGGCTCAAAAGCTGAATTAGAGAAATATCGTCTGTTTCACTGTTTGTTTCTATTTTACTTAACGGATCTATGCAACCGTTTTCTACGCAGTTAGCTATTGCTTCTTCTATGAAAATTCCTGTATTGTCATAGTTGCCATAACCTACAAAGAACTCATCGCCTACGAATGTCATCGGCACGCCGCCTGCGCTTGTTCCGTAAGCTTGAGCCATGCTGTTGAATAACTGGGCACTTTCCTGGGAAGACACCTCTATGCTTTGCACTACCAAGTCAGCGTATTTTTCTTGCATGTCTTCGATAAAGGGCTTTTCAGCTGCGCAATGCGGGCAGCCATTGCCCCAGAAAAAATAAACAACGGTTTCCTCTGCATAAACAGAACTAATACTGACCAAAAGAATTATGATTGTTAAAAAAACTAATCTTTTCATTATAGGTAACCTTTTATCTTGGAATTTAGAACTTCGTAGGGCATAGCTCCTATTATCTTGTCAACTAATTTGCCTTCCTTAAAGACCAAGAGAGTTGGTATACTCATTACCTCGTATTTTCCCGGTATCATGCTGTTCTCATCTATATTAAGCTTCCCGAAAACTATCTTTCCTTTGTGCTCTTCTGCTAGCTGCTCTATCATAGGCGCTATCATCTTGCACGGCGGGCACCATTCCGCCCAGCAGTCTAGAATGAAAAGCGGGTATTTGCTTAGTTCTTTCTCAAAAGAAACGTCTGATACCTTTACTGCACCTTCTGGAAACTCCAAATCCATAAAAAATACCTATACTTTCTTGTGTTTTAGCTTTTAAAAAGCTTATAATTGCCGCCCTCTATTCTTATGGCCTTGCCCTTTACTATTGCTTCTGAAACCTTTTTTCTTGCTGAACTAAGCAGCCTAAAAAAGGTGGGCTGTGAAATGTTCATTTTCTTGGCAGCGGTCTCTTGGTCGTTGCTTTCCATATCCTTTAGGCGAAGAGCCTCGAGCTCCTCGACTTTTAGGACAATTTCTTCCAACTCGACAACTGGTATGCCTGCTGGTTTGAAATAGGTTATGTCAGGTCTGAACCTGACATGCCTGCACATTCTCGGTCTTGGCATAAACCTATTTCTTATTTTGAATATATATTTATTTCAGTTCTTCAAGTCTTTTCTCAATGTCTGCTAAATCCGCTTTGATTGCTTCTTTGTCAGCTTTGAGCATTTCTATTTCTTCTTCTTTTGTAGGTCTTCTATAGTCCCAGTATCCAGACCTTCTAAAGCCCATACCTCTTCCAAAGCCTCCGCCCCTTGCAAATCCTCTTCCGCAAGGTCCAAGACCCCTTCCTGTTAATGGACCTCTACCTTCCGGTCCTGTCCCGTCTCTAAATGGCATTTCATTTCACCTCCTTTTTATTTTGTTTGTATAAAACACAATCTTCTGTACCACCCAATGGTCCTGTTCCGTTAAAACGCCCGCCTCCTAATCTTCTTCCATCTCTAGGGCCACAACGTCTTCCTCTTCTGCTTTCGTATCCTTCATTCGTCATCTAATCAACCTCCCTTTTAATGAATATCAATTCATTATACTATATTGAATATATATTCATTATAGTATTTAAAGAAATACGTTTCGAAAAAATCACATATCATGTATTTTTTCTATTATGTTGTTGAAAATTTTAGAATATTTTTTGTTTATCTTTGACACAGGCTTCATGCTCACAGTGGACTTTATGAAATCCTTCCTGTAAGGTATTTTTCCCAAAATCGGTATTTTTTTCTTTTTTGCAAAGTCCTCTATTTTCGAGCAGAATTTTTTGTCTATGTTGCATTTGTTTATTACAATGCCACTGTCTATTTTGAAATGATCTGCCAAATACAAGACCCTTTTCATGTCATGAAGAGCGGAAGGTGTCGGCTCTGTGACAGCTATTACAAAATCAGTCCCTGTTATGGAAGCTATGACAGGGCAGCCTATGCCTGCTGCAGAATCTATCAAAACAAAATCGTGTTTTTTCTTCGTGTCTATTTTTTGTGAATTCTTCCTAAGCTCTGCCACAACTTCACCGGAGGCGAGTTCTCCTAGCTTTAGCTCTCCCGATACAAGCAGGATTTTATAGTTTCTTCCTGTGTAAACAGAACCTATTATCTTTTTGGATTTTCCTATTGCATTGTTTGGACAAGAAACCATGCAGGCTCCGCAGCCTATGCAGACGTCCTTTACAAAAGCAGGATACCTGTTCTTTACAAAAACTATGGCGTTTTGCTTGCATACCAAAGCGCATTTTCCGCATTTGGTGCATTTTGAACGGTTCCATTTCGGTATCATTTGCTTTATGTCTTTGTACTTTTTTCTTTTAACATTCAAAAGAAGATGATCATTGGGACATTCTGCATCAGCATCAATAAGCATGGTTTTGGTTTTTTTCCCAAGTTCGACTGCCAAGGATGTGGCTACCATGGACTTGCCCACTCCGCCCTTGCCGCCTGTTACTGCTATAATCATATTTTTCACACCTCTGATATGCAATTTATTAAGAATGCACCTTGCAAGAATCTTTCGGGTCTGCCCTTTTGATTTTCCCGTTTTTCCAAAATTCTATTGCTTCTTTTACGGTTTGAGAATTTGCAACATAAACATCTATTCCCAAATCTTTGCACAAGGCAATTGCTCTTGGTCCTATGTCCCTGCATATCAGAATATCTGCTCCAATATTTTTTATGAATTCAGGAGGCATACCGAATCCTCCCTTGTGCTCGCTTTTGTTGTCTAATACCTTTATTTTACCATTTTTTTCATCAAACAGAGTGTATGTTTTGCATCTTCCGAAATGCTCTGCTACCTTTTCTTCAAGACCCAGTTTGCCTTCTGTTGGTATTGCTATCATTCTATATCTCTTTTAGTTTGTTTTTTATGAAATCGTCAATAACCTTGTCTACACTGCCTTTTCCTGTATAAATTTTAACTTTGAATTGCTTTAGAACAGCACAAGCTCTTGGTCCCAAATTTACAACAATCAAAGCTTCTATGCCTTTTTCCACCAAAGATTTTGCAGTTGATAATCCAGCTCCAGTGTTTTGCTGACTAGACAAATTATTTATTATATCCTTTTTTGTGATTTTGTTTTCTTTTATTTCTACCAATAAGAACTTTTCAGTTCTGCCAAAGAATTCGTTAACCTCTTTTTCTTTCAAAGGTATGGCCACTTTCATAATGAATAATTATTCAAAATACTA
>JAFGAZ010000002.1 GCA_016933455.1 Candidatus Aenigmatarchaeota archaeon
TAATATAAAATCAGTGTCGCTGTCTGGATTATCTGGGTCTGTGTGATATATTGTTTCTTCTTCTATGTCGGTGAGGCCGTCCCCGTCGCTATCTGTTCCAGTAACCACTACACCATTATTATTGTTCGAGTTGTTATTGGAATTGTTGGAAATATAGTTGTTAACAAGAGGTGCAATAAAGGGAGTTGCCACTACCAATCCACCAACACCCAAAAAACTTGCTACAGCCGCTTTGGGATGAGCTCTTATTTGCCTTCTAAACCATCCTGGCTTTTCCTTTTTTCTTTCATATCTGTCCTTTTTTCTCTCTTCAACTTCTTGCTGTGGTGCCAAACCCCCCATTAACAATGAGTATTTTTCGCCTTCGTCAACACCCTCGACTACGCTGCTAAATACATCACAAAAGCTTTGATATTCCCTTTTGAACCTTTCGGGGTCATTTTTTTGCAAGTCCAGAAAATAATCCTCAAGATCGTCTTGATTTTGTGGTAGATGATCAAACATGCTTGCGGTTACGATGTTGCTCAAAACACCGTTGCCGTTTTTTGCAGGGTCTATGCTAGCTCCTTCAAACTCCTTTCTTTTGTATAGCCTCTTTATCTCGTGTATGGTCGTGTCCTTTGCTATATTTTTTACAGTCTCTTTGTCGTATTTGGCAGTATTTACTAGGAAATTGGCATAAGACGATTTTTCCCTGCTCATTCTAAGACCAGGAGAAAGTTCCGAATAGAAAGGGCCTTGAACATAGTTCATGACGTTATGATTACTAAGCGTGGAATCAAAGCTAAGAGAATCCTCAGTTTTCTTCGAATTCCTTGAACTCATGATTAGAATTGTTAAGAAAGCTTTAAAAATCTGTCTTAATTCTGTACTACTGGAAGATTATCTTTAAAGAGTATGATTCGAAAAAAATGATTCTAAACTTTTCTTAGAGAATATTTTAAAACATCTTCCAAGTTGGGCTCGCCAATCTCTTTCAATTCGTACCTCACACGAACAGCGGGCTTGTTTAGATTAAGAATATTCCTCAAATCAACCGGCGTTCCGATAAGAATGGTGTCGCAGCTGACCTTGTTTATGGTCTCCTCAAGCTCGCTTAGCTGCCTTCTGGAATATCCCATGGCGGGAAGAACAGCCCCAAGGTGCGGGTACTTTACGTACGCGTCCTTGATAGAACCGACAGCCTGCATCCTGGGATTGATAACATAAGCCCCAAGGCTTTTGGCAACAATTGAGGCTGCCCCAAAATCAAGGCCCCCATGAGTCAAAGTGGGCCCGTCCTCGATAAGAAGCACCCTTCTTCTCTCGACCATCTCCGGCCTGTCGACAGAAACCGGCATCATGGACTTGATTATCTTGGCCTTGCTGTTAACGCTCTCGACATTAGCGATTACCTTCTCGATGTCCAGTGGATTTGCAGTGCCAACCTTGTTTACAATAACAACATCAGCCATCCTAAGGTTAGCCTCGGACGGATAGTAGAACAGTTCATGCCCAGGCCTTCTGGCATCAATGACAACAATATGCAAGTCCGGCTTGATGAACGGAAGGTCGTTGTTTCCGCCTTCCCAGACAATGACCTTGGCCTCCTTCTCGGCCTCCTTTAGGATCTTCTCATAGTCGACTCCGGCATAAACAGTGTCCCCGTCCTCGACATGCAGCTCGTACTCCTCTCTTTCCTCGATTGTCAGATCCTTCAAGTCGTCCTTGTTGGCAAACCTTTGCACTATCATCTTGCTCAGGTCATTGTAAGGCATGGGATGTCTGATAATAACATAATTGATTCCCTTTGAGCGCAAAATCTGGCATATCCTTCTGGTAACAGGCCCCTTGCCAGCCCCGGTCCTTGAAGCGCAGATTGATATCACAAACCTTTTCGACTTTAGCATTGTCTCTTTCGGGCCCATAAGTCTAAAGTCGGCGCCGCAAGAAAGCACAATGGACGCCTTTTCCATAACCTCGATGTGGGACAAGTCAGAATAGGCCAAAACCACCTCTTCAACCTTGTACTTTTCAATTAATTTCGACAGCTTGTCCTCGGGATAAATGGGAATTCCCTTGGGATACATCTTGCCTGCAAGCACCTTTGGATAGAACTTGTTGGCGATATAGGGTATCTGGGCGTGCGTGAAGGCGACCACCTTGTAGCTCTTGTTGTCCCGAAAGAACATGTTGAAATTGTGATAGTCCCTGCCAGCTGCACCCATTATAATAACGTTTTTCCTCATAATGCTCTACATAAATTTATATGAGGACAATATAAAGCTTTTATTAGATTTCTATGTTAAACGACCAGCAACTCATCGATTTGATGGTTTCAGAGCCCAGTTGGGAGGATGTCATAGTCAAGATAGTTGCGGAAGAGGAGATGGACCCCTGGTCTGTTGACATAATAAGGCTATCCAACGTCTTTCTGGACTATGTGACTAGAATGGAGGGCATGGACCTTAGAATCCCGGCACGTTTCATACTGATAGCCTCGATACTCTTGAGAATGAAATCGGACGTTTTGTCGAAAAAGAAGGAAAGGGTGCTAATACCCGAGTCGGAAAAGGAGCCAGACGACATGCTAAGGGTCCTAGCACAAGTTCCGCCCCTAGAGCCCCCGATAAAGAGATTACCTCTAAGGAATGTTTCTTTGGACGAGCTAATAGGCGCCCTAAGAAAGGCGTACGATGTGCAGGACAGAAGGGTGCAGAGAAAAAGGAAAAGAAGGTCTGCCGTTAGAATGGCCCTGCCAAAGGCAGAAGAGGATATCTCGGAAAGAATAGACAGGTTGCTAGGAGAAATAAACCAGGCCTTGATGGATGTTGACAACATAGAGTTCTCAAGGGTTGTGAAAAAGTGGGCAAGAAAGGAGATTGTGCAAACCCTAATACCCCTGCTTCATTTGGCACAGGACGGAAAAATCAATCTTATGCAAAACGAGCTTTTCAAGGAAATAACTGTGAAGATACGAAAGCAGGAGTAGAAAACATATTTTAACTGTTTGTCAATATTAAATGGGGATTAAATGGGAGACGAAAGACTGCGTTCAAAACTGGAAGCTGCTCTTTACATGTCAAACGAGCCACTTTCTTTGAAGGACATGTCCAAGATGTTTAGGGCAGACGAGGAAAGAATAAAGATAGTTATTGACGACATGAAGGGCGAGTTCGAGCTCCCCATGCACGGCGTTTACATTCTTGAAACAGAGCAGGGCTACCAGATAAGGGTCAAGCCCGAGCATGCCAATTCCGTAAGAAGGCTGACCCCCTACAAGGACTTGGGCAAAGGCCTTCTAAGGGTTCTGGCCCTTGTTGCATACAAGCAGCCCATAACCCAGTCCGAGATAGTGAAGGTGATAGGCAACAGGACATACGAGTACGTCAAGGTGCTAAAAGAAAAGGGCCTGATTAGCACAACCAAGATGGGAAGGACCCGCGGTCTTGTACCAACAAAGGAGTTTGCCAATTATTTTGGCTTGGAAAGCCCTGACGATGTCAAGAAATTTTTCGAAGGTGTTGAAAAGACTGCCGAAACATTAGAGCATGACGAGGAAGAACTAGAAGAGGTTCTAGAGGAAGAGCAAAATTCGGCGCAGGCCTAACAAAAACAAAGCTTATAATAAAGCTCGCTTTAATTTTATTCTATGGAAATAGACAGGAAAACTTTAAAGGCCCTGGCAGCAGACACAAGGCTTGACATTCTAAAAAGCCTTGGCAGGAGAAGGAAGATGCCCTCTGAACTTTCAAAGGAAATGAGACTTGCCCCGTCAACTATTCTCGAGCACCTAAGCAAGCTTGAAACGGCAAGCCTTGTCAAAAAGGAAAACACGGGACATAAGTGGGTGTACTATTCCCTGACAGGAAAGGGAGAAAACCTTGTCAAACCCAAAGCACCTGTCCAGTTCATACTCATGCTGACCATTGGAACAATATTTGTTTTCTCGGGAATTGTGAAATACTTTTCAAGGCCGGTCATGCTTGAAATGAGAACTCTAGGGGATGCAGCAGCTCCCATGGCTGTCGAGGAAACAGCTTCGAATGTTGCAAAGCAGGTTGGAGCTGGAGCAGTTTACCAAGCGCCTATCGACTGGCTCATGATAGCGCTTCTAGTAATCGGAATAGCTTTGATAGCTATTGGCATAGTTCTTAGAATAAAAAGAAAGTGAAATTACTTTTTCCTTCTCCACAAAAGCAGTATCAAAAATATTGCCATTGCGGATGCTATGACGCCAAACACAGGGTTTGTTACAAAGGCGAAAAGACCTGTTATGGTTGGGGCCTCTGTGCATTCCTGGGTTTCTGAAGACTTGTTTACATCAGTTCCGCAGTTATTCTTGTCAACGCAAGTTCTTGCCTGCATGCCTTCTACGCATTCAGACCAGTCATCGCACGCCCAGTCTTCTAGGCAGTCAGTGCCGACAACTATCTCGGTTGCCAAGCATTTATTGTCCAGTGTGCACTCAAAGCCCTCTCCGCAGTCATAGTCTGTGCAGCAATCTCCCGTGTAGGTTATGTTGTTGCAGCACACTTCATTATCATCAAGACAGTCCTCTGGGCAGTTTGCGCAGTTCTCCTTGTACTCGCACTTGTCGTTTCCGCATTCTGTTATGGTTGACACTGTCGGTGCTATGAAAAATCCTCCGCCTCCACCCGATGGTGCAGGAGTTATGCAGGAAGCATAGCTCGAACAGTCGGAATCGTCACAGTCAATTAGACCGTCGCAGTCGTCGTCCACTCCGTTGGCGCAAAGCTCTATTGCCCCAGGATGAACATCGGGATTATTCTCGTCACAATCAGTAAGGTTGCCATAGCCGTCACCGTCATTGTCGCTCTCGCCAAAGCATACGCCTAGCGAGCAAGTGTCATTGACAGTGTTATTATTGCCGTCGTCACATACTGTACCGTTCTCAGCAAATGTATAGGTGCAGTTGCCTCCTATACAAGTGTCTATGGTGCAAACATTAAAGTCATCACAATCGTCGTCAATGCAGCATTCCTGACAATCGCTGTCATCTTCGTCTGTGAGACCGTCGTTGTCGTTATCATGACCGTCTGTACAATTGGTCTCATTATCAGGGAAAGAGTCTCCCCATGTGTAGTTGGTACCGTTGAAATAGCAGTGGTACTCCTGACCTCCGCACTCTTCTACATTGAACTCGAAGAATGAGTCGCAAATGTAGTTGTATGGGTCATAGTATTCCTTTACGCATCCTTCCAAGCTACAAACATAGTGTGAAGCGTTTTGTGTAAGTATGGTGTTTTCGTTCCAAAGCGTGCAATCTTCCTCTGTTGGAAGCTCGCTGCAATTCTGGATCTCGTATACACAAGTTCCCATTTGGCATGTTCCGCCCGCATAACTAACAGAAATGTCACAGTAAGATTGGCAGTCCAAATCAGTATAACATTCGTGTTCTTCACATGTTATCAAGGGCCAGTATACGCTATCTTCCGTTTCAATAGAAAACAAGTATGAGCCTCCTTGAGCAGTGAAGCTATCAACCACAGCTCCCTGCGATCCGTAAGGGAATGGTTCTGTATATGTGTTGTCGTAGACAACGCCTTCAGGACCTTCTATATAGACGCTAAGACCTCTTTTGTCTTCAGCGCCGTTGTTGAACTTGGTGTACTTGTCAAATACAACATAATCATAAGTTCCAGCCAAAAGATTCAATGTGTTATCCGATGCATCGTCATAGACTATTTGCATTGTAGTTGCGTCTATTGCTGGACTGGATGAATTCTGTGCAAGATAGCCTTGTATTCCCCTGGCTCCTTGAGACGAGGATGCCCAAACGGAAACTGTTGAGCCAACTGCTGTTCCAATCGAGTATACCTTGACATGGAAAGGAGACGTCTCTTCGAAAACAAGGGTCTTTTGTGCTTCCACATCATTGACCTTGACTGTCAACGAGGAGACATAATCGCCCCTTGTAAATATCAAAACCTGATCAAAATTAGAAATAAATCTTGTGTATGGGTTTTGCTCCTGGTATCCGCTGTATAAAAACAGCTCACCAAAACCCGTACAGCTATTAAAAGAAACAGATGTCAAATCTGCTGTTTCGCATGCAATTCCCACTATGGGTGATAGCGAAAGCATTGAAAGTATTATCGTAGCAAACAAAATCTTGTTGTCCATATTTTACCACTCTATAGTAACATAATACTATCAAAAACTATTTAAAGCTATCATTTATTCACTACTAAGAAATGACAAAGAAATGGGCTCGCGGAGATTCGAACTCCGATCTCCAACCCCCGAAGCTGGAATACTAAGCCAAGTTATACTACGAGCCCTCTAAGAATTATTGACATGTGCTCTTTAAATTTAATTTAAAGAACCTCTATGACCCCGCCTATAAGAACAGCCGCAACTGCCAAGCACATCAATATAATGGCATCCTTGAATATGAGCCTAAATTCGCAGCTGTTTAACTTTTCTCTTATCATGCCAACAGATATTATCCCTCCTGCTATGCCTGCCAAGAAATATGCCAGAATCTCAACAGGAGCATGGGGTATTAGGCCCACGGTCCTGAAAACAAACTCCTCCATAAGACCGTCCCTGACAAAAGAAGCCAAGTAAAGCCCTAGTATGGATGCGTTCCATGCAAGTATCACAACTGCCCCGCTTCCAAGAAGGAAAGACAAAACAAACGAAAGAACCATGACCCTTAGGTTGTTTACTATTATTATGTTGAGTATGCTGCTCACATTGAAATTGCCTGATATGGATGTGACTCTTTCTATTTCGGACAACTGGTCGTCGAACATGGCAGTAACATAGGCTTCTGGAGCTAAGACAGCAACAGTAAATATTGCCAAGAAAACTCCCAAAAAAAGGAAGCTAAACGACCATATTATCTCGTCATGCCTGTCGAAAAATGACTTGTGGTTCTTGTGCTCTGCGCAGTCTCGCTCAACCTTCTCCTCCTCCTTGAAAAGACCGTATATCATGGGTGTCATGCCCACTGTTATGAACAATGTAACAATCTTGCCAGAGGAAGTTCCGGGAAATATCAGTTCCGCAAGATAAAGGGAAGAGAATGTGACTATCATGGAGAAAATCAGCATTTCTACTGGATTTCTTATCACCTTTTTCACAGGCAGAATAGACTCCAAAACCATAGTATAATATTCTTCAGGCCGTATTTAAAATGTTTCCTGAGACATTTGGTGCCTAGTGCTAAATCTATTTATTTGTCAGGGCATATAGAAACTGTATGGTTGAAGAGAATTCTGTTAAAAGAAGGCTGCCGGCAAAGGAAAAGGAAATAGGATCAATACAACCCGAGTTTGATGTAAGGCTTAGGCTTATGGGAACTGTAATAGATTCTAGTCCTAACTCTGTTGTAATAGACGACGGAACAGGCAAGGTCGAGATTTTCCTGGAAAAGGAGCCTTCTGTGAACCAGGGCCAGTTGGTCAAGGTGATAACAAGGATAATACCCACAATAGGGGGCTTTGAATGCAGAGGGGAGGCCCTACAGGACATGAACGGTTTTGATATTGATTTATATAAAAAAGCAAAGGAAATAGCTAATAGGTGATAAAATGTTCAAGGCAGTTACAAGCAACCCAAAGCTTCTAAGAGACAGCATAGACACAATCTCTCTTTTGATAGATGACGGACTTTTTAGGCTGAAAGGCAACGGCATAGAGCTAACAGCTGCTGACAGGGCAACTGTCTCGTTTGTTGATTTCAAGCTAAAATCATCGGCTTTTGATGAGTACGAGTGCGATGCGGAAAAGGATGTAGGCCTTAACATGATAAACTTCCTTACGATTCTAAAAAGGGCAAACACAGGAGACAAGATGACACTAAGCCTTGATGAGAAGGAAAACAAGCTAGAGGTTATATTAGACGGCGTTTCCAAGAGAAAGTTCGCCATACCTCTAATAGAGATAAGAAGAGAGGAAATGCCTCAGGTAGACAAGCTTGAGTTCATGGCAGAAGCCGAGGTTAGGTCTGATGTCATAGAGCAGGGCATAAACGATGCTGACATAATTGCCGATTCGATAATAATAGAGATATCTTCCGACACAATGAAGATGTACGCTTCTGGCAATTCGAGCAAAAGCGAGCTCAAGCTTTTCAAGGGAACCGACGTTCTAACAAAGCTCGAGACACCCGAAGACGTTAGCTCAAGATATTCTATAGACTATCTAAAGAAGATGGTCAAGGGATCCAAGATTTCTGACAAGATATCGCTAAAGATGGGCAAGGACTTTCCTTTGAGAATGGGCTTTGAAAACAAGGACGCTGTTTTAAACATCGTCCTAGCGCCTAGGGTCTCGGAAGAATAGAAATTTATCATTTTTTGTGCATATTCTTGGTATGGAAATGCAGTGCAGATTTCCCTTTCCTGAAAACATCGATTCTAAACCCTTTGTACCCAAAGGTGAATTCGGTCATGAGAAATTCCCCGAATGCAGATACGCTGTTGACTTTCTAATGGATATTGACACAAGCGTTTTGGTAGTTAAAGACGGAACAGTTGTCCAGGCAAAGCACGATTCTAGTGTATGCTACCGCCCTTCAAAAATTGTTTTTGCCGATAATGAAGAGAAAAAGTATCTTGCCGACATCTACACCAATCGCGTGGGCATAAGGCACAAGAACGGCGTTTTTACAGAATACTGTCATCTTTCTCAGAAAGCGGTTGTCGCAGCAGGGCAGAAAGTCAAGGCAGGCGATGTCATAGGCTATGTGGGAAAATCGGGTATAATGTCAGAGCCTCATCTCCATTTCAACGCATTTGTCCAAGAAAACAACGCTGTGAAAAGCATACCCGTAAAGTTCATACAATGACCACTAAAGGCAGTAAATTAATACAAAGTATGTTTCTGTTTCATTATTATCATGGAAGAATTGACCACTGAAAAAAGAAATGAGTTTAATAGATACATGATGAACCGTTTCATAGAAATAGATCTTGAAATAGAGGCTCTGTGTACCATAAACCCGAAAAATCCGGGTCTGGGTCATGACAAAAAAGGAACATACAGGCTTTGCGAAAAAACGGGGAAAAAGTTCTATCTTTGGGACGAGAAAAGCTGTAGCTGGGAATCTGAAATACTCTCAGAAGAAGAGGCCATGGCATACATGAAATTCAAAAGTAAATCAAAAAACTTGCCCTGAAAATATTAAAGACAGAACAAGTATCAATAAAAGCGTCGTGATTGCAAAGAAAAAAGACACTGTAAAATTCCTGGATTCTGACATCGCTACCAGCCACCAGAAGCCCCGCCGCCCCCTGACCTGCCGCCCCCAAAGCCTCCCCCATGGCTTCTTCCGCCACCGGAGCCTGTAAAGAAGAACAGCCAAAACGGAATCTTTTTGCGCTTTTTCTTTACTTTCTTTTTGCACTTGGGGCACTCGCATACGTAATAGTCGCCTTCCGGTTTGCACTTCATCTTGCTGCCACAGTCAGGACATTTTTCTGAAGGCGGCATGACAGCTGACAAAAAGAAGAATAAAGGTATCAATGCAAACAAAAGAGAAAATATTATCGATATCATCTCTTCCTGGTCGACCTGGTCTGAAATAAACGAGGTGTCCCCCCCGTTTTGTATCACAACAAAAACAGCATCAACTGCATCGTAAAAGCCCTGGCCGTATTCGCCTTCCACAAAGGCAGGTGTCATGTAGGTTCTCCCAATAAGGCCCACTTTGGCATCATTTAGAATTCCCTCAAGCCCATACCCGACCTCGAATCTCCATTCCCTGTCTTCAATGGCGGCCATTATCAAAAGCCCGTTATCAACATCACCCTTTCCGATGCCGCTTTTCTCAAAGGCCTCGACAGCATATTGCTCAATTGACATGCCTTCAAGATTGTTTACCGTAAGAATTGCTATCTCTACCGTGGTATTCTCTTCTATTAGCGCTGCAAGAGAATTAAGCTCAGCCTCCTCGGTTGCTGTCAAAACATTCGCATAATCGTTGACATATTTTTGAAGTGTAGGAACCTCTGCGAAAACGGCAGAGCTAATTAAAACTAGGAATATAATAAAAAACAAAAAACGCCTCATTTGATCACTCAGACAGTCAAGTCTACAACAGGTGCCGTGTCCGCGCCTTCCTGCGACTCAAAGTATGGTCTCTGAGAGAAACCGAACATGTTTGCAAGAACGTTTGACGGAAACATCAAAACAGCCGTGTTGTATTTTCTGACATTCTCGTTGAACCTCATTCTTTCAACAGCTATCCTGTTCTCAGTGCCTTCGAGTTCGTCTATCAGTTGTAAAAGAGACGTATCAGAAGTTAACTGAGGATAGTTTTCATAGACTACTATAAGTCTTCCTAGAGCAGAATCAAGTTCATTACCAATGTTCACCTTGTTGTCAACATCGCTTGTTGCCATCCACTGGCTTCTCAGGGTCGTTATTTCCTCGAGCAATGACTTCTCGAACTGCATATAACCCTTTACAGAATTAACAACATTAGGTATTAGGTCTATTCTTCTCTGGTATTGGGTCTCAACCTGAGCCCACTGGCCGTCTATGGCCTGGTTCATCGAGACAAAGCTGTTGTAGCTGCCCACTATCCACAATGCTATGACAGCTACAATGACAATTGCCCAGAACCATGGCTTTGAATAGAATGGTTTTTCCTTTTTTGCCATGCTACTTATTTCTCAAAGAAGTTCTTAAACATTCTTAAAATATGCTTAAATTTTTTATTGTTCAATATTTTTCATGTCAAAAATAGAAAAAATAATGGATAGCGTTTACAAAGCAAAGAATACTCTTGCATTATATGAAGAAAAGCCAAAAAGCATAGAAGAAGTGGCTAGATATACTCCCATATCTTTAGAAAAAATAACTAGTGAAACCTTATTTCTACACGAACAAAGTTTTTTAAAATCTAAAGATTCAGACAAATACTCGTTGACTGGCAAGGGTTCTGGAGCAAAGGAAGTTTTTGAATACTTGGAAAAGCTTTGTGGAACAAAAACAAGCAACGGTTCCAAATAATAATTTATATTCTTGTCTGAGAAAATAGTCACATGACATATGTCAAAGATTTCGATCCAAAAAAGCAGACTATAAACGAGCTAGTCAGACAAATGAAAGATACGGCTTTTAATGCAAGAAAGCTCGCAGAATCTGTTGACATCTTAGAAGAAATGATAAACGACAAGAAATGCACAAAATTTCTGGGCCTCTCAGGAGCTTTGGTTCCAGCTGGCATGAGAAAGTGCATAGTCGAGATGATAAGAAACGGCTGGGTTGACGTGATAGTTTCAACCGGAGCCAACATTACCCACGATTTGTCGATATCCCTTGGCAAGGAGCACTACTTGCACTGTGATCCTGACAAAACTGATGATGTAGAAATGGCGGAAAAAAAGATGAGCAGGATATATGACGTTGTCTCGCCCGACAAGACATCGATTACATTTGAAAAGAACATTCAAAAAATATTCAATGAGATAGGAGAAGGCGATTTTTCTACTTACGAGCTAATGGAGTGGATAGGAAAAAGAATAGACGATGAAAACTCCATTGTAAAAGCTGCCGCAGACTGCAATGTCAAGATAATAATACCTGCATTTTTCGACTCTATCTTGGGACTTCAGGTGTGGATGTACTCCCAGGATAGGAAGATGAGGATAAACCCAAGAAAGGATCTTGACTATATGCTAAAACTGCATTTCGATATGAAAGATAACAATGAGACTAGCGGGGTCTTTGTTCTGGGGGGAGGGGTTCCCAAAAACTATATTCTCCAGGCAGTGCTAATACCCGAAAAGCCCCACAAGTACGCGGTGCAGATAACAACAGACAACCCGCAATTCGGCGGGCTTTCAGGGGCAACCCTTAGCGAGGCCATAAGCTGGGGCAAACTAACAAAGGATTCCAAGACAAGCTGCGTTAACTGCGATGCGACAATAGCCCTGCCTTTGATGGTCTCCTCGCTCAAAGAAAGATTTTTTAAATAGTTGCTTTCTCAAATTTGTATCTATGAGACTTTCAGATGTCATAAAGTACTATTCTAGAGAGGACATCCAAAAGGAGATAATAAGAATAACAAAGAACAGGGAAGTCGTAGGCTCCATGAAGAAGGGCGCCTTCCTTAGCAGACCTGACATAATAGTTTATCCAAACGATATTCTAGAAAGAGTAAAAAAAGGGGTTGTTGCTTTCCACTGCTCTGTTGAAAGATGGACACAGCCAATGCAGCTTTCTACCGAACTTAGTCCCAGGGAACTTAACGACATGAGAATCGGTTTTGATTTCATAATAGACATCGACGCCAAAGCAAAGCTTGAGCATGCAATTGTTGCTGCAAGGCTTGTTGTCGAATTTCTAAAAGACATGGGCATAAAGCCAACAATAAAATTCTCAGGATCAAGGGGGTTTCATATAGCAATAGCAAAGGAAGCCTTTCCCGAAAAGATTGATTTCAAGCAAATAAGCACAAGATACCCCGAGATACCAAGAGCCTTGGCTGATTACATAAGAGATTCAATAAAGGAAAGGTTAATGGAGGAGCTAATAGCAATGGAGGGAGGCGTTTCCTCTCTTGTAAAGACGGTAGATACTGTTTCAGAACTATCGCCTTATGAGTTTTTGGAAATAGAGAATGACTGGGGCAACCGCCATCTTTTCAGAATGCCATATTCCCTTCATCCGAAATTCTGGCTGGTATCAAAGCCCATAAGATTCGAGGAGCTAAAGCATTTCAACAGGCTGCAGGCAAAGCCGGAGAATGTCAAAACCGATGTAAAGTTTCTGGTCAACAAGGAAGGCGAGGCAACAGAGCTTTTGCTAAAGGCCCTTGAATGGAAGGCCAAGCAGCCCAAAAAAGAGGATATTCCAAAGGAGTTCAAGGGCGGCAAGAAATATTCTACACCAATAGCCGAGGAGAACTTTCCCCCCTGCATAAAGAATATTCTAAAGGGCATACCTGATGGGAAAAAGAGATCTTTGTTTACTTTGATAACGTTTCTCAAAAACATGAACTGGACGCCCGAGGACATTGAAAGCAGGATATTGGAATGGAACAATCAGAACTACAGGCCGCTTAGCACAAGGTTTATCAGAACCCAGTTGAAATGGCACACCAGGCAAAGCAGGGAGCTCATGCCTGCCAACTGCAACTCTACAATGTTCTACCAGTCTTTGGGCGTGTGCCAGAAAGAGCGCTACTGCAGGAAAAATCCTGTGAACTATGTCTACAAGAAGCTCAAAGTCAAGAAAGGCGGCTAAAAGCTGATTTTTAAGCTTTAAAGAGAAACTAATAACTGATTGAATGGAAATCATCACATACGAGACAATAAGAAACGCCCACAGGTCGGAAAAGGACGACGAGCTGCAAAAGCTGCCTGACGGTTTCTTCGAATCAGTGAGAAGCTGGTTCAAGCACAAGGAGAACATGAAGGACACGACATCCCTTTTGGAGGTTGAGAACGCCAAAAAGCTTTTGGACAAGGTGATAAGCAGAAGGGAAAAGAAGATCGTTCTCTCAGCCCTAAGGACTGTCAGAGGCGACATGCCGCCTGTAAACCTAAGTAACGAGGAAAGGGTGTTTTTCGACAAGATGGTAAAGATATTAAAAGATTTCAGGAACAATATGAATGAAAAGTTTAGGAACTATGACGACATAGTCGAGGAAAAAATAAACGAGGCAAAGAGTAGCATGAAGGACTTGAAGCCTCAAGTTGAGCTCAAACCCGAGAAAATAATCGAAGAGCAAAAACTTATTAAGCCTAACGGTAAATTAATGGTTAAAATATTGGCGGATATGCCAAGATTTGTCGGCTCGAATATGCAGTCTTACGGTCCCATGAAGGCGGGCGATGTTGTCTCGCTTCCAAATGAGGTCTGCAAGATACTGCTTGACAGAAAAGTAGCCGAAAACATTTTAGAGTGATGAAAATGGATATGCCAAAAACACAAAACAGACACTGTCCAAAGTGCAAAAAGCATACAGAGCACACAGTAAAAAGGGTCAGCGCAAGCAAGGTAAAGAGAAGAATGGCAGAGGGTCAAAGAAGATTCAAAAGGAAAATGAAAGGCTTTGGAAGCTTCCCCAAACCAAACCCCAGAGGTAGGGCAAAGCCCACCAAGAAGGTCGACCTTAGATACAAGTGCAAAGAGTGCGGCAAGGAGCAGTGCATTGGACAGGGTTTTAGGGTCAAAAAGTTTGAACTAAAAAAGAAAATGTGATATTGCAATTCACGTCTCTAGGACCTTTATGATAACTATGACAAAAGGTGATTAAATGAAAAACGTAAGAAAAACAGAGAGCAAATTCCTCAAGGTCGTTTGCAGCAAGTGCAACAACGAGCAGATAATTTTCAACAAGCCGAGCAAGAACGTGAACTGTCTTGTGTGCGGTGTTGAGCTCGCAGAGTCTACCGGAGGAAAGGGCAAGATAAAGTCCAAGGTTCTTCAGGTTCTATAATTTATTATTTTTCTTTTTGCAAACAAATAAGCTTAAAAGTTCTGTTCCTCTATAAGTGTTTATGCCAAAGAAAGAAGGATGGCCGCAGAGAAGGGAAATTGTTCTAGGAACCGTAACAAAGGTAAATCCTTTCTCAGCTTTTGTGTCTTTAGACGAGTATGAAAACACCGAAGGCATGATACACATATCAGAAGTTGCGGGCAAGTGGGTCCGAGACATTAGAAAGTTTGTCAAGCCCGGGCAGAAAGTTGTTGCCCTGGTCATGAGAACAGACAAGCAAAAGGGCCACATAACTCTGAGTCTAAAGAGAGTCAAAAAGTACGATTCTGAGAAAAAGATGAAAGAGTACAAAAGAGAAATAAAAGCAGAAAAGATGCTACAAGCCCTGGCAGACAAAAACAAGATAAGCCTTGATGATGTTTACAAGGACATTGGTTTCCAGCTTCAGGAAATATTCGGCGAGGTATTCAAGGCTTTCCACATGTCCCTAACAGACAGGGGCTATGAGATGCTAATAAAGAAAGGCGTTTCCGAAAAGTGGGCCAAGCAAATAAAGCAAGTGGCTGACGAGCAGATGGAGCTAAAGGAAGTTGATATCAAGGGCGAGATAGAGCTCAAGTGCTACCAGCCTGACGGTGTTTCCGTGATAAAGAACATTCTAAAGGATGCCAAGAAAAAGCACGACATAGAAGTAAAGTACATATCAGCGCCCAAGTATTCTATTTTCCTAAAGACAAAGGACGCCAAATCAGGCGAAAAGAAGCTCAAAAAAGTAGGGGAAGAGATAATTAAAAGAATAGAAGAATGCAACGGCGAAGGCAGTCTTAAAGTTGATTAGATGCTACTGAAAAGATGTCCTGCTTGCAAAAAGTACACAATAAAAGATATATGCTCCGCATGCAACAAGAAAGCCATAACAGCATATCCTCTGAAATTCTCAATAGAAAAAGAGAGAAAATACGGCAAATATAGAAGGCAAAGATTTAAATTAGGGGAAACTAAAAGTGTTTAACATGTTGGAAACAAGAATTCTTGAGGAGAAAAAACCCAAGCTAAAAAACCCGGTTTGCATCGTGGGTCTTCCAGGAATAGGCAACATAGGCAGGATAGCTGTTGGCTACATGGTCCATGAGCTCAAGGCTAAAAAGTTCGCGGAGCTATATTCGCCATATTTCTTCCCGTTTGTCATGATACACAACAACAAGATACACACACTAAGAAACGAGTTCTACTACGTGAAGAACAAGGAGCAGGATTTGATACTTCTTATCGGAGACTGCCAGACATACGATCCCAAGGGTCACTATGAGGTGGCAGGCAAGATTTTGGAATTTTTGCAAAGCATAGGCTGCAAGCAGATAGTGACTGTTGGCGGTTTCGGCACAGGTCATGTCTCTGAAAAGCCCACTGTCTACGGCTCCATAACCGAGAACGAGACAACGAAAAACTACAAAAAGCTTGGCATCAACTTTGATATAAGCGGCCAGATAGGAACAATAGTCGGGGCGTCAGGACTTTTGGTTGGAATGTCCAAGCTCTATGACATAAAGGGCATGGTGCTACTGGGCGAGACAACGGGATTTCCCATAATAACAGACCCGACAGCAGCAGAAGCTGTTCTAAACATTCTAAAGAAGATGCTCAAGCTAAAGATTGACCTATCCAAACTTGACGAGAAGGTCAAGGCCATGCACGACTTTATCAAGAAGCTAGAAAGCATCCAAAAGCAGGCAATGGAACAACTAGGAAAGGAAAAGAAGTCCGAGGAACTAAAGTACATCGGCTGATGTTTTAGAATAAAGTTTTATATAGGATGGTTTTAAATAATATTTTTACTCAGTGTTGTTTATGACAGAATACTCAAGATTCGAAAAGGCAAGGATTATCGGGGCAAGGGCTCTTCAGATATCAAGGGGGGCGCCTGTGCAGCTAAAGACAGATGAAAAGGACCCGATAAGAATAGCCGAGTTGGAGTTTGAAAAAGGCGTAATACCCATTGACATTAAGAAATAATTTATACAAGTCTTCTAAATTAGTATATCATGATAAAGGACATTAGGGTTAGGCCAATTGAAAATTCTTGCGGCAAGAAAACCGTTAGAATAAAGCTTGTCACAGAAAAGGGCGATTTCTCGGCTTGTGCGGCAGCAGGAACTTCAGAAGGCAGCCATGAGGCAAAGGCAATAAAAATAGATTCTGCGATAAGGTATTTTCCCAGATACAAGCCCAAGTTCGTTGGCCAAAGCGAAAAGCAAATCGACCATATAATCGAGGAAGTGGGACTTGACAAGTTGGGCGTCCATATTTCCATAGCGCTTTCCATTGCAGCCATAAGGGCTGTTTCAAACAATGATGTTTACAAGTTTCTAAATCCCAAAGCCAAAAAGCTGCCACTGCCTTTGGGCAATGTGGTGGGAGGGGGTTCTCACAAGGGCTATCTCACAGAGCAGGAATTCTTGGTTTTTCCCAAAAAGGCAAAGACAATGCAAGAAGCTATTGAAACCAACCAGAAAATATGGGAAACTGTGGGCAAGATACTAAAATCGAAGAAGATGGTCGACGGCAACAATTTCGAGGGTGCGTGGATGTGCAAGCTAGATGATATCAAAACACTTGATTTGCTAAAAGAAGTTGCAGACCAGTACGGCGCAGGCATTGGCATGGACATAGCGGCATCGGAGTATTTCAAGAACGGCATCTACTACTACAAGAATCCTGAAAGAAGGCTGTCTTCTGACAAGCAGCTCGACTTTGTCCTGGGACTAATAGAGGCATATAATCTGGAATATGTGGAGGATCCGTTCCACGAGGATGATTTCCAAAATTTCTCAAGACTGACAAAGAAAGCAAAAACCCTGATAGTTGGCGATGATTTGTTTGTGACGCAGGAAGAGCGCCTAAAGCAGGGCATTAAGAAAGGCGCTGGCAACGGCATAATAATAAAGCCGGACCAGGCAGGAACTATTTCCAGAACCCTAAAAACAGTAAAGCTAGCAGACAAGGCAAAATACAAGACCATTGTCTCGCACAGGTCAGGGGAGACAAAGGATTCTTTCATATCGGACTTGGCTGTGGGCATAGGTTCTCCTTTGATAAAATGCGGCATTTTCGGCAGGGAAAGGAAATCAAAGCACGACAGGCTAAAAGAGATTTGGAAAAATATCGAATATCCTAAATTAAATTCTATTTAGAAAATCTTTTTATCCAAGTTATGAGAATTAATCTTATGCCAAAAAGAAAATCTAAGTTAATGGAAATGCAAGAAGAGCAGGTCATTCTTTCAAAGGAAAGGACAATTCTTTCATTCATGCGAACAGGCCTTGCATTTGTGGTCGCAGGCATTTCTGTAGCAGGTTTTTTCCAGAACGTGAAAATGGCCCAAATCATAGGTTACATACTTGTCGGCATAGGCTTCATAGAAGTTTTCGAGTCTGTGAGAAGGCTAATAGAAAAACAAAGAGAATTAAAAAGAATCAAATGATTATTTGACTTTCTTCCATCTGGGACCGTTTGGTCCGTCTTCAACTCCGTAACCTTTATCCGTTAACTGCTTTCTTATCTCGTCAGCTGCATCAAAATTGGCCAGCTTTCTTAGGGTCTCTCTTTTGACAATAAGCTCTAGGATATCTCTTGGTAGCTCCTCTTTTTCGTGCTGCAAAACCCCAAGAACTCTGTCAATATCAATCATGAAATCATATACCTCGGTCAGGTTTTCCTTTGAAACTTTGTTTTCATCAATAGCTTTGTTAACGTCGTTCATCAAGTCAAAAACTGCTGCCAAAGCCATGGGCGTGTTAAAGTCGTCGTCCATGCTCTCCTCGAACTTGTTTTTTGCGCGTTCGACGCCTTCCTTTATTTGTTGGTTGTATTCTGAATTTACCTTTAATTCCTTCATCTTGTCCACAAAGTCTATTAGCCTTTCAACAGTCTTCTTGGCACACTCAATAGATTCCTCTGTCAAATTAATCTCGTTTCTGTAATTGGAAGATATGAGAAAATAACGCAAGGCGTTCTTGCCGTATTTCTTGGCAGCATCCCTTGCTGTTATCACATTGCCAAGAGACTTTGACATCTTTTCATTGTTGATAAGAATGAATTCTGTGTGTATCCAGTGATTGCAAAACTTTTTGCCAGAAGCCCCCTCCGCTTGGGCTATCTCGTCCTCGTGATGAGGGAATATCAAGTCCTTTCCTCCGCCATGTATGTCCAAGGGAAAGCCCAGATACTTTGAAGACATGGTCGAGCACTCTATGTGCCAGCCCGGAAAGCCCTTGCCCCAGGGGCTGTCCCACTTCATGGGATAGTCGTCAGGCGCCGGGAACCACAGCACAAAATCGCCCTCGTGCTTCTTGTCGCCGTGAGAATCCTTTCTTTGCTTTTCCAAATACTCTGGATTTTGTCTTGACAGCTTGCCGTAATTATCAAACTTTGAAATATCATAGTAAACATAGCCGTTGGACTCGTACGCATAGCCCTTTTCTATCAACTTCTTTATCACCCCTATCATATCAGGCACATGCTCAGAAGCCCTTGGCGAAACATCGGGCTTTTCTATATTCAGAAGTTTTAGGTCCTCAAAATAGTTCTTGGTCATAAGGTCAACGAACTCAAAAACACCCATGCCCATTTTCTTGGCGCCGTTTATTATCTTGTCTTGTCCAACATCCGTTAGGTGACCGACATCCGTTATGTTCTGCACATACTTTACATCGAAACCCTTCCACTTGAAATACCTGTAAATGACATCAAAGGTGACAAAAGTCCTGACATTGCCTATGTGCATTGGACCATAAACAGTCGGACCGCAAACATACATGTAGACATGCCCTTCTTCTCTTGGCTTGAAATCCTCTTTCTTTCCAGTGGCGGTGTTGGTAATTTTTATCATAAGATCAACATGAGCGGGGACCGGGAGTCGAACCCAGGTCTGTCGCTCTGCAGGCGACCGCATGGCCGTTCTGCCATCCCCGCATAAAAATATCTTTTATTCTCTGTTTATTTAAATCAACTATTTCTATAGAATTTTGGCTGGCCAACTCTTTCAAATTTTTATTGACAAAAAAGTCCACCGGTCATACCAACCCGTTTTATAGTGATTAATGCAGACATAAAAAGTTAATTACAAAA
>JAFGAZ010000006.1 GCA_016933455.1 Candidatus Aenigmatarchaeota archaeon
AGCGGAGGTCCGATAGTCTGGTCAATTCGGTAGGGTTGAGGACCCTATGGGTTAGTCCCTTCGCAGGTTCAAATCCTGCCCTCCGCATTCAACTCCTGTTAAAATCTCTTTCTGGCATATAAGGGCAAGCTCAACGGGTTAGAATAGTATGACAGACTTTTACCAATATGAGAATTTACTTACTTCTTGAAAATTTGACTGCGGAATCGGCCCAGCTCATGATCATGTCCTTTTCAGGGCAGTCCCTAAATGTTGCTATGGAATTTTTGGCGTCTCTGACGAACTTCCTGCAGTCATTCATAACGATTTTCTGCAAACCGTATTTCTCTATCAACTCCAAGATTCTTTCTATGTTCGGTTTTCCGCCTTTGCCGTAGCTTCCTTCTAATACCTTTCTGTCAGCTTTGCTGCAGAGATTGTGCAGCCTTATAATGGCATAGTTCATATAGCCTTCCTTGAAATCTGAAAACTTTCTGTATTCCTCGTAACCCTTTATGTAGAAAAAGTCCAGTATATCGTTTTTTACCTGGCCCGCATACCCGTTCAATACTGCATATCTCCTCATGTTTCTGCAATCGTCCAAATCGCAGTTGAGCGCCAGCATGCTGCAGTATTGGTCTGTTATGCCAGTTATAGTCTTCCATTCCATAAGATTCTTCATGTCCTCGAGGCCGAGGCTAAAATCGTTTTTATGTATTTTTTCGAACATGAAGCTCTTGTTGACGAGCTTCTGTCCTTCTAGGAAAGCGTCATATATCATCTTGGCCCTTTCTCGCGGGACGTATTTCTCTACCTCCTTCAGTATCTTATAGGCATAAAAATAACAGTAATCTATACTTGCGACACATATCGGCAGACCGTATTTTTTCCAAGCGCTCGGAAACCCCTGGCGCTGTTTGTCACCGTCTATTATGTCGTCCTGGGCAAGAGTTATTGAAAAGATTATTTCCGAAGCGGCAATCACAGGCAGCACCTTTCTTATATCCTTCCTGAATACTCTCGCCAAACATAGTGGAATCACCGATCTGAACATGCTCCTGGGTATGTCCGTTGTATAATACCAGATTGGTTCCGTGTACTTATCCCTAGGGAATTTTTTTCTTAGAAAAGGAAGCACGTCCCTTTTGAATATATCATTATAGCTGAGGAATGAAGCCGATGGTTTGTAAATTACCATTCTACTACCTTTTTTCCAAAATCTTTGATGCGAATTCTATGCATTCCCTGTATTCTGGCCAGATTAGCTTCTTCTTTGTCGTCTCTTTATCGAAGTACTTTGCGTCCTTGAAAAGCTTATCATAAAGTTTTATCTTGCCGTCGAGGACCTCCAACAGCACCAGCTTATAGACGTTTTCCTGCAGGACATTGTTTTTTATCATCCTGAAGCTAAAATCATGCTCTGTCATCTCCATCGATTTGAAGCTGTTGAGACCGCTTTCCTCTCTGGTTTCCCTGATGGCCGCGTGCTCGAAATCTTCATTTTTCCTAAGACCGCCCTTTACAATCTCCCAACCTTTCATCGATTCGTTCCTTTGTAGGAGCATGTATCTGATCCCGTTTCCCGTTCTTTTGTACAGAACCACCGCAACTCCCAATCTAGTATGCATGTTCTTCTTCATGTAGAAGCACAGGTCTCTGAGCTCCTCTAGGAAACTGCTCATTTGGGTTATGTCTGCATTCTCAAGCTCGACTTTGTTCCTGAAACCCTCGTTGAGTTTGAAGAAGGCCTTCATGCATTCCTTCTTATTAGGTTCGAATATGCCGTACAGATACAGGAGCTCGCTGATTGATGACGGTATCCAGCACTTTAGCTTCTGCCTCCAGAACCTTAGCTCCTCCTGGCTGTAATGGGTGTCGTTGAGTATTACACCTCGGGTCCTCTCGCAATACCATGAAATCCTCTCGTATATCTTGTCAAAGTCTACCTTGTACTTGTCGAACTCCTTTAGTACGTCCTTTCCCTTTATCAGCAGGCTCTTTTTCTTGATTTTCAGGAAGAAATAGTTGCTCCAGCACACATTGAACCTGTTGTCGTATTCGGACTTGTATATGACAGTTATGTCTATTCTAGGGCTGAAATTCAGGACTTTCTTGATGCTCTTCTCCCATGAGACTGGATTCTTCATGTCCTTAACTATCAGAAGTACGTCTATGTCGCAATCGCTGTGAAAATCTTCCCTTACTGCGCTTCCGTGGATATACGCGGCAATTATCTCGTCCATGCCTGAGATTCTGCTTTTAATCTTTCTTATGTCGCTTTTTGTTTTATCGTCCATCTGCCAATACCCTTTCCCCTAGTATCAAGCCTGCAACATATGTTCCTATGTCTTCCAGCCGTCCGCTGACTGCTATAAGAGGGACCTCATCTGCGAGCGAAACCGTGTGGTCTAACCTCTTCTGCCTGTCTGACGCATCGAGTTCACTGTCCGGTAAGACCATTCTCTGACCCAAAATGACATTTGGGTGGGTTCCGGAAAAGGCGCATATGTCTTGGTGTAATCTTAATATTGCCCTGTCGTCTTTTATTATTGACGCTTCTAATTCATGGTCTCCCTTCCTCGGGTAGACGAAATATTTAATTTTTCTGGGCCCGTAATCGGCATGCAGTCCCAAATCCTCCGGCGCAACAACCGTAGACGAGTCCCATGGATCTTTGATGCCGTCCTTGGAGATCAGCTGCTTAAGCTCGGGAAGCTCGTACAACAAGGAGCCGAGCCTGATGCATAGCTGCTTTGTGCCTGCAATAGCGTCCTGTCCGTCTATGACAGTCCTGTCACCCGAATATATCTTGATTTTTTCCGGGTCCTTTAGGCATGAACTTAGCATCGTAGTAGTTTTTCCGGACGATGCGCTTCCTCCTATAACTATCGCATCATTGCCGTCTGTTATGGCCGATGAATGGAAGGAATATCTTCCCTCCTTCACCATCGATTCCTCCAGTAGATGGGATGACAACATGGTGGCATCCATAGCCCTTTGCCTATCCCCGTATTTCGTGTTTAACAGGAAATCTTTATAGCCGTTACTTTTCATGGAGTTTCCATCAGCAGATTTTACCTTTATGGAACCGATTACCTTAGATTCGGGCCTTTCCTTCACTTTCAGATCCGGTAGGACGAATCCCGAGTTGGCATCTATTATATCCATTATGGTTTTATCCGCTTCTACTCTAGTGGAGTATTCGAGGACATTCAGATACTTTTGCATTTCTCTCCCGCCTCTATTATGCGCCTTATGTCACGGATGCTTTTTATTATGTAGTCATGCTCAACATCAAGTTTGTTGTTTCGAGCGTCTAACAGCGCAAATTTCATATTGAGTTTTTTGCAGAACGAGTCCTCCAAATCATCGCCAACCATGAGGCAGTCCTCTGGACTGATTCCCGTCCTTTCCAATGCTATTTTGAACGGCACTATCTCAGATTTGACCGCCTTTACAACATCCGATATTATGATATCATCGAAGTACTCTCTTATTTTCAGAGAATCCATAGCCTCGTTGGCTATGTCTTCCCAGTTGTTTGAGATCAAGACAATTTTTATGCCGTTGCTTTTCAGGTATTTCAGAGTATCTATTGTCCCCTCTCTCAGTTTCGAATTCTTAACGTAATATCCCTTAACGAGCTCATAGCATTCTGATATGGTCTTATCATCGGGTTTTTTTCCTAGGGCGAATTCTGCCATTATCTCTGTCCACATATACTTGTCCTTTTCATCCCTGAAGGCCTTTTGGAAGACCCCCTCCTTTGACTGGCTTTTGAATTTCTTAAAATCCTCAAAGGAACCATCGTATCCTCTTTTAACCCAAAACGGATACTCGACGTCCTTTTCTATGTCAGAAAAACATTCACTAGCTACTAGAGTATTGCCTAAGTCGAAAAAAACTGCTCTAATTGGCATATAAATCCCTGATTCTTATTAAAATATTATTTATTTAAACCTGTTTTACCACCGCAGGTAGTTCTACCGCATGACATGGGCATGGAAAGTTGTTTGTAATTTGAAACCTCAAGATAAGGATTTAAAGTTTGGAAAATAATAAGAAAGTAGAAAGGGATTTTAACACATGTGTAGTTCATGCCCTCCGCATTACGCTTACCCCACATCTGAACATAAGGTTAATAAATCTTAATTTCTAAGATAATTTTATGGGTTTGAAACATTTCCTAAAACCTGATTGGAAAAAGATTATAGTATTTATCGTTCTATTTTTAGTTTCATCCTCTTACAAAATAGACCCAAAAGGTATTTCTGGATATTTCTATGAAAGCGGCAGTGAATTTTATTTCTGGGGCTTGCCTATACCATTCTATGGATGTAATTTTCTTGAAGACTATCTAGTATCACCCCTAACTCCATCTCCTATTTGCAATATTGCTTTCGAACTTCTGATACCGAATCTAATATTTTGGTATTTGGCATCTTGTTTCATAATATGGATTTATGGAAAAGTTAGAAATAAATAGCCTAAAATCGGAGCTGATAAAAATTGGAATTCTAGTGGCGTTCCTGCCATTCAAACATTAAAATCTCATTCTAATATATGTAACAAGTTTAAATTCAATTAAAAACATTATTTAATTACAGAGGAAACAAAGTTGCAGTGTCTTAATTCGAAGATGCTTTGAACTTATTTTCGTTTCAGACACAGTGAAAAACTATCATGGTTGTAACAAAGGGTGAATATTAGTGTCAAATAATGATTACATGCTAAAATGGGGGAACGTAATTGCCTTTATTCTAACTATTTTTGTAAACTTTCTGGCAGGTAGCACCAAGCTCATAGGCGGTGTTAGCACTGGCGGAGTATCAGATTCTTACCAGACACTTGTTACCCCTCCCGGATATGTCTTTTCCATATGGAGCATAATATACATATTGTTAGGGGCCTTTGTAATATTCCAATTAATGTCGAACAAGAAAAGAAAAGAATATCGTAATAAGATCGGCTGGCTTTTTGTTTCAAGCTGTTTGTTAAATATTGTATGGCTTTTTGTTTGGCAGTACCAGATGATATTACTTTCAGTATTGGTTATGCTACTACTACTCATAAATTTGATTGCTATCTATCTAAGGGTCGGAATAGGCATAAACCAAGAGAAATTAATAGAAAAATTAACTTTTCATTTGCCTTTTAGCGTATACTTGGGATGGATATCCATAGCTACGATTGCTAACATTTCCGTTTCTCTTGTATATTTGAGATGGGACGGCTTTGGAATTGACCCACAGATATGGGCTAGTCTCATAGTTGTAGTAGCTCTGCTCCTGGCCATTTTGGTATTGTTCAAAAGAAGGGATGTTGCATACGGCTTGGTTTTCGTATGGGCGCTTGCGGGCATTACAATCAAGCAAAGCGGCAATCAGATATCTATGCTAACAGAAATTAGCGCAATTCTAATATTAGCTGCCATAGCTGTTACTTTGTTTTTCAAATACAGAAAAAAATAAGTTAAACTTTTTTTAAGGCCTAGGAAAGCAAAAGAGACTGCTCGATTTAAGCTGACAAAATCTGGAATGCTAGTAGCGCTACTGCCCTCCGCACAAAATATTTCTATTAAGAACAGACATAGAGAGTTTCAAAAAACATTTTTAATAATTTCTATTAACCTTGATTCTCGTCCCGTTGTGATAGTATTTCCGGTTGGAAAGCCTCTCCCACCTAACTTCCTTTCCAAGAAGGCTAACCCCTCTTGCAAAAAATAGACAGACCAAAGTCAGGAATGTGTCCAAGAACAAATATACCGGGATAAACGCAATTAGATGCTTCTCCTTCATCTTGACCAAGCTTATGACCAATGTCAAGAACGATACAAGCAAGGTTGCAGCAGAAAGCATTCTAACAAGCTGGCTGGCTGAAACAAGAAGCGCTATTAGAGAAATCAGGCTAACTGTCTGTATGGCAACAGGGTTTAGAGAAACCAGAGACGATGCGAACTTCTTCTTTGAGAAAACGAACCTTATAGGGAGGCTATACCATCTCATTCGTTGTATGAAAAAGTGCTTGATGCTCTCAACCTCCTCCTGCCAGACACTGGCACCAGTGACTGCTATCTTCCATCCTCTTTTCTTGAGGTTCTCTGCCATCTCCTCGTCCTCCACAAGCGACTTGCCATGGCCACCTATATTTTTCCAGACACTCCTCTTGAACGCATAGTTGGCCCCGCAAAGGTACTGCTCAACTCCAAGCTTTTCCCTTCCAAGATACGAGATATTTATCATCCAGTTGTCCTCTATGGCTCTCATTCTTGTCATCAGATTCTTGTACCAGTTGCCGCAGAAAATCATGCCTATGGAAGCGCCAATTTTTTTGTTGCTCATAAGAGTGCCAACATGCTTTCTAAGCCAGCTTCTTTCGCATATGCCGTCGGGATCGGTCAAAGCAATGATGTCTCCCTTTGCAACATCCCTTATGGCATCGTCTAGCACCTGGCCCTTTCTGTTGTATCCCTTGTCACTGCGGTAGTGTTTTATCAGACCCATCTTCTCGTACTGCTTGCATATCCTAAGCGTCTTGCCAGTAGAACCGTTGTCATAGACAATTATCTCCATCTTGTTTTTCGGATAGTCGAGCTTTAGAAAGTTCTCTATCTTTCTTTTTATGACATTGCCTGCCCAGTCGTCCATGTAGGCATAGGTCATGACGCTTACCTTGGGAAGTTTCTCAGGCATCTTTGGGGCCTTTTGCCTTTTGGCAACAATGGCATAAAGAAGGCTAAGCAGCGAAGATGCTGTGAAAAAAGATAACACAATCTCTGAAAGCATAGTTAATTATTGGTCTGGCTTAAATAATACTTGAACATTTGGAAGAATTCAAAATTTTAAATACGGATGTTTCAAAAGACGTTTAAAGCTTGCTAAACAATTTTAATTTATGAGTTTCTCCAAAAAGGGTATTTCAAGAAAAGAAACTGTATATGGAGATCTTCGTATAGGAATAATTGCTACTCCAGAAGACTGGTATGTAGAAATAGATGACAAAAGAAAATTCATGAAAAGGATGAAAAAAATACTACTTCCCATAAACGATAATGGAATATTTACATCGTATGATTACAGAAAATTGATAAGTCCTAAAAAATTGAGGGATCTTATGCGAAACAACGCAAGAGAAAAAGATTTCAGTTTGAATGATATTGAAGAAAATCTCGGTGAAGCAGTATACGCTATAGCAATAGATCTATTCAACGAGCTTGACAGCGAAGAATTTGGACGCATGAAGAAACCAGAAGGAATCAATGTAAAGGTCGAGTAAGTTGTCTATATAAACACCAGAAACCAACCAAGTCTTATATTAAATAAGGAGTAATGAGATTAATGCCATTCGATAGAGACAGACGCTTCGGCGGCAACAACAGAGGTAGTGGCGGCGGCTTTAACAGAGGCGGAAGACCCAGTTTCGACAGAGGTCCAAGGGAAATGCACAAAGCTGTTTGCACAGAATGCGGTCAGGAATGCGAAGTTCCTTTCAAGCCCACTGAAGGTAAACCTGTCTATTGTAGAGATTGTTTCGCAAAGCACAAACCCAAAAGGTTCTAGACTAGCTTACAATAAATAAAACGAGTTCGATTTTTAATTTTAATTTATTATTCTAATAAATTTTTTTAAGCATGAATTACCATATTTCTTACATGAAAGGCACGGTAACCCCAGCGCACATAGGCGTCATTTTGGACGGCAACAGGCGATGGGCTGTGAAAAACAGCATGAAGCCTTGGCAGGGCCACGCCTTTGGGGCAGACAAGCTAGAAAAGCTCTTTGAGTGGTGCGTGGAATTGGAAATACCAAAGCTTTCTGTTTTTGCCCTGTCAACAGAAAATCTCAATCGTCCCAAAAGGGAGGTCAACGCCCTTCTTAGTTTGTTCCAAAAGGAGCTGGAAAAAATGGAAAGAGACGAAAAGGGCTACCTCGACAAGTACGAGGTGAGGATGAGATTTATCGGGGACTTGCCAAGACTGCCAATGGGCCTAAGGAAGATAATGCAAAAGATAATGAAGAAAACAGAAAAGTACAACAGACGCGTCTTTAACATCATGGTGGCATACGGGGGCAAGTTCGAACTAACTCAGGCGGTAAAGAAGATCGCCCAAAAGGCAATAGAAACAGGCATTGTTACTGTGACTGAAAAGGACATCAAGGAAAACCTCCTGGTAAAGGATGACATCGACCTTCTGATAAGGACCGGCGGGGAAAACAGGATATCCAACTTTATGCCTTGGCAGGTGGCTTATGCCGAGCTCATAATAATGAAAAAGTGCTGGCCTGACTTTAACAAGAAAGACCTTGTCAAGTGCATCAAAGAATACAGCAAAAGGCAAAGAAGGTTCGGGTACTAGATTTTCTCCAGTATCTTTCTGATTCTGTTTCTGCCGATAATTAGTATGAACTGCGCAAGCCTTGGACCGTATGGCCTTCCTATTAGTATGGTGTAGATGGCCTTGAAAAATCCCTTTGAGCTTATGTCAGATTCCTTGATTATCTCGAATATCTTGGCATAGAGCTCATCTTCTGTCATGTCCCTGTCAAGGGCTTTAACCAATTTTCTTATGGCACTCTTCTGGTTGTCTGTTAGGCTTTCCACAACATCGGCAGGAGGGTTGTCTTGCAGATTTATCTTGTAGCTTGGGCCGCCGTACCTGTCAGACCACTCCTTGGCCATGTCAAGCATCTTTCCCAAAGCCTTTGCATCGTATTTTTCCCCCAAATGCTTGGTTGCCCTAAATATCTGCACAGCCTTTTCTATCCTGCCCTCTTCTGGCACCATCTGAGCAACCATTGCAGCATAGTCAAAGGGTATCTGGGCAGGCATTTTATCCGGCACAGAAACCTCGCTCATTAAATAAAGACGCCTGGAAAACTCTTCCTTGTCGTCCTCTTCCTTGCCAAAATAAACCCTCTGAAGCTTGTAGAACTCGTCCATGTACTTTGGTATGTACTCGTAGGAAAAGTCCCTGACCCTGTTTGGCTTTTTCAAGAATAATAATCTTAGGACCTGCGGGGGCGCAAAGGAAGGCCAGTCCCATGTTGCCACAACATTGCCAACAGAGGCCGACATCTTCTTGCCGGATATTGTCAGATACTCGTAGGGCTGAATGTAGTTTTCCCCAGGATAAGGCTCTGGCCAGTCGAATATCTTCTCGGCTATCTCGCCAGCGCTCCAGAAAGACCCGCTTGGCATGAAATGCTCCTTGCCAGCCCCCTCGAAGTTTACCTTCCAGTAGGCCCAAAGCATACCCCACTCTACGCGCCAGAGCAGCTTGCCGTTCTTCATGTCGCTGTCTCCCTTAAAGCCGCAGCCCGAGAGCTTTGTGTAGGCCTTTTCGCCATAGGGCTGGAACTGATAGTCTTCGCAAACATACTTTACGGAATTAGAATCAAAATCAGTGACCCTTGTTGTCATGAGCTTGCCGCAGTTCTGGCAAACAGGCTTCCATGGAACCCAGTTCTTTGCAAGGGGAACTCTTCTGCCCTTATCTAGTATCTCCCTTACGCCATCAAGGTTTTCGAAAACAAGCTTTATCCATTTGGAAAAATTGCCTGCGCGATACTCTTTTGATGTTGAAAGATACTCTGGCTTTGTTCCAAAGTCGCTTAGGCTGTCAACGAACTTTGTGCAAAAGTGCTCGGAATATGTCTTGTGGCACCCTTCGGGATCAGGGATGTCTGCAACAGGCATGCCCAGATACTTGGAAAAGCTATCAGGTATGCCAGCAGGCACTTTTCTTAGAGCATCCATGTCCTCTGCGATCCACAAAAACCTAACATCCATGCCTTTCTCTCTAAGCGAGCGCACAACAGCGTCATGCCTTATGACATCGGAAGCATTGCCGATATGAGGAACCCCGGATATCGAAGTGGAGCTCTTTATTGCAAAGCTCTTGGAAGGCTCTATTGCCTTGTCGATATGGTTGTACTTTTTCCTGTTTATCATAAGGCTTGCAATATCATCCGACCAAAAAACTTCTCCCATAAAATTCACTGATATTACAATTATTTATAGTACAATAAATAAAAAGAAGTTATGATTGACCTCTACACAGCATCAGTTGTTGCGTTCTTCGCTTTCCTTGGTGTGATAATTTACAGGGACAGAAAAAACATAGAATTCAAGTACGTACTTCTTATGAGAAAGACCAAGAGGTTTAGCAAGCTATTGGACGATGTGGCCAAAAAGTCCATCGGCTTTTGGAAGATTGTAGGGACCTTGGCCTTCATAGTTTGCCTCTTCTTTATGATATACGGCGCATGGAACATGGTGAATGTGGCATATCTCGTATACAGCGGGGCCATAGACCAGCCCGCCCTTTCAATAGCGCTTCCCATACCATCGGACCAGATGACAGTGGGCCCTGGGTTTATCGGCATACCTTTCTGGTTTTGGATAATTGCAATCGCGATAATTCTTGTTCCCCACGAGGCAATGCACGGCATAATAGCAAGGTCTGAAAAAATAAAGCTAAAGGACGTGGGCCTGATGCTCTTGGCAATTTTCCCAGGAGCGTTCGTCGAGCCAGACGAGAAGCAGCTCAAAAAGTCAAAGCTCATGACAAGGCTCAGGATTTTCTCAGCAGGCAGCTTCATCAACATAAGCATAGGGGTTCTTGTCTTGCTTTTGGTTCAGAGCTTTTTGTGGGCTCCAAATGTCAGCGGCATTCTAATAACAGGGGTCAATGAGACCTCCCCAGCAGGCCAATTGGGCCTTGAGCCCGGAATGGTTATAGAAAAAATAGGAAGCATTGATTCGACCATGACCTTTAACGACTATGCCTTCCTGGCACTAACAGAGGAAAAGTCAAACTCTGAGAGCATAACAAAGACAATGGCAGGCTATATCATAATAGGAAGCTTGTCATCATACGCGCCAGGAGACACTGTTGAAATTATTGTTGACGGAGAAACTATTGAATTGGAACTTGAGCAGCATCCCGCTGTCACAGACTTTGCATACCCATACATTGGCATAGAGTCAAAGGTTTATGCAAACGACTATGGCATGTTCCTTGTGATATTCCCGCTGCTTGGCATGATAGCATCGCTTAGCGTTCTTGTTGGCATATTCAACATCCTGCCAATATACCCGCTTGACGGGGGATTGATAGTCCAAGCACTAGCAGAAAAGATTTCAAAGAAAAGGGGCCAGCAGATAACCTTGGCAATAACAATTGCAATGGTAGCTGTTATAGCTTTCACTTTTGTAGGTCCACTTTTTATTTAGAATAAAAAAGAAAAAGTTAATTTTTTTATTTCTTTTCTATATATTTATCTAGTTCTTTTACTTCTTTGATAGCGTCTTCAACATCTTCTTCTGTTAAATACATATCCAGATAGTCAAAGATTTTATCATTGTCTTTAACAATTTTTTCAAAATCTTTCGTTGGAATTTTTCCATCAGAAGCGTACGTAATAAAAACTCCATCAATTTCGTTTTGTTTAATCTTGTTACCTATTTCACTTAAAGGAATTTCCATTGATGTTTTGTCACCATTCCGTATAGGTACACCCTCTATTTTGGATTCGGGGTTTTTAAGATAAAGTATAGGCACGTTACCTTTAGTACCAAGAATTACATCATATTTTATGACTTCTTTGTCTCCTATTTTTACTGACATTTTTTATCACTTTTTAATAGTTAAATAAATAACTATTTAAATATATCTTCAATAAGAAAGATTTAGAAGTTTAAACAACTTTGAGTTCTTTAATGTCGGAATTTCTCTCAAGAAGAATCCTTAGGGCCTTGATGTTCGAACCTTTCTTGCCTATGATAGAACCTCGGTTCTCAGAGCTCAAAGTGACCGTGCACTTGCCGTCCTCTATCTCGACCTTCTGGGCCTTTGGTATGATGTTCTTTATGAACTGCGTCTGGTCGTCGCTCCACTCAAAGACCTTTATTGGACGGCCCAGCATCTTCTCTGCGCTCTTTATGTTGTAGCCATTCTTGCCTATGGTCTTGGCCATCTTGCCGGGATTTACAAGAAAGTATATAGTATCTAGGCAAAGACAATCGCGGACCTCTGTCCTTGCTATGTTCTCAAAGGCTGTTATTAGCTGTATGGTACTGTTATCAAAGTTTCTCATTTATTTCACTATTGCTAGACTTGCTATTGAAAATGGTTTACCGCAAAATACGCCCAACTGCTTTGCTGTGCCTTCAAAGTTCTCTAGTTTTATACCAGAAAGTTTCGTGTACTTTTCCAAGTCCTTTCTAACATCGTCTGGGCAGTTGCTGGCCAAAACTACTGTCTCGGCCTTGCCAAGCTTTACGCTTTTCATCGTCCTGTCAGTTCCCATAACGACTTTATTTTCTTTTAGTGCATCTTTTAGTTCTTTCATAAAATCACTTTTTTGGTTTGAATACAAGGTCGAACATGCCCGTGCCTACGGGAACGACCTGGTTTATCATGACATTTTCTATGATAGAATCAAGGTGATCCACTTCAGCGCCAATAGCAGCCTTTGTCAAATGCTTCATTGTCTCCTCGAAGTTGGCTCTTGCCAAAACAGAACCCTTGGCTCCTGCTATGCCGTACCTGCCTATGGCCTTTATTGCGCCAGTGGCTGTCATCATGTCAGCTGTGAGCAGAACGTGCCTGACATCAACATCAAGGCCTCCCTCTTCCATTGTCTCCATAACGCCGTCGACAATGGACTGCCTTGCTGCCTCGACACCGAATACCTTTATTATCTCGTGGATGTTGTTGCAGGTTGTTCTTGTGGTGTCAACGCCTGGAACCTCAAGCACTTTAGCAAGATTGCTCCCAAGCGTTGTTATGACCCATCTTCCTTCCTTGTTGGAAACCCTAACTTCTGTTACTTTCTTAACGCCCTTTATGTGGGTCTTTAGAATCTTTGACTTTATCTTTTGCAATTTTTTAATCGTAATGTCCTCATCCTCAGACTTTATTATCACGCTGTCCTTTGTGGAGCTTACCTTTATCTTCTTGACCCTGGTGTTTTCAACCAAGTTCTCGCACACCTTTTCAACTGTAAGCTTCTTTTCTTTGAGCATCTTGTCGTCAAGCTTGACCTCTATTCTCATGTTAAGCAAATCAACTGCAGGCTCAATGGCAATGTCCTCAAGAAGCGTCTCTTGTATCTCAAAGGCCATCTTCTCTGCCTTTTCGGCAGTGTTGTGCTTGCTGTCAAGGTAAACAGACATGACAGGGGTCTTTGGCACCCTTCTTGCATCAAATATCTCGACAAGCCTTGGAAGACCCTGCGTTACCCTAATGTCCGCAGCTCCAGCTATGTGGAAGGTTCTCATGGTCATCTGTGTTGCAGGCTCTGATATGCTTTGCGCTGCAACAACACCTATGGCCTCGCCCGGGTCGTAGCAGCTCTGCTTGTAGAGCTCAACAGTTCTTTGGATAACCTTTTCCTTCTGAGCGCTTGTAAGCTTGAAATTCTTCATCTCTTTTTCCAAATCTGCGACAATCTTTATGGGCAGTATCTCTTGGGCTTCTTTCATATCCATATTATCACCTTATAACAGACTGTATTATCGATTTCAAATCGAGCGTTCCCCAGTCTGACTTGGCAGGATCTATCTTGTCTTCTCCTGCTGTGAACTGTATTATTATGTCGCGGTTGTCCTTGACCATGTAATTGTAATCGACCGTCAAGTCCTGCAAGGCGTTCATAAGCCTTCTTTCCAGATAACCGCTGTGCCTTGTTCTAAGCGACTTGTCCATAAGCGATTCTCTTCCTGACACTACATCAAAAAAGAATTCGAAAGGATTTAAGCCTGACTTGAACGAGTTTGAGGAAAATCCGTGAGCCCTTGGCGATAGGTCTCCCACCTTAAAGTGTGGCAGCGTCCTGTCCCTGAAACCCCTGTGAATTCTCTCACCAAGTATCCTGGCCTGACCTGTGAATGCTGAAAGCTGTATCATGTGTGTTATCGAAGCTCTTGCTCCAGACTTTGCCATCACAATGGCGCAGTTGTCTTGTATTGAATCTTTTATTATCTTTTCTGCAGACTCTGTTGACTTGGCAAGTGCTCCTAGTATGTGGGCTTCAAGGCTGTCCTTGGCATCGCTGCCAGGAAGTATCTCGATTTCTCCCTTGTTGAACTTTTCAATAAGCTCGTTTGCCCCGTCCTTTGCCTTTTCAACAATCTTTTCTATCTTCTGCACAACATCGCTTCTAAGATCCACATCGTCAAGGCCTATTGTAAAGCCTGACATGTCAAGGTACTTTATACCTATGGAAGATACCCTGTCTATGAACTCGTGCGCAACATCGCAACCGAATTCCTTTTCAATAACATCAGTTAGCTTGCCGTGCTCCGAGCTTATGGCCCTGGAATCAATAAGACCCCTAATTAGCTTGCCGCCCTTTATCACAACATAACCGTCGTTTGGACATGTGCCCTTGACGCACTTGTCGCAACCGCATGCCTTTGACTTGAACTCTACGTACAAATCGCTTGGAAGCAAGTATGAAAATATCTCCTTGCCTGTAAAGGTCTTTTTCTTTGGCAAGTCAGCAAAAACGCCGATATCAGAAAGCAGCTTGAAAGCCCTTTCCCTGCTCAAGACAGTGTCCTTGTGTGTAAGCATGTAGCAGCCCGATATGTGGTCTTCCTTGCAGCCTATGATTGGACCGCCGAATCTTGGAGACCTTATGTGCTTTTGAACGCTCATTAATAGCTTGGCCTCTGTCTGGGCTTCCTCTGTCTGAGGCACATGCAAGTTCATTTCGTCACCGTCAAAGTCTGCGTTGTAAGGAGGACAAGTACAAAGATTTAGCGTAAAGGTTCTCCAAGGAGTGACTTTGACCTTGTGAGCCATTATTGACATCCTGTGAAGCGAAGGCTGCCTGTTGAACAACACAATGTCGCCGTTTTTCAGATGCCTCTCAATGATGTAACCTGGTGCCAATTCCTCTAGCACATCGGCCTTTGTATCCTCTGTTATTTTCTTCTTCTTGCCGTCAGGCCTTGTAACATAATTGGCAGAAGGCCAAATGGGCGATCTTTCTATTAACTCCTTTACGTCCTTTATGTTGCCCTCTGTTACAGTAACAGGAACAGTAAGCTCCTTGGCTATGACCTTGGGCACACCGACCTCGTTTATGCTAATGCACGGGTCTGGCGATATGACAGTTCTTGCAGAGAAGTTAACTCTTTTTCCTGTAAGGTTCTGCCTAAATCTTCCCTCTTTTGACTTTAGTCTGTTTGACAAAGTCTTTAGGGGCCTTCCTGACCTGTGCCTTGCTGCTGGTATGCCAGATAGGCTGTTGTCAAGGAAAGTAGCAACATGATACTGCAAAAGCTCCCATAGATCGCCTATGATGAAATCAGGCGCTCCTATCTCTATGTTCTCTTTAAGCCTTTGGTTAATTCTTATTACATCGACTAACTTGTGCGTCAAATCGTCCTCGCTTCTCTCACCGGTCTCAAGGGTAATGGACGGCCTCATTGTAACAGGAGAAACAGGAAGAATGGTTATTACAAGCCACTCTGGCCTGCCGCCCTTTATTCCCAAAAGCTCCATGTCCTCAGGGGTTATCTTCTCTAGTCTTTCCCTAACTTCCAGAGATGTCATCATCCTTTCGCCCTCAAGGAAAGTATATGGCTTTTGGAACTTTATCGGCTCGAGCTCTTCGCCGCAGTGCGGGCATTTTTTGGGCGTGGATGTCTTTGAAGTCGAGGTGACTCTTCCGCATGACCTGCAAAGCACTTTTAGCACTTTGTAGATTAGCTTTGAATATAAAACATTAATAACAGGCTTGGTAAGCTCGATGTAACCAAAGTGTCCAAGGTCAGAACCCATGCCCTTGCCACAGGTCCTACATCTAAGGCCAGGGTCTATGACACCAAGCCTTGGGTCCATTACACCGCCTTCCAATGGGAAGCCGTCATTGTCGTAAAGTTCGGGCTTTGTTATCTCTGTGACAGCCATTTTCTTTACCATCTGGGGCGACATTAAATTGAAGCCAACAGAATCTATCATGCTGCCCTTTATTCCTATCTTTGGATAGATAAGCATTGACTTTAATTCATCAAGTAGTAGCTTGAAAGCATAAGACATCTCAACCTCAGAAACATCATCTCCCTTGCAAGCAGGGCAAGTGTTCTTTTCAAGCGCCTTGTTCCACAAAGCAACAAGACCGCATTTCTTGCAGAAGGGTATTACAACCTTGTCTGAGTCGAATCTTTCCTTTAGGGTTAGCACAGCACCGTGCGCAACAAGACAGTCCTTTTCCATTTCTCCTAGTCTTAGACCTCCCTCTTTGGCCTTTCCTTCTGTGGGCTGCCTTGTTAGAAGCGTGACAGGACCTCTGGATCTTGCCTGTAATTTGTTTGCAACCATGTGGTCTAGTTTCTGATAGTACAAAACTCCGGTAAATATCTCAACCTCAAACTTTTCGCCTGTTATGCCGTTGTACAAAACTTCCTTGCCATCAGACCTTAGACCAAGCTCACCAAGCTTTCTTCTTATGGATTCTTCGCTTTCGCTCTCGAACGCAGAAGAGTTGGCCTTCTTGCCGCTCATTGCTGCTTTCTTGCCAGCGATTATTTCCAAAAGCTGACCTATGGTCTGTCTTGATGGAATGGAATGCGGGTTTAAAATTACATCAGGCACAACGCCTGTTGATGTGAATGGCATGTTCTCATGCGTCTGTATAAGACCCATGACGGATTTCTGTCCGTGCCTGGAAGCGAACTTGTCTCCAAGTTCTGGAACTCTCAAATCTCTTGTGGATATCTTGATGTACCTGTTGCCGTTTGTTGTCTCTGAAAGCAACACGCGATCAACAACTCCCTTCTCCCCGTGTCTTAGGGTTATTGAGCTTTCCCTTGTGTTGGCAATGCCAGACATTAGCTCGTTAGCAGAAAGGAATCTTAAAGGAGATACTCTTCCGATAAGCACGTCGTCGCTTTTGACCTGCGTCTCAGGTGGCAGAATGCCGTCCTCTGCAAGCCTTGAATATTCATCCTCGCTTAGATAGCCCCTAACGTCCTTGTCTGGAACCCTGATCTCGTCCTCCTGGCCTCCCCAGTATCTTTTCTCCTCTGCTGGATAGACCCTATAGAACATGGACCTAAACATGCCCCTTTCTATTGACGACTTGTTGAAAACCGCCGAGTCGAACATGTTGTAACCCTTGTGACATGCAACTGCAACCACAACATTCTGACCTGCAGGGTGCTTGTCTAATCCAACCGATTCTACTGTGTCTGTCTCAACAAGGGGAACTTGGGGATAGACAAGAATGTTTGACTTTGTATCGCTTCTAAGCAAAAAGTTTGACTGATAAAATCCAATGGACTGGTTAATCATTTTGGCTCCGTAGCACACTCTGTCTCCTCTGTTGTGCTCTGGGAACGTGATAAGGCTGGCTGTTAGTCCGAAAATGGATATGGTAGACATTTCCAAATGCGTGTGCTCTGTTGTTATGTCCTTTTCCTTCAAAGCAACCAAAGCAGAGTCCTCCTCTTCAGCATCAAGATACTCGATGCATCCAAGCTTTGTTAGGTCCTTCCACTTTATCTCGCTTTTCTTTAGCTGCTCCATTATCTCTGGAGTTAGCTTGGACCTGCTGTTCTCAAGAATTATTAGAGGCCTTCTTAGTCTTCCAGAGTCCGTGTTTATCCTAACCTCGACAAGGCTCTTGTAATAGGCAAAGTTAACCTCGCCTGATATCTTGCCCTTTCTTCTTTTGTCTCTCAAATCTTCGATAAGGCCTTCTGGACTTGATGTGTATCCTATGGGCACACCGTCCAAGTAAACATCAATACCGCTTTTTTCAAGCTTTATGACGGATTCTAACTTTTTGCTTTCAGCATCAGTTAGACCCTTTGTGACTTCTGCGAAAAGAGCAAGGTGCTTTCTAAGACCGATTGTTGGACCTTCTGGCGTTTCAGCAGGACAGAATCTTTGCCAGTGAGTTGGGTGCAGCTCTCTTGCCTCAAAATGCTCTTGCGTTGATGTGAGGGGAGATAGCACCAATCTCAAATGTGAAAGCGTGTCGATAAAGTTCTTTCTCTCAAGCCTTTGCGAAACACCTGTTCTTCCGCCTATCCAGGCTCCAGTAGCCATGGCAGACGAGAGCTGGTTGGTAACAACATTAGCCTCAACAATTGTTTGCACTGGGGGCAGTTTTCCTCTTTTTGCCATCTTCTGATAGTTGTACTTTATCCTGGCAATAAGGCCCCATCTTCCAACAAGTATTGACCTAAACAACAACTCTAGCAAATCACCAGAAAGCTTGATTCTCTTGTTGCCATAGTGGTCAAGGTCGTCTTCTGGTATGTTTCCTAGGGAGAAATCTATAATCTTTCTTATGGCCTTGAGGATATAGTTTGCCTTGTCTATCTTGTTCTTTGGATCCTGGCCCAAGTGGGGAAGAAGGTACTTGGAAATTATCTGCTCAACTCTTTGCTTCCTGTACTCTTTCTGTACAATCTTTAGATGCTTGCCCACATACTCCATGGCGTCAGCCTTGGTCTGGACATCGGTTTCGTAAAGATTGACATAGAACTCGTTGATTATCTTCTCGTCCTCAAGACCCTCTATTATGTCCTTGTCCTTTTCAAGACCTAGAAGCTTTAGTAATACAACAATCGGAAGCCTTCTGATATTTGCAAATGAAATGTAAATAGAACCATCGTTTTTCCTGTCCAAAGTGTGCCTTTGGATAAAGCCGTTTCTTTCGGAATTTATCCTAATCATCTCAGTATAGTTGCTAACATTCTGCTTTTCTAGTATCATCCTGTTTGGCGCTATCTCCTCTATTAGAACCAGAACTCTTTCTGTTCCGTTTATAATAAAGTATCCGCCAGTGTCGTCAGGGTCCTCTCCTATTTCCTCTAGTTCCTCCCTGCTCATCCTGCTAAGAGGACAGAGCTTGGACTTTACCATGATGGGTATTTCTGCAAGAAGAACGGAAACAGGCTCTTGCTCAACCTTGTTTACAATGGGCGTTGCCTCAAGGTAAACCGGGGCTGTATAAGAAAAGTCTCTTAGTCTTGCTTCAGTGGGCATTATTTCCCTAACACCACCCTCTGCTTCCTTAACGCAAGGCCTTCCAACAGAAATCTTGCCGAACTTTATGACAAGCTCGCCAATTTCTGGAACTTCGGGCTTTATCTCGCCTATCTCGTCGATTATTTTTTGCAATCTGTTGTCAACGAAATTGTTATAACTATTAATCTGGAACCTGACGAAACCCACGTCTTTTTTGAAAGCGTTTAAAACATCATTCATGAAATCACGTTCTCTTTTTCTTGACAACTACCCTGTAATACACAGTGTCTCCTGCAACAGGCGACTTTCTTTCTATTTTCAAGACATCGCCCTCGTTTGCCTCAAGCTCCTTTACAACAGGGTCAGTGGTGGCTACTCTTGGCAAGTTCTTGGAGGTTATGCTTAATTGCTTAAATAGTTCCCTTTTTTCATCATCGTTAAGAATAGTATGTTTAGGGACTAGCACATGTTTTAGAACGCTGTATTCCTTTTCTACCAATTCATCACCATGTAGATTACTCTGTCTGCAGAGTAAAACCATAAAAGGTATTTCATTTATAGTTTTTTAACGTATATAAAGTTTACTACTTGTCGATTGTTCATCGCTTCTTGGCTTTCTTTCTCTTTGAGACCTTCTTTTTTGGCGTTCTTTTAGCTGTTTTCCTCTTTTGCTGCTTTTGTTGCACAACTTTTAGCTCCACAGTCGTTAAGGGCTGAGTTGGAAAGTATAGATTAATTGCAGCATTGAGTATTGAAACCGCTACAAGAAACATGCCAAAGGTTATTAAGAAAGCGTTCATGGGATTCATGAGCACCAAAGCCATTCCCACTACAAAAAGCAAGATTGTAAGAGCCGCTGTAAGTATCCTTTTCATAATTTATTATTGGTCAATTTCGGTTTAAAAGGTTTTCTAAAAAGCCTCGAGAGGGATTCGAACCCCCGACATCCTCATTACAAGTGAGGCACTCTACCGAACTGAGTTATCGAGGCATAAATCAATTATATATTGACATATTTTAAATATGTTTCATATGACAGTTTCGGTTGTGGTGTGCACTAAAAACGAAGAAAAGTTCATCAAAGGCTGCATGGAATGCCTAAAGAAACAGACAGTAAAGCCGGAGATAATAATTGTGGACGCTAACTCGAAAGATAGGACAGTTGCTATTGCAAAAAATTACACTGACAAAATACTAAAGGAAAGAAAAAAGGGAATAGGAGATGCCAGAAACCTTGGAGCGGAAAAGGCAAAGGGAGACATTGTCGCCTACTGCGATGCCGACTCAAGGCCCCCTGAAAACTGGGTCGAAAACATAGAAAAGTTCATGGGAAAAAACATCGGCATTTACGGGCCCATCATACCGTATGATGCCAACACCAAGACCAGGTTCGGCTTGAAGGTTTGGGGCGACATCTTCATGCAGATATCCTCCAAGTTCAAGTACCCGTGCATCTGCGCATCCAACTGCGCTTTCAAGAAAAAAATGCTTCTTAGGCATCCATTCAAGGTGGATTTCATCGAGGACTTTGAGCTCAGCACAAGAATAAGAAAGTACGGCAGGGTCAAATTCTTCCGCCAGCTATACATGCCAATATCCGCAAGAAGGTTTAAGGACTCTTTTCACAGAAAGGCCTTCAGGTTCTACCTGCTAAACTCGATAAGGCTAAAGCTTGGAAGAGAGCAAAAAACCTACTGGTAGTTCTAGAAATGTACGAAATGCCACAATTCCTTTGCCATAATTTTTTTCTCTTCTATAGTCACATTCCTATAGTCTGTCGGAAAATCTTTGTATTTGACTTCAGTCATTTTTTATCACCTAGAAACAGTATTGAAGCATCTAGAGTTTTTAAAGATGTTAAGAGATGTCGAGAATGGGATTTGAACCCACGACCTCCGGATTCCATATCATCTTTGGATCAATTCTCATAAAGGATGATTTTATGAGACCGGCGCTCTAACCAGGCTGAGCTATCTCGACTTTATACTTTCTATTGTAGCTAACCATTAAAAAACATATACCCCGGCCATTATGCCGATGGTAAGACAGCCCAGTGCCACAAGAAACACTCCTGAAAGTGTTATGAACCAGTTGATGTTCCACCATTCCAAAGGCGTGTAGTTGCCTATGAACGGAACATAGACCTTGTTTTTCTGCCCGTTTATCTTGCCTTTTTCCTTGCTTTGGTCAAGATGATTTATTGTCATGGCAAAGGCAAAGTCTGAACCCCAAAAACCCAGAACCACCATGGCAGAGCCCGCAACCATTGAAAGCACTGAGAACAAAATCTGCAGCATTACGTTTTGCGTAAAGACAAAAAGCAGGTAAACCAAAACAATTACAATAACGCCGATAAGAGAGTGAAAGTACTCTTTCTGGAACTTCATACTAGAATTATCATGTAGGTTGTATAAAAAAGTGGGCCCGGCGGGGTTCGAACCCACGACTTCCAGGTTTCTTCCTGTCATCACGCTTTCGCGTTACACATGCTTTTATCTAACAGATAAAAGCCTGGCACTCTACCAACTGAGTTACGGGCCCATGAATTCAATAATGTTCTTTAACTTTTCGACCTTGTCTTTTGTGACCTTAAACCAGACACCAAAGCTGCCGTTAAGGTCGGATATTTCCATTGTACCGTCCTTTTTGTGCAGCTCTATTAAAACGTCCCTTTCATTGAGCTCCAAGGTGAGCTCCTTTCCGCTAAGGTTCTTTGAGTCTTCTGGTCCTATGTCTGTCCATTCCATTAGCCTTTCGACCATTCCCTTATCCAGCTTCAGTGTTACAGACATAAAAATCACTGCGCCTCGGCTGGGATTTGAACCCAGGTCGCGGACTCGACAGGCCCGCATACTAACCGAACTATACTACCGAGGCATGTATCTAATGTTTTATTCAGAAGATTATTTAAATAAGTTTCTTTTACAGAACTAGGGTTCTAGAACTTTATTTTTTGGGAAACCGCGAACAGCACTCGCAGGAACACGCTCCATCTCTGTTATGGAAACATAAACACTATCTAAAGTCTCAGGAAAAACATGTTTCATTTCATAAATTGTCATGATAGAAATTGGAAACAAAGAAATTTAACTGTTTTCCAAAGCCTCTTCCAGACCTTTCACAGTTTCACCGTATCCCATTTCTATGGCAACCTGTTTGGCTTTTTCAAGGTCAAAATAATCATCAGAAGAAATATCAATACTTCTTCTTGTTCTCATTCCTCTGCTTCTTTTTGCGGCACATTTGAGCATCTGTCTCTTGTATGTGCTAAGTTCGTTTTTTCTTGTATTGTACATATCCAATGCCTGATGTCTTTTGCTTTTTCTTCTTGCTTTTTTAGATGCTGCCAAAAATTTCTTTTGATACAAAATTTTTTCATCAATATTTTCAGAATTATAGCCAACGCTTATTTCAGAACCCATAATATGATTTGTTCTCAAGAATATTAAAAAGAGTGGTAACCAGCACCTTCGGCTTCCCATATTTTCTATAGTACAACCGAAAACGAACCAGGGATTCATTACCGTGTTCGGGATGGGAACGGATCTTGCCCCTGCTCTTTGGCCGGCAACCATTCCTTATTATCATTTGAAAAGTATTTAAAGATTTACAAGTGGAACGAGATGTCGCAGTTTACGCAGTAAATCATCCTGTCCTCTGGCCTGGTCAATCTTTCCTTGCACAAAAAGCAGCTCTTCTTGCTGTGTATAGAAGTTAGCTTGTTTATTATGCTCTTCTTTTTCTTTTCCTTGTATTTCATAAACTTGGCATCGCATTTTTTGCAGAAAACAATGGTCTTTATCTCGCTTAGTTTCTTCTCGCACAAAGGGCATCTTGCGACCTTTCGCCTGTTCCTTAGATGCAACTTGATAAAGTCCATGTGAAAATCTAAGTGGCGCTTAACGTGCTTTATTACCATATTATTTCTTTGGAAAAGTCAGATTTAAAACTAGGCAGTTGGTATTTATTTTATGAAAAATGAGCATCTCAAGGCTCTGGGAAAATTTCTAAGAGAAGAATTAGAAAAGCACAACAAAAAAATTCCCGGCAATTACAAATTAATTAAAAATTACACACATGCTTGCGAGGGTCAGGCAAAGCACAACGGATACGTTCTTGGAAAACCTAGAAAAATTCCTATATTGAATTTGTTCCCGCCGTTTCACATAAAAGAAAGCGCTTTGAAAGTAGAGGAGGTGCCGTACAAATCCGGAAATATTGTAATAGGCGTTTTGAACAAAAAGATGCATTCAATAGCAAAGAGCGTGGAAAATTTCTTTAAAGAAAAAGATTACAGCATAGAAATAAGTTATCTATGACTCATTTCTTTTTTATTCTGTAACCAAAGGTGTGCTCGTAAACACTCGACCACATAAGGCCAAAGGCAAAGGCGAACAAAAGCTCTTCTATTGGAACGCCTAAAATCAAAACACCTGAAACTTCTGAAAGCTTCCAGTAATCTACAAAATTAGGGTCTAACAAGTTTACAAACAAAAAGAAGACAAAATAGAAAATTGTAAATAGCAATCCCCCTATTATGGAGTTTTTCACAAGGTCCTTTCTGCATATCATGGTGAAAACCCCTCCCATGAAAAGAGCAAATATTGTTGAGAATATGGGGTTTATGCTTGTCAGAAAATACATTGGAAAGAATATGAAAATTGGCGAGAAAATTGCAAACTTGTGGAAAATTCCTCCTCTGTCTAATTCTTTGTTTGCCCTTTCATGCTCAATGCCAAGTATGGACTCGTACAAAACTGCGACAATTCCCCCTATCGCAAATGAGAATATGACGCTTTCCAAATCAAAGCCTGTTATCTGGTTTAGGTTGAATAACGATTGCGGGTTCCAGTAGTTCTCAAGAAACAAAGGCTGGGTCAAGCCGACGGGTGCTGTGAACCAGCTAACTATTAGCATCTCTCGTCTCATGCCTTTCTTGAAAAAGTATATTATGCCCCATATCAAAAGCAGCATCAGTGAAAATATCAGATATTCGTACATCTTTTGGCCTATTGTTAAACTTTCTTCTTGTCATTTAAATTATTTTGTCTGAAATATTATTCTAATGGGACCTTACATAACTGCTTCAATAAAGGGTAGGGACATAAACGAAGCAATAGAAAAAATAACAAAAGCTTCGAGATTGCCTTACGTTGATTTCATAGAAACAAGGTTCGACTGCTTTGAAGATCCGTCATTGGTTGATTTAGAAAAGCTATTTTCAAGCTCGTCAAAACCATTAGTCTTCACGAACATGCCAAAGTGGGAGGACGGCTATTTCAAAGGTTCTGAAAAAGAAAGAATATCATACATCAAAAAGGCACTCGTCTTAAAACCTCATTTGTACCACTTGGAACTTGGGGCTGTTAAAAAAAATCCGGATGTTTTACAAGAATTGGATTATAGTTCTTCTAAACAGATACTTTCTTATCATGATTTCAATTCTGTTCCGAACGATATAGAAGAAATAATGCTTGAAATGTGTTCAAAGAATCCGTTTGTCAATAAAATTGCTGTAAAGCCTAACTCCGAAAAAGAATTGAAAAGAGTTGAAAATTTACACGAACTAAATCAAAACAATAAAATAATAATAGCAATGGGTCCTTTGGGAAAACAAACCAGAACGGACAGAAGAAATTACTTGACCTTCGGTGCTTTGGAAAAAAACGAAACAACCGCGCCTGGTCAACTAACAGTAGAAGAGCTTGCAAAAGAACTGGGCAGAATCTGATTCTTGCAAGTTCAAATCCCTTATTATGTTTAAATCCTTTTTCTTTCTAATAATATTTGATTGAAATGAAAACGCTTTTTTATAAAATCAATATCAAAAAACCTGAAGAATCAAGTATTGTTGGAGATATGATTTCATATGCGGGTGAAAAAAATATTGGACTTGTAGGTCAAGGAATTGAATCTCTTTGTTTTAAAGATGAAAAAGCAGTTTACTTTTCTTTTAATCCCGGTCAAATATATCATTCTTCAATTACAGAAAAGAGTGATGAAGATATTGTAGAAGAATTCGAAATTAAATTAAATGAAAGTAATTTGGAATGGAAAAGATTTGATCTAGGAAAGCTGTTAGAAAATGTTTAGTTTGATCGTGTTTAATTATTCTATTCTGTAGTCTTATGGTAATGGAATCCCCAGGGAGGGATTTGAACCCCCAACCTATCGGTTTCCGTTTATGAACGATTGCTAATCACTTGATGCAAACGCAAAAAGCTACAGCCGATCGCTCTGCCATTGAGCTACCTGGGGCTAAATCAAAATTAAGTGAAGAAGTATTTATAACTTTTATTCAGGCTTTCATATCGGAAAGCTTGAAAGCCTCATCCAAAAAGTCAAATCTTTTTATGAATTCTTCTGATTTCTTTCCCGGCACTATCTTATCACCGCTCATCTCAAGAACTTTTCCTTCCAAAAGTCTGGGAAGAATTTTCTTAGAAAAATAACTATCTCCTGTATTGGCACAACCTGCCAAATACTTTATAGAAGAACCTTCAGGAGTCTGCATTTGATTTGCTCCTCTAACCGCTAGACCAGCTATCTCATATACACTTCTTTTATTAAACCACTCTGTCATGTCCTAATCTTGTACAGAAAACTTTAAATTCATTCCTTTACAGCAACAGAAAAAGTGCTCTTCTTTTTGCCAGTATGAACAGAGACCTTGTTTGACCTCTTGTATATAGGTGCCTTGTGTCTTTTGCCCTTGGCCTTTGCAACAGGAAGCTTTACCCTACCTGAAACGCCCTCAGTCGGCTTTATTGTATAGTGCAAGACCCTTTCCTCTTTTGGGCCCATCTTGCCAAGTCTCCAGTGCAGTTCCACTCCGTCAGCTATCTTCTTTATCATGGGCTTGACAGATTCGAACTTGCTTGTTATGGAAAAACCAGATGGGACAGTGTCCTTGACAACAACGCTGTCAACTCCCTTTTTCCTGCTCCTTAG
>JAFGAZ010000007.1 GCA_016933455.1 Candidatus Aenigmatarchaeota archaeon
CTTATATTGTTTTTGTGGTATTTATTTCTATTCTATGATTTTGTATACCTTTGCGCCCTCTTTGGTTGCCTTGTCAAGCTTTAGGCCAACAGCATCTCCTGCTTTAGCTTCCTTGATGCTTTGGTGTTCTATTTGCATTGAACTTGCTATCTGCTCAAAGCTTTCCTCGCCTCTTTCCACCATTATCCTATCACCTGCTTTCAAAACATCCTCTAGCTCCAACACGGCAACAGAAGGTTTTGGGAAAAAATGGGTTATGTTTCCAATAAACTTTTTTTCCAACATAGATTCACTCTAAAAATATTTGAATAAGCTGCTATAAAAATTTGATTTTACGTCTTAGAAAAGAATAAAAAGGTTCGAAAATCATTTGTAGCTTATGGGACAAACTTTCTTCGACGAGGAGTTCATCAAGAGCAGCAAGATAGTTTCCTGCCCTTTTTGCAAAAACGAGTTCAAGATAGATTTGCACAACACTGAAGTGATATGCGACGAGTGCGGCGAGAGTTTCGATGTCGAGCTAAACGAAGCTTCTGATGATTTCGTGTGGTGCCCTGACCAGAAATACTAGCAACTGCTTTTTCTTAACTTTTTATTCTACAAGTATTCTTACATCGGCTGCTATTGTCTTGCTTGGCGTTGCAAAAAGCGGATTTATGTCCAGCTCTTTTATTTTGGGATACTTTTCCATTATCCTTGAAACCGCAAGTATGGTGTCTATTATCGCTTTCTTGTTTGCCGGCTTGTTGCCCCTAAAGCCCTTTAGAACAAGCTCTGAGAACTTTACCTCGTTTAGCATGTCCTCTGCATCATCCCTGCTTAGCGGCACTATCCTAAAGCTGACATCCTTTAGAAATTCCGTGAAAACTCCCCCCGCTCCCAGGGCTATTACCCTATTGAACTGGGGATCTTTCTTACCTCCCACTATCAGCTCGTAGCCGCTAGAAACATTCTCCTGAACCAGCACAGAGTCACAGCCCTTTATTTTCATCAAATCGTTAAAGGCCTTTTTTGCCTCTTCAATGCTGTTTATGTTTTGCATCACTCCGTTGACATCTGTTTTGTGAAGAATGTCTCCTGAGACCTTCATTACGCACGGGAAGCCCACCTTCTTTGTGGCAGCCTCTAGCTGCTTTTCGTCTTTGCAGAACTCGTATTCTGGCAGGCTTATCCTGTACCTTTTTAGAATAAGATATGCCTTATCGTCCGGCATCTTGTTATAGTCTTGCTTGATTTGTTTGGTTTTCTTTGTTTTTTTGATGGATTTTTTTGCAGTCATCTTCTTAACTTTGCTTTTGGTGCTTTTAACCTTTTTGGCTGCCTTTACAGTTCTCTTTAACATCATTTTTTTAACCTTTAATTTAGGTTTTGCTATTTTTTTCTTTACAACCTTTTTCTTGACAGTTTTTTTTGCCTTATTTTTTGTTGTATTCTTTGATTTTTTCTTCTTAACGAAAAACTTTACCAAACTAATCACCACCTATTATATTTTTACCCAGCCAGCTCTCAAATATGTTTGCCAAGTCGTCCTTTTTGTACTCTTTCCAGTTGTCAGCTATGCCGGTTAGAACGTCTTTCATTAGCTCCTCGTCAACGTCTTCCCAAAGCCCCTTTTTCTTCATGGCGTTTATTAGCTTCTCGAAGAAGTTTAGATAGAATTTTATCTTCTCATTGTCCTTTATGGTCGATATTATGAGAAGCACCTCGAAGAGCTCTTCCTTGAATTTCACAGAATCGAACTCGTGAGAAAGAGCAGCAAAGCTGTTTTCTATTTTTTCCAGCCTAGCTGCCATATCCTGATAATCAGACATTGTCAGTACCCTTAATTTTCATGCCTTTCTTTAATTGTTTTGAGGAATCTTCCTTATTAACTTTCTTGGAAAGCCCGTCCATGCGCTTTTCTATCTTCTCAAGCTTCTCTATTATTATCCTTTCGGTCTGGCTTAACCTTTCCTCCTTTTCGCTGCTTGATATGTCATTTAGCCTCTTTTCCAAAGACCTTAGCCTTTCTGTTATGTATAGGCTATTTGGGCTGCTTTCCTCTCTTTTTTCTGCAAGTTCGGCTATGCGCTTTTCCAAAGACCTTATCTCATCAGCAACAGGAATTGTTTCGTCTGTTTTAGTTTCAGTGTTGTCGGGTATTGAGCTTGGCTCGAATTTCGGTAGATTCTCCTTTTTTATGGGCTTGCCGGGTATTATCCTGTTTTCGAGCTCGATTTTCTTTCTAGGCTTTACTATATCGTCGCTAACTTTGCACTTTAGAACAATTTCAGGCTCTCCCAAAACAGGATACTTGAGGTCCACTATGCCCTTGTCTTCAAGCATGAAAACCCAGTCGTCTATTCTTTTCTGGCTGACCTTTAGAATCTTGGAGGCATCGCTTAATTTTAGCCTTTTCCTTTCCCTTATTAGGCCGATTAGCTTGTCTATTGAAGTTTCTATGAAAAACTCGACCATAAAATTAGATGTGCTTTTCGCCTTATGAATTTATTCCAAAACACGCTAGCTTGGCTGGTTAGCATTTTTAAAGTCTGCTGTTAAAATGAATAATATGGACTTTGAGATGCTTGGTATATTGCTTGACAGGAAGACCTTTGCTAGGGGCTCTCAGAACGCTCCCTTGGAGATAAGAAAGATTTTGCCCCAAATGGAGACTTTCATTAATCAGGTCGATTTGGACGAGCACGGCTTTTTTGACCTTGGAAACATTGTTCCAAAGAGCTATAGCGAGATGATAGCAGAGGCCAAACTCAAGCTGGACCACAAATTCCCTGTGATAATAGGCGGGGACCATTCTGTTTCATATGTGGGCGTTAAGGTTGTCAAGCCCAAAGTTTTTGTTTCCTTTGATGCGCACCCGGATTGCGAAAAAGGGGACCTAAGAAACGATACTGTTACCAGAAAGATTGCTGAAGAGGGAATCAAGACATATCTTTTCGGCACAAGGTGCTTTTCCAAGAGTGAGTGGGAGTATATGAAAAAGAAGGGGATTAAGGTTGCGACTTTGGAAGACCTAAAGAAAATAAAGGAGCCTGTTTATCTTTCAATTGATTTTGATGTTTTGGATTCTTCAATAATGCCCGCGGTTGGCAACCCCGAGCCCGATGGCCTCTCGTTTGCCCAGGTAATGGATGGTGTCAAGGCCTTGGCTAAGAACTTGATAGCCATAGACTTTGTAGAATTCGTTCCAACGAAAAACGTGACGCACACATTAATGGCAGGAAAACTTATCTACCATTCCTTAGCCGAAATTGTCAAGGCTAAATTGCAGTAGATTCGATCTCTTCAGAGTTCTCAGACATTGTAGGTGTTATGTGCTTTATTATTACAACATCACCCACGCTTGTCACCAACTGGTAAGGGACTACAACTCCCTTCTTGCCGCCGACCATGTCTGCCAAAAATGATCCTCTACCGGTCTCTACGACGATAGAGTTTATTCTGAACTTTGACAGGTTGACCTCGATGTCTGCTACCTTTCCGCAGAAAACTCCCCTGTTGGTGAAGACTTCTTTGTTGAATATCTCTGATAGGTTTTTTACTGTTACGACCATTTTAATTCCTCCAAAAATGATATATTGATACTAATAAATTATATCATAGATATATAAATTTTTAGTCGGAAATTTCATCAAGCCGAGGTCGCATAATCTGGTGGTGCGCTAGCCTGCTAAGTTAGTGCCTGAAAGGGCATATGGGTTCAAATCCCATCCTCGGCGCTTAGGGCCGGTGGTCTAGCGGCTATGACGCCACCCTCACACGGTGGATATCGCAGGTTCGAGTCCTGCCCGGCCCATTATGTCAGATTTTGAGCACAAGGCCCTTGAATTGGACCAGAAAACCAAGATAATCTTCATAGCAATGTCCAAATCCATGTTCTATTTTCGAAGGCATGCTGTCAAGTTCGTTCTAGAGCAAGGTTTCACACCGATTTCCCAATACGGCATATTTGACTATTTTCTAAACGATTCAGTTGACAGGGACCTTGTAAGAAAAGCCAACAACAATCTGCTTAGGGTTTCAGACGAGTTGTGGGTTTTCGGGCCTGTAAGCGACGGGGTTATGGCTGAAATCAAGCTTGCCAAAGGCAAAAAGCCGATAAGATACTTTGATGTCAAGAACTCCAACATAGAAGAGATAGCAAAGGACAAAATCAATTTTGAAGATGGCATGGAAAGGTTTTCCAAAGAAATGTAAAACATTTAAATTGCTGTGGACAACAATCTCTTAACAAAGCCCCTATCGTCTAATCCGGCTAAGGACTGCGGCCCTTCGAATTCATTCGAAGAATATGATCCCAAAGATGACTGAGGAAAGCCGCAAATCAGGGTTCAAATCCCTGTGGGGGCATCATATAATTTTGATAGTTTTTTATGATGCTACTTCTAAATGTCAATTGTGGTTACTAAAATACGAGTCGTTGCAATTGGCAAGATGAAGGAGAAATTTCTTCGCGAAGCAATGCAAGAATATGAAAAGCGTCTTGTGCCTTTTTGCAAACTGGAATTAATTGAGCTAAAAGATGAAGGCTTTGAAAAAGAGTCGAAAAGGCTTGAAAAGTATCTAGGCAAAGGCACGTTTATTTTGGATGTCGATGGCAAGCAATTAAGTTCTTCTGAATTTGCCAAGTTCTTAAAAAAGCAAGAAAATTTGACCTTCATAATAGGCGGCCCTGACGGGATAGAAAAAACGATAAAAAAACAAGCTTCTCTAATTTCCCTATCGAAGATGACATTCACCCATGAGATGAGCAGGGTGTTTCTATTGGAGCAGATATACCGAGCTTTCATGATAAATTCCAACAGAAAGTACCATCGCTGAATTTCTAAAATTGCTTAGAATGCCTCAAAACAGCTGTTTTGAAAACCTTTAAGAATTAGGAAAAACATGAATAATCAAGGTGAAAATATGAGTTTAACAGTAAGATCTAAAGTAAAATCCGCCATGAAAGGCATGAGAGCTTCTGGCGACTTGTATGCAGCTTTGGACAAGAAAGTAGAGGAAATGCTAAAGATGGCATCAAAGAGAGCAAAGGACAACGGAAGAGCAACCGTCAGGCCTTGCGACTTGTAATATAATTTTTTGTCTTTAACTTTTTTCTTTTCTTCTTTATCTTTTAGATAATTTTATATTGGTTCGTTAGTTATTTCTCTATACATGCGGAGGTAGCGAAGCCTGGTC
>JAFGAZ010000008.1 GCA_016933455.1 Candidatus Aenigmatarchaeota archaeon
GGCGAGTCCAGATGACTCGCGCCTCGCATGGCTTAGTCGAACCCTGATAACAGTGACCTCTGGCAGGATCAACCAGAATTGCGGATCTTGCACTTGATCTTGTTATCGTTAATACTTGTTTAGAGTCTGTCGTCATTACTACATCAGCCAAAAAAAGCTCTTGACTTCATCTTTGACCACAAGCTAAAAAGGTTTTTCATCTTAACCAAACGGTACATCCAAACCAAACGCCATCTTGTGGCAACTTAATGTCTATTTAGTTGTAAGTATAAATAATTAACTTAATCCTTTTAAAACTTACCTTTGTGTTTTTTGCAGAAAAAATTTCATTTCAAAAGAAGCTTCATGAACCTTTTGGGATTTTTGGGAGATATCATATACTTTCTTCCGTCCTTTGTCTTGATCAAGATTATGTCCTTTAGATTGGTTATGACGACCCTTGCCCATCCAAGGTTCGGTACATAGTAAAAACCCGAATAAAGGCTAGCCCCGACCCGAAAACCGAAAGGAAACAACACCTTCTCAACGCTCTTTACGTCCTTTAGATTTATCTTGATATAAACAAAGGGAGACCAACTTGTCAATACATTATTTTTTATCATGTATTTTGTCAAGTAAAAGCCAATGGTTGTTATTAGCATCATTGACATAACGCCAATCATCACAGTTGTTATGAAATAGAATTCTGCTGCGGACTCTGCTGCAACAAGATATGAGACTGAGGCAAAAACCGTGGCAACAGCAAGTGTTATAGTAAGAAACATCCTGCCTATCCACGTGCTCTTTTTTGGGATATTGACTATTTCCTTTGCCATTAAAAGAATATGCATTTTCAGGGTTAAATATCAGACTGACTTTACCAGCTGTTTTTTGGAAACCACAATATCCTCTCGCATGACAGTCTTTCTTTTCGAGACCTTTGCTATTTGCACAGCACCCCTTAGAACGTCCATTGCAAACTTCTCAGTCATTCTTCGAATTTCCTTCTTGGCAGTGTCTGATATCTTTATTGACGGGTCTATCTTTCTGACCATTTTTTTGAAAGGAGCGATTGCTAGATTTGGCATACAAAACATCTATTTTAGCTGTTAAAACTCTCATTTTGAAAGTCACTAATTCCAAAAATTCAATAATAAGTATTAAGACTTCCAATTTATAAGTCTTATGGCTTGCGGCACTTGAAAAATCAGTGATAGTTTTAAATATCATCGAATCTCTTTTAAGATTAGTCAAAAAATGAGGTGAAATTAATGGCAGAACTTAAATTCGATGACTATGATGAAGAAGAAGATTGGGAAGACGACGAAGACGACGAGTGATGATTGATTTTTCGTTGAAAAATAAAATTTCCGTTTTGTTTTTTATTTCAAAAAAAAGAGGTGAAAAAATATGGCAGCAAAGAAAAAAGCAAAGGCAGCAGCAAAGAAATCAAAGAAGAAATAAGTCTAACTTAACATTTTCTAATTAAGCTTTTTTATTTTCTGGGTGTCCTTGGACACCCGACATAATTTTTATGGGTAATCTCAATGGTTTTAAATCCCAGAACTCAGGCTCTTGTTAACAGGTCTCTTGCCGAATACAGAATAAGGAAGCATTTCAAGACAAAAAGAAAAGACAAGCTTTCACCGACCCAACTCCTTTTGCATCTAACGATTCCAAAAAACGGTAGAAAAATCAAATTAAAAGAAAAAGAGAGATTCGAATTTCTGAATATGATAAGAAGAATGGCCAGAACACAAAAGACTTTGGAAAAATACAGGAACATCTACAGCAAACGTCCGAGAATTTTCTATGAAAAGGCTCTGGGATTTGCGCCAAGAGAAAACCAGTCGGTGAAGGTTGTGTGGAACCCCCTTAGCGTTCACATACTTTTTGAAAAAAACGACATGATGGCTTTCTGGAGAAAGGTGCAGTGGGGGCCTGGAAGCGGCGGCTACTATCCTCTGGGGGACACTGACATAAAGATAAAGGACCTAAGAGGCATGGTATCGCTTGGAAGAAAGGAGGACTTTTCAATCGAGACATGGGACACCATGAGACACGAATCTGTACATGCTTTCGAAGGCAACATAAAGAAAAGGAACTTTCCAAAAAACAGAAAGAATTACATGTTCTGTAGGATAAAGTCCGAGCTCAACGCGTATCTGCACAACTTCAGGTATACAAAGGACAAAAAAAGAAAAAGGGTGAACAAATGGGCAAGAAACGGCCTTGCAATAGAAGTCAGAGAATTCATAGAGGAATATCTAGGCTTTGAGGATATTGAAAAAAGTATCAAAACCACCAAATCAAAAATCAGAGCTTCAAAAAACAAAAGAGAAAAAAAGATTCTAAGACAAAGCCTTGAAAAACTAAAAAAACAACTTGAAACAAAAAAAGCAAAGAAAAAACATTACTTTGGCATGTACAGAAAAATTTCCAACCAGATAAAAATAGCACTCCAAATCATGCCTTTGGAGGCTGTGCAAAGAATAATTTTTGAAACCCCGTTTGAAAGGCTCCAAAAAAAGCTGCCCGAATCAGTAACAATATACAAGAAGATGCTCTACTTATGGAAGAACAACTAAGGGCCGCAGCCGGGATTTGAACCCGAACCAGGGGCTCCACAGGCCCATATGCTACCATTACACCACTGCAGCCATTTGATAAGATTTCTTTGTCCTAAGAATATAAAAAGTTGTTATTTCTTTGCGCTAGCAAATCATCATTAGTTTCTACGTTTTTTAGAATAAAGAAAAATAGGATTAAGTTCTGGTCGTTTTACTTTCATTAATATGTCGTACCTTTTATGATCCCTTACTTTGAGCTTTGTTTTTAGAACATCCATTTCATCAAAAATAATTTTCTCGTCAACAAAAATCCTTTTTCTAGTATGTTTATTTTTTATCTTCTTGTTGTTGAATTTGTAGCACCTTTTTTGGGATTCCATGAAAACATAAAGAAGATAAGTATTGACTGCAACCGGGGGATTTTTATGGGTTCTGAATCTATCAAGCTGCGGATGATGTCTATAGCCAACAGTTTTTCCTTCCAGAACCTTTCTGGCTAGAAGACTCTCTCTCCAAAGAGCAACCAACCCCTTACAATCTAGGTATTTGGGATGCAGAGTCCAAAGTCTCATTAAATCACTATGTAAAAAGGAGTGCGAGGGGCCGGATTTGAACCGACGAAGGGACTAACCCACAAGGTTTCCCATGTTGCTTCTGAGCTTCGCATCCTAAGCTTCGCATCCTAAGATCTTGCGCCTTAGACCAGACTTGGCTACCCTCGCATGAAATAAACTTTCAGATTAGAATATTTAAAACTATTATATTTCCAAGCTCTCTAGTTCTTCTTTTAGCTTGATTACCTCATCTTCCAACTTGGCAACAGCGCTGTCAGCCACTGTCTCTTGCCTAAGAGGTCCCTGAACAAAGTTCTTAACTCCCCTAAGGTTTACAAACTCCCGGCTAAAGTCGCTGGTAGAAGATGCGAACTTGTGCAAAGCCTTTTCAATCCTGTCGTCAGAATCAAAGTTCATCTTGTGTATCTCCTTTCTTACATTGACAAGGCTTTTTAGATTGTTTATTGAGGTCTTTATGTCCTGAAGACCAGACAGTATCTCCTTGTACCTGTCAATCCTGACAAAAACAGGCGCAATCCTTGGGGCATCCTCTATTACCTTGTTTATGTCAACAACCTCATGCGGAAGCGCTGGCGCTCCCATGGGCTCATAGAAAGGTCTTGAAGAAACAGCCTTTTTTATATCGTCTAGATTTTCCATTTAATCACTATCAATATTTTCTCTATGCGGTATTTATTGTTTATGTATGAGGCAGATTAAGTTTTTAGAGCGACCAAAAATCATAAAAGCCAGGTTTCACAAAAGAAATTAATGAACTTTAACGAATACATGAGGTCAACAGAAATAAACACGATATTCATACTTGCAATATCGATGATGAATCCTGTTTTGGCACCCTACATGAAAAGCATAGGTTTTAGCAACATACAGCTAAGCATGATATTTGCCATAAACCCGCTGATACTGATATTTTATTCATCGTTCATAGGAAAATTCTCAGATTACACCGGAAGGCGCAAGGCCATAATACTTGGCATAATGGGCGAATCTTTGGCCATAATGATATACCTGTTCAACACCAACATGCTCATGTTTGCGGTAGCCAGGATGCTTGATGCCATGGCAGGAACCACTGTCACCATAGTTTCAATGGCGGCAATAGAGGACAGCATAAAAAAGAAAAGGGGCAAGTACACTGGAATTAGCCTTAGCCTTGAATATGTCGGCAAGCTGCTTGGGCCTGTTGTGGGCGGTCTTCTTGCGGACGTTCTATTCATCAAGGCGCCCTTTGCCACATCCCTTGTTGTGATAGCGTTGCTATTATTCCTGCTTCCAAGAATTGGAAAAAAGAAGAATTTCAAAAAATCAAGATATAGCTGGCTAGTTAGCGTCAGAAGATTTCTCTCGTTCAAGGAACTAAGGGGCCTGGCCATACTCGGCTTTGCAATGCACTCTGCCATACCTGCTTTTCTTGTTTTCCTGCCTTTGTTAATAACCGAAGGTTTCGGGCTCAGCTATGTTTTCGTGGGATATGCCATACTTTTGATGGAATCTCCTCACATACTGCAGTTCATCTTCGGCAAGTGGGCTGACAAAAACGCAAACAATCTGATACTTTTGGGCGCTGCTGCTTCCGGGATTTTGTTGTCAGTAATGTCCCAAATAAACGTGTATACAATCATGCTTCTCATAATCTTCATAAGAGGAATTGGCCTTAGCATATGGAACACCTCAGCATGGACCCTTATGTCGAAAATCGGGGAAAGGGAAAGAATGGAAGGCGAGGTTGTCGGCTCGTACTTTTCTATTGTCAAGATAGGAACTTTTCTTAGCTACATTGTGAGCGGCTTTATGGTTTCGCTCTATAGCATAGAGGCGCTGTTTTTCGCCAACGGAATTGTAATTTTAATTGGCGTTCTTCTGTCGTATCCTTTTCTTAAAAAGTAGTCATTCAAAAAGTTTTTTGTACTTTGCATAACCTTCCTTTTCCAAGTCATGCGCGGGAATAAACCTTAAGGCGCACGAATTCATGCAAAATCTCTTTCCTGTAGGTTTTGGACCATCGTCAAATACATGACCAAGATGGGTTCCAGCAACACTTTTTACTTCTGTTCTTTTCATACCCAAACTTTTGTCCTCATTAAAAACCAACTTATCTTTATCTATGGGTCTTGTAAAGCTTGGCCATCCTGTTCCTGGCTGGAACTTGTCTTTCGAACTAAACAGAGGCTCGCCAGAAACAATATCAACGTATATTCCTTCTCTTTTGTTATTCCAATACTCGTTGTCAAACGGAGGCTCCGTTTCACATTCCTGCGTAACCCTAAATTGGATGGGAGTTAGTTTATTTTTCAACTCTTTTTTGTTCATTTAACTGCCTTTATTTTTTATAGCATGCTCTCCCCGAGCCCTCTTTGTAGGCACCGTAATTCTTAGGATTCTTCCTGGAATAGTCCTGATGATATTCTTCCGCCTCGTAGAATTTGGAAGCCTTTTTTATTTCAGTAACAATCGGCTTTTCGTATTTTCCAGAATTTTGTATTCTTTTCTTTGAATACTGAGCTTTTTTTCTTTGCGCTTCATTGTGATAAAATATAGCGGTTTTGTACTGGGAGCCTTTGTCTGAAAACTGACCCTGCGTATCAGTAGGGTCGATGTTGTTCCAAAATATCTCCAAAAGCTCCTCGTATTTTACGATTAAGGGATCGAATTCAACTTGGATGGACTCATAGTGACCAGTAACACCAGAACACACATCTTCGTATGTAGGACTGTCCTTATTTCCGCCCGTATAACCAGAAACTACTTTGACAACACCTTTAACTTTTCTGAATGCGTCCTCCATACACCAAAAGCATCCGCCTGCAAAAGTAGCAACATCAAGAACTCGCATATTATTGTTTTGTATTCAAAGTTTATAATAAATTTATAATGCACCGACCGGGATTCGAACCCGGATCGCAAGCTTGGCAAGCTTGTATCCTAACCATTAGACTATCGGTGCTCAATTATCTTATAATTTTCACATCTATTTATATAAATTACAAGAGGCTTAGAAATATTATGGTCAAAATAGTTTCCTTTGGCCTTGGTGGCATTCTGATAAAGGAGGACAACGGCTGGGACATGATTAGGAAGAAGTACAAGATACCCAACCTGTGGGAGAGCTACATGGACGGCGTCCTTACAAGGAACGAGGCAAAGGTCGGGGAGTATATCATATGGAAGCTGCAGGGCGTAACCAAGAAAGGTTTGCAGATGGATTTGAAGAACTTCAGACCGATGAAAGGCGCCAAACAGACGGTGGCTGCTTTGAAGAAGAAGAGAATAACGCCTGTGATTATTTCTGACAACCCAGAATTCTTGGTCAAAGCTGTTGCCAAAAAACTGGGCATAAGGTACATGACCTATAACAAGATTATCTTTGACAAGAAGGGATATGCCTACGATACAAAACCTACACATCCCTCCAAGAACAAGAGAGTTTCTAAACTGAAAGCTTTGGAAGATTTTGCCAAAAAGAAAAAGATATCTCTGAAGGAATGCGCTGTGATAGGAAACGGCTTGAGTGACACAACGATTTTCAAAAAATCAGGCTTGTCAATAGCCTTCAACGCAACTGACATAGAGATCAAGAAAAAGGCAGACAAGAGCTTATACAGCAACGACCTAAGTGATGTTCTAAAATTCTTCAAGTAAACGCCGACGGCAGGATTTGAACCTGCACGCCCTTGCGGACATCAGTTTTCGAGACTGACGCACTACCAGATTATGCGACGTCGGCAATATAGAAATTTTATACTGTATAATATTTAAAATGAGATTTGTTTAGAAAATTATCTGCTAATATTTTTCTTTAACCTGCAATGGCGGATCATCTACCTGCCTTTAGCAATATTAGATATATGGAAAGCCTCCACAAGGTTGCAGTGCGATCCGCCATAGCGGTTGGTGATGAGTTGGTTTTATTCAATGGTCATCCAAGGAGAAAAGAGAAATCAGGAGTCATCCCAAATTAACATCTTGTGAAGATTCCGTAGACTACTGCAAACATGTGCTTTGACCAAAGATTATTCGTGAAGTTTTGCATAGTCTCAATACATTGTTTTTATTATCAAATAATAAAGAATTGTATTTTTTGAAATATGTTTTATATAATATAGAATAGATTTTCTACAAAATTTTAAAATTTCTTCAGCTGTAAAGAGAAGATCTGGCAATTTCTACAAGTTCTTTATGCACAAGACCGTTGGAAATAACGCAGCCCTTTATTTTCTGGTCGTACCTCTGGTCCTCACCGAAAAGATTTGTCATCTTGCCTCCGGACTCTTCTACAATTATCTTCAATGCCGCACTGTCGTATGGAGAGGTGGCCGGATGTATGCTTCCTTCAAAATGTCCTGAAGCGACAAGCATCCCTTGATAGGCGGTTGAGCCTAAATCAAAAAGGTCAGCAGTGTTCTGGAGAAGTTTCCTGTAGATGTCAGAAATATCGGCAAAAGCTCCCCTTTCTTTCCAGCACGAAAGTCCAACAACGGAATACTTTAGGTCGGTTTTTGTTGAGACATTTATTCTCTTTCTGTTAAGAAACGCACCCTTTGCTATAACCGCATGGAACATTCTATTCATGAAAGGATCAAAGACAACACCTAACTTGGGTTTTCCTTCCTCCAAATAAGCAAGAGAAAAAACACAAGAAGGGACTCCTCGCAAAAACATTAAAGTACCGTCTATTGGATCACATACCCAGGTTTTTTCATTGTTTTCAACAATGTTGCTTTTTTCTTCTGAAATAACACTATGACCAGGGAAAGCCTTTTTGATGGACCTTAGAACCATATTGTTTATCTTTATGTCAGCCTTTGTGACAACGGTCTTGTCTTCCTTATACCAACTCTTCATGCCAAGCTTAAAACCCCTCTGGATAATTTTGCCCGACTTTTTGGCTAAATCAATGGCAAGCCTTCTTTCCTTGGCGTATGGCATAGATACAATTGGTAAATCATAGAATAAAAAAGACATCCATTCGGCAATTAAGAACTTGAAATGCCCCCACAGGGATTTGAACCCTGATTTTAAGGTCGAGAACCTCATGTCCTTAACCGGGTTAGACGATGGGGGCTTTGAATATAATTCAATGGTATGTTTTTTAAATGTTACAGAAAGCCTACCTGATGACTTTGGGTATATATTCTAACATGTCAGTAGGCAATATTCCTTTTCCGTCTTTCTTGGCAGCAAGCTCCCCTGCCTTCCCGTTGACATACGCAGCAACACATGCAGATAAGAAAGGACTGTTGCCCCTGGCAAGATACGCCCCGCATAAACCGGTAAGAGTGTCGCCGAACCCGCCCTTTGTCATAAGGTTAGAACCTGTCTTGTTTAGCATAACCTTGTAACCATCCGATATAATGTCCACATTGCCCTTGAGAACTATCGTGTTGTTTATCTTCCTAGCCTCTATTCTTACTGCTCTAGACCTTTCTCTGATATTGTTAGTAACAGCCACCCCACTGAAGCTCTTGAATTCGTCAGCATGAGGTGTGATAATACAGCTCTTTTTTCTGAGCAATTCTCTTTTGCCAGCAACTGCCCTTATAGCATCCGCATCAATAACCATTGGCAATTCTATCTTCTCTACCAGTTTTATTATAGCCTCGTTAGTTTCTTTTTCTCTCCAAAGACCAGGACCTATGACAACGGCAGTGCCCCTAACCTCTTTAATCATGGATAATA
>JAFGAZ010000009.1 GCA_016933455.1 Candidatus Aenigmatarchaeota archaeon
GTTCCTGCATCGTCTTCTGTGAAGTTGGCATACCAGAAATATGTCTCATTGACGCAGTGCGTACAGTTTGTTGGTGTCATGTTGTAGCATTCGTCCAAAACATCCTCGCAGTTCTGCCATGCACCAGAACCTTGCTTTAGCTGAAGCACTATTGTCTCGTTGTTATAATCTCCTGATGTCGCGTTCACAGAAAAGTTCCAGTTTATGCGGTCCCAAAGATCCGATATGGGCGTTATAGTCTTGTTGCTAAATTCTCTGAACGGTGATACATAGAAAAGCCAGCCCCTTTCAGCATCTTCCAAAGTCGAGTTTGTATAGTATCCACTCTTGTTTACAAACATTGAAGCGTTGTAGAATTGCACTGGCGTGTCTATGTCTGTCTGCCAGTTGCACTGGTATGCGTTTGCACCTATCAATGTCGACTGGCCGCAGTCATATCCGCTTGTTAAAGTGTCGTTTGCATAGTACTTGACTTCTTCATAGCCTGCTGTAGTGTTTAGCCTTAATGCGTCTTCACAGTCGTCATAGCTGTAACCAAGGAAGGTCATGGCTCCAAGCTGTGTCACGTTTGTCGAGCCGTCTGGGTTGTTTAGAGTTATTAGTATGTTTCCTTTTACGGAGATGTTTCTGTACAAGTAATCGGAGCTGGTATTTTGGTAGTAGCAAGAAAGTTCCGAGTCGTTAATTTCTGCCTTCCACTGCTGCTCCCTTACCTGGAATTTTGGCGCACCTGCGTACTCGTCAAGGCATGTTGGATTAAAGTAGAAGTTGGAATAACCCGTGCTGTTGGTTTCATTGACAAAGTTGCTGTCAGAGTAGTATGTAACTGTTGTGTTACCTGTTGTTACAGAATACTTTATGGGGAAGTTCGCCATGTTCGTTCCGTTGTAGTTTGTTGCCCTAAACACCAGCAAGTCTGTTTGGTCACCCAGTCTGTTGGCAGTCGAGTTGTGACCCTCTTCATAATTCAGATATATTGTGTCCTTTGTTATGGTAAAGCTCTGAGGAGTTGTTGAATTTGTCGAAAGGTTGTTGTTTGTTGCATTAAAGAAGAAATATTTTGTGCCAATGTCTGGGCAGTCAAAGTAATTTGTCCAGTTTAGAGTTTGAAGGCCACCTTCCCCTATGTCGTACGTCATACTGTCTATGAAAGTCCAAGGGCCTATTGCGCTGTCTCCTACCCAAAGGAAAACATCGACGTCGTTAATTCCTGTTGTGCTAACAGTTGTGTTGAATGTGAAAGGCGTTCCTCCCCACTGAGCTGATGAGGGGTCTTGCGTTATGTCGTCAAGGTATATTTTTATGTCAGGCTCCAAGTCAACGTAGAATGACTGCTCAGTTGTTTGGTTTTCAAGGTAGCTTGTTGTGTGATTGTACATCCTGAACTGGTAGTACCAAGTTCCTGCGTCGTCCTCTGTAAAGTTCCTGTACCAGAAGTATGTCTGGTTTATGCAGTTCGTGCATGTTGTGGAAGTTTGAGCCTCGCATTCAGTGCATTCAGAGTAGCTTCCGCTTCCCTTTCTTAGATAAAGCGTTATGTTCATCTGGTCCGAATTTCCAGATGTCGCATTCACAGAAAAGTTCCAGTTTATGTTGCTAAAGTACGCAGAATCAGGATTGACTGTTGCGTTATAGAACATTCTTTGCGGCTCTAGGTAGAATACGTCCTGGTCAAGCGAGATGTCATTGTTATAGTAGTTTTTGCTAGAGTTTATGGTAACATTGTACCAACCCGTTGGATAGCTTATGTCTGTGTCTATTGAGCATTCGCCGGCTGCTGAAGCTATGCACCAGTACTCTGTTCCTTCGTTAGACATTGTTATGTTTATTGTAGAGTCCGCAGTTCTGCTATTTCCACAATCATCAATGACAGTAGCGCTAAAGTCTATTGTCTGTCCTTGTGTAAAGTTAGAGCTTCCGTCTGGATCGTTTAGTGTATTGTATAGCGTTCCCATCAAAGTAAAGTTTGATGGATTTGTATTGTTGTTTTGAACACAAGCGTCTGTTTGTGTTCCTCCCCCCCAGTGGTGCACACCGAGATAATATTTGCTTTCGTCTTCACACCATCCAGCGTTCGTGAATATCTGTGACAAGTGACCTGTGCTGTTTGTGCTTGTCAAAAAACTTGTGTTCTGGTCAAATGCATAAGTTGAGACCCATATCTTTCCCGATTGTCCTCCATCATAACTTTGGTTATCTTTGTCATAAACCCTTACAACAAACTGTGTCGTGTCGGTTCTGTTTATAATAGAACTTTCTGTGGGAGTTAGATTTGTTACGTCTACATAGTCTTTGACCGGTGTGAAGTATATGTTTCCATAAGTGTAATATGTATCGTCTGTTCCTCCTGCATAATCAGAAGCATTGAATTTGTAATATTTAGCAGCTCCAAGAACCCCTAGGTCGTTTGAGTATGCGTCATAAATCGTTCCGCCACTACAGAGGAATTTTTGTGTTATGTTTGTCATGTTTCCATAAGAGTCATTCATCGGGCCTGTAACATTGTTAGAGCCTCCCATCACAAATCCTGTTCCTGCTGTTGGCGTGTACCAAAGGCTTACGTTTGTCGTGTCTCTTTGTGGATCAGTGACATTAACTGAGAAGTTGAATGTTGTTCCCCATCCAGCAGAGAACCCAGATTCGGTATCGTTGACAACAGGTTCTATTAGTTCTGGCTCAGATTCTATCCAACACCATGTGTAGTTTATCGTATATACGTCTGTTACTATTTTTTGGTTAGCTCCTCCAGCTCCAGAAGCCATAACTTCGATAGAATAATAATCTGATGCATTATAACCACTTGTCAAAGTTAAACTACCTTCACAAGTGTTGGGAGCTGTGTTGCTTCCGCATTCCCATTGAGGTCCAAAGTAATCACCTGGAGGTACCTGTGTCCAGTTTCTGGCACTGTATCTTGCGTTTGTAAAAGATGCTGAATTGGGGTCAAGATTTCTTTGTGTTGTATTTGCAACTTTCACCCAACCCTGGTCTGTTCCACCAGCCTTTGTACCTGCGTTCATGTATCTTATGAAAACGCTTATGTTAGATATGTAACAGTTAAGAACACCAGGACATGGTTGAAGGTCTGGATATGTCCAGTTGTAGTGTTCATAAGTAACAGATCCGGCTCCTACGGCACCCCACTGTACGGCGTTGGTAAACTTTTGACATGTATAACCTGGCGGGTCGTATGCATATGCTACCTGATCTCCGAAGGTGAATTGCAAAGTAGCATAACCTGATTTTATCATATTGTTTGTCAAATAAGCAGTTTCGTTACACGAATAGTTCTCGATTAAAAGATGCTCTATTTCCAAAGAATCGTTTTGTGATAAATCGGAATAGTTATAGACATTACCAGAAAAATCAATTAGTTTAAGTGAATTGCGCAAAGAAATTTCTCCGCACATTATATCAATGAATTTCATTTCATTGAATGTTTCTGTTGTATCTTTTAGGAACTCGGTCCAACTAGCGTTTGTCGAGTTTATTGTTAGATTAGCTGTTCCAAAAGTCTCAAATGCTACTATCCAATCGTCCGCATCCTTAAGATATGTGTATGGATTCAAAACCTCTATAGAAACCTCAAAGATTTGCTCTGAGAGGTGCGGAACATTCCATTTTAGCTTGTCAATAAGACCGTCCTGATCAATGTCAAGCATGCTAAGATTGTACATTTCATCTTCTGTTACATCTATTCTCTGGTCGTCGCTTATCCAGTATAATTTTATCGAATTTTCAGGGAAATTTCCTATATCAGTCGATGCTGGGACGTTGAAATAGTGCAAAGGTGAGCTTACATTAACCAATTTCTTGTATTGACCAAGAGGAATTTCGCTTATTATTGGTGATTCGGTATAGTATTCAAGTTCATATTCCTTACTTTCATCTGCTTTGAGCTCTTCTTTCAAACTTTTTTCTTCGATTTTTAGTGATTTTTTGGTCTCTTTTTCCAAAAGGCTTACGTTGAAAGCGCTTTCAGGTATTTCCAGATCAATGTCGGTTAGAACAATTTCATCTAATTTGTTTGTTACCTTGAATTTTTTGACCCATTTCACAGGTTTTCCAATTTCTATTTCTTCATGTCCGCTTTCCAGAATTTCTAATTCAAAAGATTCGGAGTCAATTGAAAAATCAGCTTCTTTACCTAAATCTATCAAATTCAGATGAGATTCAGTCGGATTCAGATAATTTCCACCTGAAAATACTGCCTTGATAGTGCCGTTGAAAGGAAGCGGAAAGTCAATAATACCATCTGAATTGGTGGTATCAGAATAAAGGGGAGTTTCATTCAAAAAGAAATCAATTCTTTGATTGGGAATCGCAGTCCCGTTGTCCATTAAAAGAACAGCCTTCATAAGGCCGTCGTCTATAGAAAGAGAAATAGAGGTGTTGGCCATCACCTCTATTAAGAACGTGAATTCCTGGGAAGTTAAATCAGGCATGCCCAGATAATTGCCTGTTATTGGCGTGGAATTGGTCCAGTTCATTGTGACATTTGTGGCAAAAACAACTGCAGATGTTATTATGACCAGCAGAGGCACAAGCAGCTGGCTTTGTCCTGATTTGGCACTACTCTTCATAATCCACCACAACTTTTATGCTGTTCACACCGATTTCCGACATATTCGTGATAACCCCTATCTCCGAGATGCAAGAGCTGGCGTTCATGTCGCCGCATGTTTCTATGGCATTGCCAGAAACTATCTCAAAGCCGACTGGAAGCAGCCATTTCACAAGAACATTCTTGGCATAAGCATTGCTTGATACAACCGCTGTGATTGATATCAGCTCCCCTCGGGTTATTCTCTGCGGATATGTCATGTCAACATCGAACACTGGTTTTATCGGATCTATAGATGTGCCGTTTAGCATGTCCTCGATGTCGATTGTTTGGTTTTGATCCTCTGTTTCGTTCGAAACATTGGTTTGCGTCGCATTGTCTGTATCATTTGCAGTGAAATTGACATCTTGCGACGTGTTTGTGTCATTGACAAAGGTGTCATTTGCCTCTGTCTCGTTAAAATCGGTGACGTTTTCCGTCAAAAAAGTTGTGTTAAAAGTGCTGTTTTCGCTGTTATTTTGCGTTTCTGAGCTTTCGTTAGTACTATCGACACTTCCGACAGTTTCCGTAAGGTTTTGAATTGTCGGCGGTTCGACAGTAGTATTTTGGGTATCGTTTGACCCTACCGTGTCGTTGAAAAAAGCGCTCAGATCCGACACGTTTGATGTGCTTGTTGTGGGGCTTGTGTTTATGTTCGATGTGTTTGTCGCATTCATGGTGCTGTTTGCGTATGCTATGATGGCTGTCTGGCTTACAAGAAGGGTCAGTATCACAACAGACACCAAGAACTTTAGTCTGGCTGCTCCCTTTCTCTTCTTTTTGAGCCTTTCTATTAGCCTGCTGCCCTCTGCGCTATTCTTTATTTCCTGCTTTAGGTAGCACAGCTTTGCTGCCCCAACATCTCGCTGGAAGACTATTCCTTCCTTTGTTAGCTCATTGATGTATTTTCTGCATGTGTGTCGATGCAGGCCCGATATACTTGCCAGAGAAAGAAGTGTCAAGCCTTCTGGATTTGCCATCAAGGCTTCAATTATGTATTTTATAGGGTCCTTGCTAACCATCGAATATCACATATACAATATTGTACAATCTTTTGGCCAAAGATTTTGTAATCATAATCTTTCTGTCGACGGTATTATATGCAGTAAAGAGCGTTTTTCGTCAAAAAATCGACAAGTCGAGAAAAAATCAACTGTCGAAAAATTTTATATATCCCAAATTGAAAGAATATATATCATGTTCAAATCTGTTTTCAAGTCGAAAGATGATGAGAAGGAAAATCTAAGAAAAATCGTCAAGCTTCTCGACATGCGATATGCCCAGATGGCAATAGAGATTGAGAGATTGAAGAATTTAGGGCAGAAAATCGACAGAATAGAGGCCAAAGTGCTTAATATAGATGACACTATTTCTTCGACAGGTATAAAGCTACAGCAAAGAACTATTGCCGTCAAGACAAAGGAAGCAATACGCATGATACTGCAAAAGTACAATGAGATAACACCTGCTCAATTGAGCAAACTAATCAAACTGTCGAGAACAAGGTGCAACGAGTATTTGAAGCAGATGGAAGACGAGGGCACAATGATGTCAAGGGTAGATAGTCGAAAAAAGTTCTATAGTCTTCGACAATAGGTCCGACACATTAGAATTGCTCTTATCTATAGAAGAAAACAATATTCTCAGTTGGTATAAAATCAGAACTTGTTAAGCCAGTCCAGTATTTCCCTGCCCTTTGCCTTCAAGGAAGGCGAAATAAAGCTGCTAGTAGCATCATTTAGGTTCATTTCTATGCTTTCTAGCTTTAGCATGACTGGTGCTTTTTTTGCCCTGTTTCTCATAAGTTCAGCTCCTAGTATCATGAAATTCACAAGAAACAGCATTACTGTGATTTCCAGGCTAGGCTGTGTGAATAGCTGTATTACTGACACTAGCGCAACAAGGCCAAAAGCAACCCAAAAGTACTTCATAGAACTAATTGTAGTAAAAGCTTTAAGAATCTTCCTCATCCGTATAGATAAGCTCTCCTAGTGAGAAGGATTCGCCTTTTTTCTTGTTTTCAAAGTCGTTCATCTTGTCTTTTATGCCAGACATCGAGTCCACCATGCCGTTGCCGAACTTTACTATTCTTTCCTCAAGGTCCAATGTCTTTTTGGAAAGCCTTTCAAGAAGGTAGGTCACACTCTCGTCATGCTTTTGAAGCTTTGTTTCCAGTGCAGAATTGTCAACTTTGGCTGATATGTCAGAGCACTTTTTGTCTATTGAGTCAAGCTTTTCTGAAAAGTTGTTTCCAGCTCCGCCTGATTTTCCATTCAACTGCACGCTGGCAGCAAGCACAAAAAAGTCCACTATTAGCATTATCATCAAAGATTCCAAAACCCAGTAGCCAAACAACTGCACTGCTGTTAAAAGCAGTGTAAATGCTGTTACTAGCAAAAACAGTTTGGATAAATGCATATCTATTATGTGACAGAAAAAGATTTAAGCATTATTTTATCTGCTCGTCCCACTTTCCCTCGTCTATTTCAGCCTGTATTTCCTTGGGTTTCTTGTTTTCTATATAGACTCCGGAACTGACGCAGAATGCAACTGTCTGCTTTACAGCGCTTTTTAGCTTCTCTGTTTTCATGTCTTTCATCTTCTCTTTTGCTATCTTAACTATCTGCGCAAAGGATAGGCTTTCCTTGAACTCTTCCTTTACCTCTTCCTTTTCATAGACGTTAAAAGGCGCTTTAGCCAGCTTCTTTACATTCAGTTCTTTTCTCACCAATTCGGTCGTTGTTGCCATAATTATCACTTTTGCTCTATTGCCTCGATTACTTTTACTGATTCTATGGGGACTGTTATGGGTATGGGTATTGCTGCCTCAAGGAGCTCTATTGTGACCTCCTCCTTGGCCTCGTCGACCCTTGTCACCTTGCCCTTTTCATTCTTGAAAGGACCTGATGTTACCTCTATCACATCCCCGCGGTTTACCTTTATCTCTATTTTCTTTGTCTCTAAAAAGTTTTTAAGCTGTTCTATTTTGACTTCCTTTTTGATTATGCCCTTGACATGGGGAACTGCCTTTACCACTTCATCTATTGCTTCCTCTTCCCCTTCCACAAAAATATAACCCTTTAGCTCTCCTGGATGGAAAAGCGTTTTTATGTTAAGGGAGCTGCTCTTGGTCTTGCTCACCAAAGCGTCGACTACAGCGTTCTCCCTTCCAACAGTTGTTCTGACCGTATATATCATCAATATCACAAAACCCTAACTAAGAAATACAGCAGGAATATTATAAAGCCTATTGCTCCAAGCAATGCCATGCCCATTCCTGTTATTTTCGCAGTGCTGATGAACTCGTCCTTTTCAGGCTTTCTGGCAATGTCCACTACTCTCTTGTAGTTGCTTAATTTTGCCTTTAGCTTTGAGCCAATGCCTGGGCCCTTTGGCTTGCTTACTTTTTCCTTTTTTTGCTGTTCAGAATTTTCCATCAAAGCACCTAGAATAAAACTATGTAAAGAACATTATTTAAATGCTTTTGTTTTCAAACGAACTCTATGCCAAGTATCTTTCCTATCTGCTGCTGCTTTTCTGGTGAAAAGAATTCGCCTGTTCCGTAGAGCTGGTTTGGCTTTACCCCTGTTACTATGATAAGGGTTCTTACCATGTCGCCAAGGTCCTTTTCTATCTGGGCTCCCCAGATTATCTTGGCATCGTTTGATATCTTTGCGGATATTGCCTCTACTATTTCCTGGCACTCTTTGATTGTAACGTCAGATCCTCCAGAGACATTGACCAACGCTCCGCATGCTCCCTCTATGTCAACATCAAGCAGCGGGTTGTTTAGGGCCTTTTCTACTGCCTCAACAGCCCTGTTTTCCGTGTTGGATTCCCCAAGACCTATCATTGCAAGGCCCCCTGTTGACATCACGGCCTTTATGTCCGCAAAATCAAGGTTAACAAGGCCAGGCTTTGTCACAAGCTCTGTTACGCCCTTTACAGCGTTAACCAAAATCTCGTCGCATATCTTGAATGCAGTTACAATAGAAACATCAGGAACAACTTCCAACAATTTGTCATTTGGTATTACAATAAGAGTGTCAACATTCTTTTCCAATTCGTCAAGGCCGTATCTTGCGTTTTCCATCCTACATTTGCCTTCCATTGTGAATGGAAGCGTAATAACGCCCACTGTTAATATTCCCAGCTTTTTGGCAATCTCGGCAATCACAGGCGAAGCGCCTGTTCCTGTTCCTCCACCAAGACCGCATGTTATGAAAACCATGTCAGCTCCCTGCAAGGCGTCTTTGATCATTTCCCTGCTTTCCCTTGCGGATTCCCCGCCTACCTTTGGGTCAGCTCCTGCCCCAAGGCCCCTTGTCAAATCCTTTCCCAGAAGAATCTTTTCATCAGCGTCAGTGTATAGAAGATCCTGGGCATCTGTGTTGGCTGCTATAACCTCTGCACCGACAATTCCTACCTGCATCATCCTAGAAAGCGTGTTGTTGCCAGCTCCGCCCACACCAACTACCTTGATGACGGCTTTTCTGGTTTCAAGCAGCTTTCTTAAATCCTCGTCAGTTTCAGAAATTTTTTCCCTTCCGTTTATGTTTCTCACAGCCATTAAAAACCCTTACAATATGATTGACATGTTAAATTTTTATAATTAATTGTGATTGTTATAAACTTAGATATAATTAAATAGCTTTGGAAGAAAAGAGAATTATGACTGATGTTTTAATTCTTGGTGTACAACGAGTACAAAACGAAGGCGTCTTAAAATGCCCATTTGTACCATTTGATTCTAACATAGCTATATCCTGTATGGTCGAGACAAAAAAAGGTATAGGTTTGGCCAATTCGATCGATGTGCAATATCAATTTTTGCTAAAAGGAAACCCCGGAGGCAAATGCCCCTACCAAAATAATATAGAAAAGCTTGGAGACGTTTCTGGCAAAGAGATAGAGCAAAAAATATGCAAACCCATTTGCGAGCATTATGCAAGCGCCTATGAAAGAGGAGCCTTTCCATTAGACACGGAAAAAAATAAAGAAAATGTTTATTTTATGAAAGTTTAGAAAAATTCTATTGTGCCTGAGTAGGCTTGTCATACGTCTCAATGTATCTAACCTTGTCAAATTCAAGAAGCGTTGTTGCGTCGTTTGCTATTCTTCTCTTGACTATCGGGCTTACCATGGGAGGCACGTCAATGTCTAGCTGCTTTTCGTTTATTGTTATCTTCATCTTTGCAGTATCGATTTTTGTGTACATGTTAAACAAGGCAATTATCTTTTCCTCGACCTTGTCTATCTTTTCATTGATTTCCAAGTCATACACAATTGTCTTGCCTGCCAGCGGGTGGTTAAAGTCAACCTTGACCCTTCCGCCTGAAACAGAAAGCACCTTGCCCCTCATCCTGTCGGCCTCGACAAACATGCCTGGCGTTGGCTTTGTGCCGTGCTTTCTGAATTCTGCAATAGAAATCAGCTTGATTAGATTAAAGTCCCTTTGTCCAAAAGCGTTCTCGGGAGCAACCTCGATTGTCTTCTTGTCACCGACATTCATTGCTTTCAAAGGCTCTTCTAGTCCCTTTAGCAGATACCCTTCCCTTACCACCATGGGCACCTTTTCAGCCTTGTCTATTTGCTGCCCGGTCTCCTTGACCTTTGCAGAATAGCTCACAACTGCGAAATCTTTGTCTTGCATGTCATTAATTGTCAGAAGTTCTTTATATATTTATAACCTCAATTATAAATCATGGAAATAAATGAGTTCTGTTCCATGCTTCAAGAGAGCAAGCAATTCGATGATTTGGAGATAAGAATTGTCAGGTCAATGCTAAAGCTTACCAACCGCGACCTTGTCAAGGCTTCTGCCAATGTAATAGCATCAGAGGCCGGCATGTCTGTTACCAATGCTTACAAGTATCTTTACTCTCTAGAAAGAAAGGGGCTTGTCGAGTCGGGCCAGGACAAGAACAAAGTTTTCTGGCTTTCAAGGTCGATAAACCCTTTTCCCAGGATAATGAGCTATGTTTCCAAGGATTATCTTAGGTTAAAGGACCTTTTTGTCAAGCTCGAAAAGTTATATGACGAGTACATTGACTTTAGGGGCAAGAGCATCTGGCAGGAAGAGAAGGCATACGAGCAATACGAGGGCGACTTTGTAAGAAGAGCTGCCTTTATTTTCGATGTTGCCAAGAGCGAGATTCTAATTACAACCAAAAAATTCTTTGATGACATTGTGCTGCTTGAGGCAATCAAGCGTGCCATTGAAAGGGGAGTTAAGATCAGAGTCATTGCCTCTGAAATGTTCCCGCCAATGATAGAAAAGCTAAGGAAAATAAACATTGACATGAGGCTTGGACGGGCAATGCCGTACATAATAATTGCGGACGAAAAGCACGGCATGACAATGGACGAGAATGAAAAGGGAATCTGGTTCCTAAACTGCCAGACTGATTACAAGGACAAGTTCGAGCAGTTTTGGGAAAAGGCTCAGGCAATTTGAAGGTTTCTAACATGAGAGAAAAATTTACTGCTGAAGAGGCAAAGCTTATTGGAGAGCAACTAGGAGTTGACTGGACAAAGTTCGATGTCGAGCAGTTTCGAATGGGAATGGATGTTGAGCTTGAGCATGGAAAAGTGGATCCTAATACAAATGTTTCTGACGACGACCCTCTGACAACAGGAAAAATAACTCTTGCACATCTAAACGAGTTCCCTGACTATTATACGAGGCTCTATAAGATGGAGCATGAGGCAGAAGCTTTCTGGGAAAACAAAGATAAAACGGAATCAGAATGAGAATAACAAAATATCCGCAGTCATGCATTCTAATTGAAATTGAAAACAAGAAAATTCTGGTAGATCCCGGAAGATACTGTTACGGGGAAAATTTTAAACCTGAAGACTGGAAAGACATAGATGTATTATTGTTGACGCATGGACATACTGACCATTGCTCGCCGGATGCTGTTAAAACAATATACGAGAACAACAAGCCAAAAATTATAGGAAGCAAATGGGTAGGAGAAATTCTTTCAGAAATAGATGTTCCTCATGTTATTATATTTCCTGGTCAAGAAGAAGTATTTGAAAAATTTTCGATAGAGGCTGTCAAAGCTTTGCATGGAGAAAGTCCTGTAATGTCTAGTAGCCCTAAAGAGACTGTTGGTTTTTTGATAAAATCAGAAAAGATTTTGTATCACTGTTCGGACACGCTTTACATGAAAGACAAACCAAATGCTGATATAGTTTTTGTTCCAATATCCAACAGTACGATAACGATGGGACCAAAAGAAGCTGCAATTTTTGTAAATGAGATTAATCCTGAGATTGCCATTCCTTTCCATTACAACAGCCCGAAGTTCCCAATGGACCCGAAGAATTTTGTTGACGAGATGAAGGGTTCTGGTATTGAAGTCAAAGTTCTTGAAAATAAAGAAACAATATTATTCTAGAAAGAATCAAATAATTTTATTTTCTGTTATAAAATTTTTTACAGTCTCAAATATTTTTTTATGTCCATCTTTGTTTGGATGCAAACCGTCTTCTAATAATTTTTTATAATCTGATGTGAGCCATTCTTCCAATATTCTTACAAAAGGAACATTATTCTCTTCACAAAGAGATTTCAATATTCCATTGTATTCCTTGATGTTAGAGTTTTTGTAAGTTGCCATACCTTCCCAAGGTTGAGTCATATCCTCATCTACAGGAGTCAAACCAAGAAAAATAAATCTTTTTGAGAGATTTTTTGATATACCTATAATTTCTTTTATATTTTCTCTGAAATTTTCTTTTTTGACCCAGAAATCGTTTTTCTCTACAGTTATCGCGGAATCATTAAGACCTATTTGAAAAATAATTATTACATCATGTTTCTTTTTTCTCTGTAAAACCTCAAATTCTAGTCTTTCTACCAAGTCTTCTGTTGTATTCCCAGAAACACCTAAATTATAGAAAGGATGAATTAGTTCTTCGTCTAAATAAAGATTCTTTAATTTTTCTACCCATCCACCGTTTTTATCATAGTAGCCCCAAGTAATACTGTCCCCAAACACAAGAATTCTCAAACCCATGATAATAATAAAATATTTTGATTAATAAACTAAACCCAAATACATCTTCTTGCGTTCTGTGCTTTTTCTTGTGCTTCCAAAATATTTTCTGAATGTTTCTTGTTAAGACCAACTTCCTCGAATCTTGCCATACCCAATCTTACCATCTCTTTGTTGACAAGCATATCTTCTACATACACATATCTCAAAAGCCTGCCGTAATCATCAGTATCCTGCCTATCCTTTTCGAGCATTACTTTTTTGTACAGTACCAGCTCTTGCAATAATTCCTTTGATTCTTTGTAGCATTCCTCGTTTTTTTCCGGGGCGTTTATGCCAATAAGCCTTATGGAAGCGTATCCTATCTTTATTGTGTCGCCGTCTATGACATCTGTTACTCTTTGTTCTTTATACTGCTCCATATAATTGGTGACAACAAACGCTATTGCAAGAATTATGAAAAATATTTTGATGGATTTCTTCACAGCAATAATTTTTGTTTATATTGCTTAGAGAAAATTCACCACCCAGGGAAGTAATTAATAATCCTCTAGATTATAGATAATTATGAAATACGAGATGGCTGAAGACATCCAGGTTGTTATGAGGGATGTCATTGAAAGGCTTGGAATGTGCCATGTGAAAACCGACAGGGTTGTTTGCATACGAAGCTATGGCTCCAAGAGCAAAAGGATACTTGCCAGAATCCAGGGGCTTTCAAAGATAATGCAAAAGGCAATGCAGACAAAGGCGTTCTATGCCATTGAGTTTATTTCCGAGAACTTTGACAAGCTTGACGACGATGAAAAAACGAAAACAGTCATACACGAGCTAATGCACATACCCAAGTGCTTTGGTGGGGGCTTTAGAAACCACAGACCGTATGTCACAAAAAGAAAGGTTGAAAAAGTTTTTAGCGATTACAAAAAACTAGTCCATCAAAATTCCAGGTTTTCCTGATTCTGCCACAATGGCTTTGGGGTTTTTGGATTTTTCGGCATCAACTATTTCTACTGCGCATCCAAATTCCTTTTCCATGAAAGCCTTTGATGCACTCAGAACCTTTAGCTCGCTTTCCGAAGTCATAAATATTTCTTCTGTAGGCCTTCTTTTAATTAGTTTTTTGTAGTAATTTGCTATCTGTTTTTCCTTGCCTGGGTGATTCTTTATTATTTCCTTTAGTGGTGTTTTCGTTAAAACAGCGTCGTATATCTCGTGCTTCCATTTGGGCGCGACAAATATTGTTACCTTTTGAGGATTTTCTATTTTTGCTAGCCTCTTTACCTCTTCTATGTCCTTGACAACCTCGTCAACATAAGTTTCCGCTGCCTCAACTTCTGGCCTTATTTTCGACTCGTCGTATTCGGGCCATTTTTCTGTGCTGACAAAACCATCTTCGCCTGAAAGTTGCCACAGTTCTTCTGCAATGTGCGGAACAACAGGGCTTATCAGTTTTATCCAGTCGGTTATAATGTAGCAGTAAAGCGCCTTCAGTTCTTCATCACTTAGTGTTTGTTTGGCCTTCTTTACCATGTTCACCATTTCATAGAATACAAGACCGTCATAATCCTTGAGCCTCATATCTTTCAATCTAAAAGTGGCATCTCTTTTTATCCTGTTGAACTTGGAAAGATACAGGTTGCTCACTTTGCCTTGTCTTCTGTTTTTCATCCCCTCTTCTATCATGGAATATAATTTTTCGATATTCTTCTTTGCATTCTCGGCATCAGAATCCTTCCAGTCAAATGTTCCTGAAACTTTGGCTGCCTGAGTTAGATAGAATCTGAAAACATCTGCTCCATACTTTTCCTTGACATGCAAAAGCGTTACGACATTTCCCTTGCTTTTTGACATCTTTTCCCCGCCGCTTACCACAAGTCCGCCGAAGCTGACGAACTTGGGCCAGTATTTTTCTGGCAAAAGACCCGCGTGCGCGAAAATCATGAACGAAAGATGGTTTGACAAGTGTAGCACAAACGTGTGCCTTTGGTCCACAGGCATCCAGTACTCAAAGCTCTTTCTCATCTCTTCAAGGACATTCTTTTCTATGTTTGTGCTTTCCGATACCTTTGATGTATTTCCTTTACCCAGATAAACATAGTCAAAAAAGTCATGATTCAGACTTTCTGCCTTTATTTTGTGTTTTCTTATCAGATGGTTTATAGTGTAGAGTGTCATGTATATTGTGGAATCTGAAAGCGACTCTATCATCCAATCCTTGTCAAAAGGCAGTTGTGTTCCAAGACCTCTTTTCCTTGCGCATGGCCTTTTGTCAAGCCAGTCGAAAACGTCCATGAACTGCTTTCTTGTTGTTTCAGGTTCGAGTTTCATGCTTTCAAGGCATTTGTATGCCTTGTCTTTCCATCCCTTTGCGTTAAAGTCCAAGAACCACTGGTTCTCCATTACAGCAACAATTATCTCCCCTCCACCTCTTGAAACAGCTTTTCTTGAGGTCTCGTATAGTATCTCGGCATCGCCTTTCTCTATCATGTCTTTTTTCATTTCCTCTTTTGCGTCTGTTACTTTTTTTCCTGCATAGGGCCCGCATACATCAAGAAGAATTCCTGTATGAAAGCCCTCCTTGTAGACTTCCTGTGTTAGCTTTTCCAATCTGTCGTCGTCCTGATTTTTTATTTTCTCCTTTTCAACGACTTTGACTGCGGCTTGGGTTCCGTACTTGGCCGTCTTTATTATAGGTATTATCTCAATTGACCTGACATTTTCTATGTCAAGCTTGTATTTTTCCATTTCCTTTTTGTTTTCCTGAAGTTCCTTTAGCGCTATGTAGTCGTATGGCGCGTCAGAAGGCACGCATGTGACTATTCCCGTACCCCTTTCCGGGTCAACAAATCTTCCTGGCAGAATTATTATTTTCCTGTTTATTGCAGGAGCTGTGGCATACTCTCCAAGTAATTTTTCCTTTGTTTTGCCCAAGTCTTCCACGTCCTTTCTCTGGTGCTTTAGCTTGAATATGGCCTCCTTGCTTAGAATCCATGTTTCGTTTCCAACCTTTGCCTCGTGGTACTTTGTTTCCGGATTTACCCAAAGGTTTGTCTGGCCGAAAACAGTTTCAGGCCTTAGTGTTGCTGCTACAAGAAACTTGTCGTTGAACTTGAATTTTAGAATCGTGAATTCCTGCTTCTCGACAGGGTTTGAATCGGCGTCCTGGATGTCGTCTTCTCCCATGGCGCTCTCGTCTTTTGGCGAATACAAAACAGGATAAGCCCCCCTTATCAGGTAGCCCAAATCCTTATAGTTCTGGAACTGCCACGTGACCATTTTCTGATGCTCCATATCGCCTGATGTAAAGCTCCTTCTCCAGTCTACCCCAAGACCCAGTTTTTTGTACTCGTCCACCATCTTTGGTATGAAATAGTCTACTATCTTTTGCGGATCCTCAAAGGACTTTACAATGTCCTTCACTTTTTGTTCATTTTTCTCGTATGCCGAGACATAACCCTCATATAGCTTTATTTTCTTCTTGTTGCCGTTCTTTATCGCAGCCGAGATGCCCAAAACAGGGGTTCCTGTTATGTGAAATGATAAAGGAAACATCACGTTAAAGCCCTGCATTCTCTTGAATCTGCAGACAACGTCGCTTTCCACAGCAGCCCTGCCGTGTCCCAGATGAAGGCTTCCCGAGATGTAGGGATAAGGCGTTGTAAAGAAAAGCTTCTCTTTTTTTGTATCAACGTCTACCTCGAATATTCTTTCCTCTTCCCACTTCTTTTCCCACTTTTTCTCGATTGCATTTATATCCATTCATATCACCTTTTGAGGTCTGTTAATCATATATTTAAATTGTATAAATAAATTAAATGAATATGCTTCCGTAGCTCAGTTTGGATAGAGCACTTGACTTCTAAACTTGTTTAGAAGATCTGATTCAAGATGAAGAAATCAAGGGGTCGCGGGTTCAAATCCCGTCGGAAGCGCTTCTATATTATTCCGCCGGCTATTGCAATAAGTCCTGTCAAAATCAGGTATACTGCAATCAGGTATGATATGATGTTCGGCTTCCAGAGTATCAAAAGACCAAAGATTATGCTCATTATGCCGAATGATGCTGATATCTGCCTTGCGCCCTCGTTTAGAAGAAACATTCCGAGTATGTCGCCTATCATAATATAATAATGCCTTTCTAGATATTTATTCTAAATTTTTCTGTGAAAAAGATAAAAAGATTTCAAACGTATTATTAACATGTCTTACGTATTCGAATTTTTTGGTAATAAAGAAACAGCCGAGGTTTTTGAATATCTTTCAGAGCTTAAAAAGCCTAGAACTATTGGACAGATTAGTGTTAGTTTGGATATTTCTCAAAACAAAGTTGAACAATCGATAAAAACATTAGAAGAAAAAAATCTGATAAAACAACGTGGAAGTTTCGGTCCTATGCATAACACAGTCCTTTATGGAGTAACAAGTAAGAGTCTGGAAGCTTACAATGCTTTGGAAAGTCTAAGAAAGGTTCTTTAGACGTTTTTTCTGTCTTGCGTCAATTTTTATATTTGCGATAAACAAAATAATCTCTATAATATGTCTAAAATAATCTCGGTAATATCCGGAAAAGGCGGGGTCGGCAAGACCACGCTTGTCTCGAATCTTGGCTCTGCCCTAACAAAGCATGGGAAAAGCGTAGTTGTCATAGACGGCAATGTGACAACCCCTAACCTGAGCCTGCATTTGGGAATACCTTTCTATCCTGTTACTTTGCATGACGCCCTAAGAAACAACATGCCAATAGAGTCTGCAGTTTACAACCATCATTCTGGCATGAGAGTAATACCAGCTTCTCTTTCTATCGACTCGATGGAAGGAATCGATTTGGACAGGATGGACGAGGCAATATCTGGTCTTATCGGCAGCGCGGATATTGTTATCATAGATTCCGCGGCAGGCCTTGGCAAAGAGGCAATGGCCGCAATGAATGCGGCAGATGACCTTTTGATTGTGACAAATCCTGACCTGCCTTCTGTCACAGACGCTCTCAAGACCATAAAGATAGCTCAAAACAGCCGCAAGAACGTGATGGGCGTTGTGGTAAACAGGGTGCGGGGCCTAAAGCACGAGATGTCGATAGAAGAAATAAAGATGATGCTCGAGGTTCCAATAGTCTCTCTTGTGCCAGAAGACCTTTCTGTTCCCAAGTCAATTGCAAGAAAAGTTCCGGTTGTGCACCACAAACCCAAGAGCAAGTCTTCTGTCGAGTTCCAGAAGCTGGCACTTAAGATAATGGGCGAGCCGTGGAGAAAGATAGAAAAGCGCGCATGGTGGGAAAGGCTGTTTTTTTGGACTGACTAGTCTTTCATAACTTTTTTGAAGAAATCGGTTGTCGCCTTTCTAAAGCTTTCGTGCTTTCTTTCCGATATTTCTATTATGTCGTCTAGGAAAAGGCACGGTATTATCACCATTATCAGATAAAGCAATAATCCAAAGCCTAAAGAAGAAACAATGTAGCCTTCGACGAACTGCGGATTTGTCGGAATGGCCATTGGAATCGTGACACTAAAATCTATGTAATACCTCTCGTTGCTTAGCGGATAGAAAAGAGGGATGCCGTCACCGCTGTTTATGCCTATCCCGCTGCCGTATATGGGATACGAGAAAAGGTCAACCAATAGGTGGCCTGACATGAAGATTAGCAGCAGCAAAAAGAATCCCTTTTTGTACTTGTCGAGCTTTAGATGAAAAGACAAGCAAACCAAAGCAATCGGGACAATAAGTGTTATGAATATGTTATGAAACAATGCCCTGTACTGGTCAAGGTAGATGAAATGATCAATGTCTATTAAAACAGAAAAAAACGCTGCTGCCAGAATGGTCTTTATCTGGTGCTTGATGTTTAGCCTTGCTGCAAGTGCTGCCAGAATCGGCATCACAAAGTGAAACAAGCTGTCCATCTAACCTATCTCCATCTCAAAAGCTATGACCGGCTTTTCAAGCTTCCAGTTCTCCAAAATCTCAGGTCTTATTTCCCCGAAAAAGCCGATTGCCTTTTCACCCGCAACAATTTCCCCTGCCCTGGAATCAATAAAGCTCGGATGATTTGTTTCTTGTATCTTGTAGTCAATTCCCATGTAGCTTAAGACGTTTTCGACAATGGATTTTATTTCTGTTAGGTTGGCCGCATCATGAGATACGATTCCAGCCAGCTTTTTTACCATCCTTATTCTTGTTTCCTTTGTCTCGTCAAGAATTATGCAGTTGCCTATTTCGAAAAGCCTTTGAGGATACTCCCTGTGCATGTTGTTTGTTAGGTTTCTGACAAGCGATGGCAAAAGCCATGTCCTGCAAATTGTGTATTCGCTGGAAACCGGGTTTGATATCTCGGCTGCCTTGCCTTGCAATAGCATCTTGGAAAAGTTGCTTTCCTCGTTTGTCAAAACAAAGTTGAGAATTTCCTGGAAGCCAAGGCCCATCATCATGTCCCTTGACTTGGATATTAGTTTTGAAAGCTCGCTCCTGTTGCCTATTGTGGGAAGCTTTGGAAGTATGGGCTCGATGTTGTTGTAGCCGTAGCCTATTGCAACATCTTCTATTATGTCGACAAGATGCAAAATGGACGTCCTGTAAGGCGGTATGGCAATGTTCATCTTGCCTCCCCTTTGCTTGGAAACGCCGTACCTCATCCTTTCAAGAATGTCAGCTATCTCGTTTTCGGAAAGGCCCAGTCCCAAAATCTTGTCAATGTTTTCCACTTCAGCTGGAAAGTCCTTCGGGGTCAGGTCCGGCGTTCTTTTCTTGTCAATGTTTACTGTTTCTATTGTGCCTCCCCTTTCTGTTATGTTGCAGACCATTATGTTGATTGCCTCGCTAACAGCCTTCTCGTCTGTTCCTGTCACGTCAATGAAAAGGTTGTTTGTCCCGACTGTCACTCTTGTTCTTTCCGAGTTGATAATCGGCGGGAAGCTTATCACTCCCTCCTTGTCGTAGAGCATGGGCCTTGTTTTTCCAACAAGATGCGCAAAGCCGATTCCCTTGGGATGCTGCGTTAGTATCTGGTCAACGTCCATTTCCTGCGTTCCGCCCAGGGGAGTGAATGTTTCGTTCTCGACATCAGCATACCTTAACGGCGGCACTATCTTGTCATAGTCGTGAACGCCAATGGCAACCTTCTTTCTTTCCCTGCCGATTGTATCATGAAGCTTTTCTTGTATCTGCATAAGGCTCTTTACCAGTTCGTCTGTTAGGTCAACGCCCTTTATTATTGCGCAAGCAATGTGCGGCCTTGCTTGGGGATTTTCCGTTTTGACAACTACTTTGGAATCCTTTATGTCGTATTTTCTTATTCCCTTCTCTAGGCCAAGAAATCCCTTTACCTCCCTTGCAACTCCCTCGACCGAGAACATGTCCGGCCTGTCGGCATGCAGCTCGCACTTTATTGTTTCTTCCTCGAACTCCGGCTCGAGCTTTACTAGGAACAACAGTTCTTCTAGTTCCTCGTCTGGAATATCCTTTCCTATCAAGTTAAGCAAGTCGTTTTTACTGAATTCTATTACAACCATTTCATTTCACCATCGGTACGTTCCTTAAAAATTCCAAATCATCAGAATAAAGCATCCTGATATCGCTAATACCCAGCTTTATCATTGCAAGTCTTGCGATTCCAAGGCCCCATGCCAGAACTTGACAGTTGTTTATGCCAAGGGGTTTTAGAACTTCAGGCCTAAACATTCCTGCCCCTCCAAGCTCTAGCCACTTGCCGTTCATTTTGCCGAACAGTTCAACAGAAGGCTCTGTGAACGGGAAAAATCCGGGCTTGTACTTTACGTCCTGAACGCCGACTGTTTCAGCAATCTCCTTTAGGAAGCCAAGAAGATGGCTAAGCGTTAGATTCTCCCCAACAACAATGCCCTCGCACTGCGGGAACTCCATCAAATGGCTTGCGTCTATCATGTCTGTTCTAAAGTTCCTGTCAATTATGAAATACTTGCCCGGCTTGTCGCCGACATTAAACAACGTTCTTGCTGATACCGGCGTCGTGTGGGATCTCATAATAAGCCTGCTCGCCTCTTCCTTGCTCCATGTTCCTCCCCAGCCCGTTGAATCCGTTATCCATCCTCCCTCGTGTGTTGCCTTGACCTTTGCAACCAGGTTCTCGTCTGGCAGGTCGCCTTTGGTTGGATTCTTTAAAACGAAAACATCCTTGATGCCCCTTGCCGGGTGGTCCTGAGGCATGAACAAAGCATCAGAGTTCCAAAAGAATGTCTCAACCATGGGCCCGTTCATCTCCTCAAAGCCAAGGCCTATTAGCTTTTCTCTCATGTCGTCTAAAAACTGGGCGTATGGCTGCTTTTTCCCGCCGTATACTTTCGGGGCAGGCGCGTTTACATCGTACTTTCTAAAAGTAGCATTCTTCCATGAGCCTGACTTTATCATGTCTGGGGTTAGCTGAGCTATCTCGGATATCTGGACATTGTTTACTGTAACGCTTTCGTTTCTTCTAAAGAAGCTAATTATCTTCTCCCACAAAGACATCTCGTTCTTTTTTTCTTTTGCAATGTTTTGCGTTTCAGTTTCCTTTGCTTCGAAAATAAGGTTTCTTTTGAGAAGCGTTCTTGTTGCATTTTCATCTGCTTTGCCGTTCTTGTCGATTTCTTCCAATGACCTTTCCATTTCCGTTTTTTCATTGGCAGCTTTCTTGCCGGTCTCTGTAACCTTGACTATTTTGTCTTGGATTTCTATCCAGGCGTTCCTCTTGGCCCAGCCTATTGCTATTCCTGTTTTCTGGTCTTTTGGAACTTGGTCTAGAGGCTTTTCTTCGCCTATTATTCTAAGCAGCTGCTTTTCTGGCAGCCCGTTTTTCAGATACTCTCTTCCCTCTTCAGTAAGCTTGTACATATCATTCACACTCGAACTCTAGTATGTTTAGTTTGCTTATGTTCCTTTTGGCATTTTCGAATTTGTCGTTAAAGTCTATCATGAATTTTTTCATAATGTCAGCAGCTTTCTTCTTACAACCACCGCACATTATCTTTCCGCTTTTGCAGTCTTTGAAGATTTTGTCAAGCTCCTTGTCATCTTCTATTAGATGCTGTTTGAATAGTTCGAATACCACACACTCTTCAGGCTTGCCGCCCACTTTTTTCTGCTCTTCTATTGTGTCGCATCCACCAGTCTTTGCCTTCATTATCTTCTTTGCCACCTTTTCAGGATCCTCGGGTATTGATATGAAGCTGTTTGGCTTGCTCTTGCTCATCTTCATGCTGCCGTCAAGGCTTGGGGTAAATTTGTGATATGTAGCAGACGGCGGTATGAAATCCACCTTCTTATATCTTCTAACAACATCCCTTGTTGCTCTAAGGTGCGGGGATTGGTCTGACCCGACTGGAACAACCACTGGCTGCACTTTGTCGAACTGCGGAAACAGAATGTCTGATATCTGAGTTAAAGATGAGATTATCTTTGGCGCGCTAGGCTCTCCGTATAGAGCCCTGTACTCGTTTAGCGTCAGTCTTGGAGAAAGCTCAACAGACATGTCCCTTACTTTCTTGTTTTTTGACTGGAAGTAGAACACTGTCTTTTTCGGATTAAGGCCTAGGGCAATGTATGCCGGAATGTAGAATTCAAGAGCCCTTTTCTTTGCCTCGTCAAGAGGCACGTCTCTTGTAGCCAAGGACTCGAGGTCGGCCACCAAGACGAACGTCTTTCCTCCCTGCTCTTGGAAGTATTTCACCATCTCTATTACCATCTTTGTTCCAAGATGCAGCTTTTCAGAAGACGGCATTATACCTGTGAGTATGGCAAAATCTTTCTTCTTTTTTATAGCGTCTACTATTCTTCCAAGGTCTTGATGTCCGAACACAACAAGCCTTCGCATGAGTCTGTTGGGATTTGGTAGCTTGCTTAGTATCTTTTTATCGAACGGTTCCATCCCATAGTTCTCTATTATTTTGTTGTAATCGTCTATCAAAACTGAGCCCCAAGGATCTATTCTTTCAGCCATTTACTCACCCTTAAGATATAGATAACTCTCCTTATCTTTATTAATATTTTCAGAACTAGCGAAATCTTCTAAATAAATTGGAGTCGGTCCCATTCCATGTAATCGCCTTGACAATAATTGTTCTTCTAAGAATATAAAATTTTCACATAGCAAGATTTACAAGGTCACCTGTCGTGTCAATTTTTTCTTTAGTTTCTCTGTTGTAAACAGTGTCCGTTATAGCTCTAGTGATGTATTCCTCTAGAAAATTTCTTGCTATTGGATCAGGTACCAAACTTTCTAACACCAAGTCTATTTTTTTGCCGCGTTTAAGGTCTTGATGCGTTCCTTCATGAATTTTTGCATGATAAAGAGGATTTCCTACTTTAGGATATTTAATGTTTTTATTGTAAAATATCAAGTCTATCGGATATGCTGGTATATACATCGCTTCTTCTTCCATACCTTCAACATCATAACAGACAAGGGCCCTTCTTTTTTTCCCATTTGACATTTCATATTCTTCTATTCTGCAATTATCCTTGTCTATTTGCAGGTTTTTCATAAGAACGTTATGAAATTTTAAACTTAAATTACTTTATTATACAGAACTAGACAAAATCATCGAGCTTTGATTTGCCAAGATTTTCAAACTTTTCCATTGCCTTCTCAACATGCCTAACCAAAACCTTTGGTGCGTTCTCGTTGTTTGCAAGCTCGCCTGCTGTTTTCATCAAGACAAGGCCAGTTCTGATGTCTCTTGCATCGTATGCCTTTCTCATAACCATCTCCGATGCGTCATAGTCCCAAGAGTTCGGGGCAAAGGCATAGTTTTGCCTTTCGAACAATATCTGCCTTGTCTCCTCAAAGTTGTAAGGCCTAAACTCCACCTTTTCTAGAAGCATCCTTGATAGAAGGCGGCTGTCCATTTTGGTAACGATGTCTTTTATGTTGGTTATCAGAAATACGGTTTTGTAGGGGACGTCCTCTAGTATCCTGTAGAGAAAGTCATAGTCCTTTGCCTTGTCAAGCTCGTCAAAGGCGAAAACAACGCCGTCGTACTTGCCAAGCCTTTCAATGATCCTGTCAAACAATTCGTCTGAGAATATCTTTTCCGTGAGCCTAATGTCCATCTTCCTGGCTATCTCGCTAATTATCTTGGTGCTGGTGTCTCGTTTCCAGCAGTTGATGTATATGGGCATTATGTTGTCTGTGTTTTCCAAAAGCTCCCTTAGAATGTACTTTGTGCATGCGGTCTTGCCAATACCGGAAGGGCCTGATATCAGAAGGTTGCTGCCAGACCTTCCCTCGAAAATAGGCTTTATGCACTCTGCCAGATACTTGTGCTGCTCTTCTCTGAACTTGAGAAGCTTGGGAAGGAATGTCTGCTCAAGAACAGCCGGGTTTACAAACAAACTCATAATAGATAGTTGCCCTGGCACTATTAAAAAATTTATTTGACATGCGTTGTAACAACCACTGAGAGTAGGAAAAAATCTAGATACATATTTTCGGTCCAATAATAGCATGTTCTTTCGAAAGAGCAGACTTGAAAGTACGCTTTCAAAGCTTGAGCCGTTGGATCTTGACGGGTTCCTAGAGGTTGAAGGTCTAAAGGGAAAAATAGCGTCGGACAAGCTTAGGTATAAGGACGGGACTGCAGTGTCTTGTCTCAACTATGCCCAAGCCCAATTGTTAACAAAGAAGCTTAGTAATAATTCAAGTAAGGTAAGACTTCCGACCCTAAGGGAGGACTTTTTTGCTTTTAGGAACCTGGATGAAAGCTACAGAAACTCTGTTTTTTCATGCCCTTTCGAATGGAAGGCCGAGTACCTTGACGGCAGCTTCCTTATTACAAACCCGGATGTAGAAAAGGTCAGGAACCAAAGGCAGTACGACTTTCGAGGGGATTTTAGAATACTTGGCAATCTCCCAAAAGAGGGAAGGCAAGTTAAATGGCTTGGCATAAAAAGAGATCATTATGACAGGGCAGCAATAGTTAGGGGCTATGACTATGACAAGAACGGCAAGGTTTATGCAGCCTACATGATGCCCCCTCTTTCCAATGACTGCATAGGCATCAGGCTGTTTTTGGAAGAGTAATAAATACTTTTTTCTAAATATAGATATAAATTGAAATTACCAATGATTTGTATGGAGAATGAAAACAAAAATAAACTTACAATAGAAGACCTTACAACCTTTTGCAAGAGAAAGGGGTTTGTGTTTAGGTCCTCGGAGATATACGGGGGCGTATCAGGTTTCTGGGACTTTGGTCCTTTGGGCGTTGAGCTATACAACAACATAAAGGCAGATTTCTGGAAGTTCTTTGTGCACGACAAGGAGAACATGACAGGAATCGATGCAAGCATAATATCGCACCCTAAAACATGGGAGGCTTCCGGCCATCTTGATGTTTTTAGCGATGTTGCTGTTGTTTGCAAAAAGTGCAAAAAGGCAACAAAAATAGACAAGTCGGAGCTTGAAGACAAGAGCATAAGATGCGAGTGCGGCGGGGAATACGATGTCCAGGGGGAATTCAAACTGATGTTTAAGACAAGCATAGGCGCTCTAAAGCCTGAGGATGCTTACATGAGGCCTGAAACCGCCCAGGGCATGTTTCTTGATTTTCTAAGCGTGTGCGACACCACAAGGCTAAAGCTGCCGTTTGGCATAGCGCAGGTCGGCAAGTGTTTTAGAAACGAGATAGCTCCAAGGGACTTTTTGTTTAGGAGCAGGGAGTTTACAATTGGCGAATTGGAGTTTTTCACTCATCCTGAAAACGACGACTGCCCTTTGCTTGACGAATCTCATTTGGATCTGAAGCTAAGGCTTTTGGATGCAAAGACGCAGGACGAAGGAAAAGACAATCTTGTTGAAACAACGATTCGCAAGATGCTTGAAGAAAAGAAGATGAGCAACTGGCATGCCTACTGGCTTGCTGAGCAGCTTTTATGGTTTAGAAGCTTGGGTCTTTTGGGCAAGATAAAGGTAAGAGAGCACATGAAAAAGGAATTATCTCATTATTCCTCTGCAACATTCGACATGGACTATGAGTATCCTTTTGGCAGCAATGAGATTGCTGGAAACGCCAACAGGGGGCAGTACGACCTAACGCAGCATGCAAAGTTCTCTAATGAGAAGATGTCCATATTCGACGAGGTGACAAAAAAAAGGGTTGTGCCAAGCGTCATCGAGCCTACATTCGGCATAGACAGGGTTTTTCTTGCTCTGCTGTGCCAGGGTTATTGTTTCGATGAGAAAAGAAACAACATTGTTCTAAAGCTTCCCCCGAGGCTTGCGCCTGTCAAGGTTGCGGTTTTTCCAATAATAAAAAAGGAAGCCTACCAGAAAATGGCAAGGGATATTTTCAACGAACTAAGAAAGGATTTCAATGTTACATACGATGCTTCGGGCAGCGTTGGAAGAAGGTACGCTAGAAACGATGAAAACGGAACGCCCATGTGCATCACAGTGGACGCAGACAGCACTGAAGACAATGCTGTCACCATAAGGTGGAGAGACAACGCCGAGCAGGTTAGGGTTTCCAAAGAGAACATCCGAGAGATAGTAAGAAAGGTTATTGTTGACGGGGAAGATCTCTTCAAGTTTGGTAGCAAGGTTAATACGCGCGTCAAGGATTAATTCTTATGAAATATAGATGGTTTGCTTTTCAGCTTGTAGCTTTGTGTGTCATAGTTTTCTTTTTGAAATACAGTGATTTTATTTTAATTGATGAGTACGTTTTGGTTTCTGCAGATGTTCTTGCAAAGCCGTGGACCTTGGTTACAAGCATCTTTCTCCACGGAAGCTTTGAGCACCTTTTCTACAACATGTTCGCCCTTGGGCTTTTTGGCTCATTGTTAGAGAAGATAATAGGAAGCAAAAAGTTTCTTTTGCTGTTTTTTGTTTCAGGAATAGTTTCCGGTATAGGCAGCGTTTTCTTCTATGACGCTGCAATAGGAGCTTCAGGAGCAATATTCGGAGTGCTTGGAGCGCTTGGCGCCCTTAGACCAAAAATGACTGTCTATGTTTCATACATTCCCATGCCAATGGCTGTTGCGGTGATTCTTTGGGCAGCTGGCGATCTGATGGGGCTTTTCATGCCGTCAAATGTTGCAAACGCAGCGCACCTTTTTGGCTTGGCGTTCGGATTGCTTGTGGGTTTATTCTTAAGAAATAAATACGCAGAAAACATGTCTAAAAGAAGAATGCTTCCTTATGTTAGCGAAGAAAGGTTCGAGGAATGGGAAGACGACTATATGTAATCAGTTTCTAAAAATTTCCATTATCTCGCTTTTAACGTCAAAGAAATGTCTTTTGGTTTCTATTTCTATTAATCCCAAAGCCTTGAACTTGATTAAAGCATTGTCCATTTCTGATATGATTTCATTTGATTGTTCTCTGGGGTATTCTATATGCACTATTCTGTTTTCAGGTATAGGGACATTTAGTGTGTATTTTGGTATTGCTATGCTTTCCGCGGTTCTTTTGACTTCAGACCATAATTTTTCAGAACAACAGTAATCCATACAAGTATAGGCAAAGAAAATTTCTTATATCTATCTTACCCTTATCTTTAGCTTCCTTCTGCAGAACTTGCAAAGCTTCTGGTTGACTCCCTTCCACTTGACATTGGTTAGCCTTCCTACTTCCTTTACTGACTTTTTGCATTTATCACAAATAACTTGAATGAGAATCACCTTTCAATATCTTATCTTAGCAACTTTTTAAATCTTAACATCTCTTTTAGCCTGTCTCTCTTGCTTTTCTTGTTCTTTATCACTATCTTCTCTAGCTTGTCTAAAGCCTCGTCCACTGCTGACCTAAAGTCCCAAGCATAAGACTTTGTAACGTAAAAGCCCCTTTCCGAGCTAAGCCTTGCCCTTATGGAATACTTTACCCTGCCTTTTCTTTCGTATCTTTTCACGTGCAAAAAAAGAAAGGGATTTTTCACTATCTTGGAGAGCTTTTCCATGCTGTCATTTAGCATCCTGTTTATCGTGCTCATTACAAAGTCGTCCTCTTCTTCAAGGCCGCTTATCTGGTATGATGGTCCCTTTGGATTTAGGCTTGATACATAGTATTCCAAAAGGTCTTTTTCTGTGACAACGCCTATCGGCGAATTGTTTTCAGAAACAATAACCCCGTCCGTGTCGTACTTTCTCATCAGGTTTATGGATTCGCTAAGGGGAGTTTTCTTGTCTACTGATGTTGGGCGCTTGTTCATCACAGTCGATACAAGAATGTCTCTTGTTGTTAGCTTTTCAGCTGACATGGAGTAAAAGTTCATCCTTTCGCTTGGCTTTACTGCCCTTAGCAAGTCGAATATTGTGACAACGCCTACAATCTTCTTTTTAGAATCAACAACAGGCAGCCTTGAAATGTTCTTTTCTCTCATCAGAAATCTGGCTGTTCCTATGTCGTCTTCGTGGTATATTGTCTCGGCTTTTGACATCACTGTCTCTGCCTTTGCCTGCCTAAAGGCCTTGCTTTTTGATGCCGCGTCAACTATGTCGCTAAGCGATATGATGCCTACTACGACCTTATTGTCAAGAACAGGCAATGCCCTAAGGCCTGTTCTTAGAATCTTTTGCGCTGCCTCTTCTATTTCTTGGTCTGGTCGTATAGTTGCAGGCATGTGACCCATTACGGTTCTTACCTTTATTCTGGTCGGGTCTGATATTTCCCTGCCAGCTATTTGTTTTGAGTATACTATTCCCTCTAGTTTGTTGTTTTCAAGCACCAGAACTTCCCTAAAGCAGTTCTTTTCTATTAATGACAATACGTCAGACACGCTGTCGTTAGGTTTGACGTATTTCAAATCCTTTGACATTATTTCGTTTACTTTCATCATGATCACGGACTAAGATAATTGATATTGTAATAAGTGACGTCGTTTTCGTTGTCAACTATTGCCCAAAGCATGCTGGACCTTATGTTGTGCGCAAGTCTTACTGCCCTTGAAAGCTCCTGGAAAGAGCAGGCATAGTCTTCTGGAACGCAGAAAACTATCCACTTTGTGTGCTCGTGCGGAGCCTTGGGACCTTTCTTTACCGGCTTTATGCCCCTGTCATACACCCTAAAATCGCAGCCGAACTTGAAGCCTGTTCTTACAGGAAGGCCTCTTTCTCTCATGTCCTTGTATACAATGTAGCGTACAACAAACCTCGGGTCTATTTTCTGGGCCTGCTTGTAGAGCTTCTTCATCGTGACTTTTTTCTTGTTTTCAAAAAGCTCTATTCTTCCCTTTTCAAGAAGAAAGGCAGTTTCAACCAAAGAAAGCTCAAGGCCGTCTTCTATTAGTTCTCCAAACCAGCTCTCGTTAAAGAGCCTGTTGGCATCGTCCTTGTTCCAAACAACAGACTTGTTTTCGCTAAGTTCAGCTTTGGCTATTTTCTTGGGCATATAATCACTTTATCATTATCCTATTTAAATTCTACGAGTCTACAACCTGATTCCCTTTGCCATCATGTTTATCTTGCAACTCTCGCAGAAATACTTTTGCTTTGAGTCGATGTCCCCGACCGAAGGGGAAAAGTTCATCACGCATTCCCTGTTGTCGCAGTGGTGAAGTCCCAGGTGGTGGCCCACCTCATGTATTACTTCCTTTGTAGCCCTTTCTGCTAGCAGGTTAAGGTTCGGAGTCTCGTCATAGAACTCAGGCCTCATTCTCGCTATCGAAACAATAAAGCAGCTTATTGTCGGGTTCTCTAGGCTGAAGACAAAGCTCAAGCCCTTGAAGTAAAGGTCAGAGTCTATTAGCATTATAGTGGGAATGTTTTTGTCTATGAACTTTACTGCTGACTCGTTGGCAAGCTTTGTTAGTATGACCTCGGCGTTGTGCTGCTTTCTCCAGCGGTTGAACGAATCTTCCGGCACGGAAAGCTTTGGCATCACGCGCGACTTTATGTTGATGTTCTCAAGCTCGTTTTGCACAGTGTCAAGCACTCTCTGAGGTATAATGCTTATTGGCACTATACGTAGAAACATATTAGATAATTGGTTAATTGTGTTAAAAAATCTAATTTTTTCTTGATTCTAACTGATTTTCTATTTCAACCTTCTCTCCGTTTATATATTTTACAATAATCGGATATAATTTTTCCATGAAATCTGGGAAAATTTTGTTTGCTGATACCACAAAATTCATATCCTCTTTTGTAAGACTTTTATCGTTTTCCCAGAACCTATCCACGATTTCGTCAAGTTCGAGCCAGATTTCTTCCGTCCCTTCCTTTCTTATGTATTGTTCTATTTCTTCCGAGTTTTTGAATCTCATACAAACCACGAAAAGTAGAGTGGGACAGGCGTGATTTGAACACGCGACATCACGATCTTCAGTCGTGCGCTCTCCCAGGCTGAGCTACTGCCCCATACAACTGATAAAGGGATAATAATATTTAAGCTTTTTAATGTCGATATGGGGCTAAAATAAGAAGGAAAGACAAAGAAAAAAGGAAGTTAAAACAAGTCAACGACCGTCATCTTTGCATCGGGTCAAAAATCACAAATCATTATTTTTTCTTTTTCTTTGTAGACTTCTTTGCTGTCTTTTTCTTGGTTGTCTTTTTCTTTGTTACTTTTTTCTTTGTTGTCTTCTTTTTCTTTGCTGGCATTTTTTACACCTCATTTTTTTTCGAAAAATATCACGAATAATTTTTTTTATTCGTAATTAAGAATAACATTTCCCGATATATAAAATTATGTCTGAATTTTTTATGAAAAAAATTCCAAAGAACTAGATTATCCAATCTTTTTTCTTTATTTTTTCCGGTATGTACTCATCCGATATGAAAGATATGCCCTTGGAAGATAGGGCTGCTAGTTCCACTTTGCCGTTTATTTGCTTCATGAGCTGGAACTGCCTTTTCCATTCCTTGTGATCCTTGAACCAGTCGTACTTTCCCATATCCTTCAATCTCTTGGCGTCAACTTCCTTGAACTTGATTATGTGCTTCTTTAAATCAAAGTTTTCTATGTCATCTCCTGTGAGACCTAGGAACCTTGCATTGGGTATTGTAAGCCTGTCTGAAATGTGTGCTAGAGAAATTGAACCGAATTTCAAAACAGAGTAGATGTAAAATCCCCAAGGGTCAAAGTCTGTTAGAACATACACGGGCAGCTTGTGCTCTACGTTGAGTCTTTGCAAAAGCCTTCTAACTCCTCTTGTTGACTGGCCCTGCGACGACATGATTATGCAGTTGAGCCTCTTCCACACCTTATCCTCGTGCAGCCTTTCCCATTCTGCAGCCTTTTCCATGTATATGACAAACTCTGCGTCAACACTCTTGAACTCTATTTCCTCGACGTTTGACGGTATTGACCATCCGCCTGAACCAAGCTTTGCCCAGTTCACAAGGTCTCCCTTGTCTTTAACTACAACATTGCCTGCAACGGAGCCCATCTTGTTGGCATTGATGTGAAGCTGCTCTCTTGAAAGAGATGTTATTAGTTCCAAATCCTCTATTGCCTTGTTGGAATCTTCTTGCTGGTCAACAAGGTCGATGTTGGTTCCTGGCAGAGTTCTTTTTATCCTGTAGTAGACTTCTCTGAGGCTCAGGTGCTTTTGCACTTCCACAAGCTCCTTGGCAGTGGCTGCTGCCTCTATTGTCTGGACGAACTTTTTGATGTGGGAAATGTTAAAGAAATGTCTCTTTGACGTGTTGTTTCCAAGGGTCAGTATGTTTTGCTTCTTGTCAAATATCGTGTTTGAAAGAGACCTTACAGGTATTTCCAAGGAGGGGTTTTTGTTTTGCTCTATTTCCTTGACTAGGTCCTTTCCCATTTTCTCGAGCTTTTGCGCAGACGTGTTCTTTTTCATTTTTTCTCACCCTTCTCCTCTTTCTTTAAGAAACCCTCAAGGCCCTTTATTATCTTTTCCTTCTTTTCACCCGAAAGCTTTGACAGGCTTTCTGCAACCTCGGGTATGTATCTTTCAAACATGTTCTGTCTCATCTCTATTTCCTTGTTTCTTTTCTTCTTTGATATGAAAATCTTGAGCTTTCTTCCGGCATCCTGCAAAGCCAGCTTTATTTCCTTTATTATTTCAGGATACGAAGCAATGGCTTGCTTTCCTTCGGACGTGAAAGGCACCCATACGGATGCAAAATGCACCAGTATCAAAAGAGGCCCGTTTGGCATAGAACCTTGCGATTGCTGCAGGCCGTATCTTCTCCAGTCAAGACTCTTGACAGCATCTGTTATTGCGCAGTCACCATTGTGATACATCAACGGGACCTTGTTTGCAAATCGTAGAAGCTCTGCAGAGTTTTTTGCGTTAAGATCCCCCCCGTACGCAAGCCCCACCTCAACAGCAAAAGGCCTTCCCTTGTAGACAGTTGGCGACCTTGCTATTGAAACGAAATGCTCTCCTTGTATTTCTTTTTTTAGACCTTTTTCAATCAAGGACTCTCCCAGCTGGGAAAGGCAGTCAGTGGAAGGCGCGATAAGCTTTACTTTTTGCATTGAGTTGTGCAAGTTGACAATGTCTTGGTGCCTTAGTTCAGAGGGCTTTGTCTTATTTTCTATCTTGGCAAGCTTTAGTATCTGGTCGGCTGATGAGCTTCCCACCCTGCAAAAGTTCTTTCTCAAAAAGACGCTCATGTTCAAATCTTTCGATGTTCTTGCCATTCTTCTTAGTATGCCAAGCTCAACTCCGTGCGGATGGGGCTTTATTTCCTTTGGTAGGTTGGGCATTTCCTTTGTTGCCCTCTCAAACACTGTCTTGCCGTTTGGGCCGTTGTAAATTATCTTGGCATAAGGGTTCATTATTGCTGTCTGCTTTAGGTACTCTGGTATGGACTGGCCCTTTTCAACATACCTTCCCTCTATCTCAAGCTCTATCTTTATGCCGTGCCAGCCTTTTAGGTTCTTTTCTTTTTTTGTAGATATTATGTTTGGCTGGTTCCTGACAACGTCTATTGTCATGTCAAGCTCTATAATGTCCTTTCCTGTGCTTGACGTGAGCTTTGCGGTCTTGCCTGTTGTCAGCTGTGAATATAATATGGCTCCTGCAACACCGATGCCTTGCGTTCCTCTTGCCTGCCTGAGCCTGTGGAACTTGCTGCCGTAGAGGAACTTGCCGAATGCCAAATGCAGCTTCTCTTCCACAATTCCGGGGCCGTTGTCCTCGACTCTTATCATGTACTTATTGTCTTCTGTTGGCTTTACTGTGACTTTTATGTCAGGCAGAATTCCTGCTTCCTCGCATGCGTCTATCGAATTGTCCACAAGCTCCTTTATGACGGTGAGCATTGATTTTGTGGTGTTCTCATAGCCCAGAAGGTGCCTGTTTTTTTCAAAGAACTCGGCAATAGAAATTTCCTTTAGGTTCTTTGAAAGTTCCTGTGCGTCTTGAGTCTTTTTGGCCATCTTATCACTTGATTCAATTTATTTCGGATTTGTTACTTTTAAAGTTTTTTTGTCTCTAGAAGTAATTCTTTGCTTTCTATTAGATATACACGTGCTTTGTATAAATTTGTTTTGAGTAAAAAACAAGGCTTTAATAAAATTCGAAAATAACAATCTAATTAATGATGGGAATACTAGAAACGCTTTTGGTTCCAAAAGACAGGGTGGGCGTGATAAAGGACACTCCCGTTACTCAAAGAATTGAGAAAGACCTAGGCGTGAAACTAAAATTTGACGACAACCTGCTTAAGATAACTGGCGAGGACGGTCTTAACATTTTCCAGGCAAAGACAATATGCAAGGCCATAGCAAGAGGCTTTGTCCCAAAAAAGGCATTCAAGCTTTTCAAAGAGGAAAACGTCTTGGACATTGTCGAGCTCTCTGGCATGAAGGACAACAAGATAAAGCTCATAAGGTCAAGGATGATCGGGACCAATGGCAAGACCAGAAGGATGATAGAGCGCTTTAGTGGCTGCTCGGTTTCTGTTTACGGCAAGACCATATCAATAATCGGCAAGTACGAGCAAAGCGTTATAGCCAAAGAAGCTGTCAACATGATATTAAGAGGCTCAAAGCACTCCAAGGTATACGGCTTCTTGCAGCAGGCAAAGAACGAATCATCTGCTGCCTCTAAGCTTGACCAGCTTGTCTAAGGCCTTTGTTAGCATTTTCTTCTTATAGTCCTCTATGTTCATGTGCCAGTAAACGTTGGCCCTTGATATCTTTCTTTTTTTGGCCCTTCCCTTTTTGCACAAGGAGTCCATTTTTTTCTTCATGGTCTCTAGGGTGTCTGGCTTTATCGGTATCTTTTCTAGCTTTAGAATGTCAGAAGGTGTGCACGGGGAATTTGTCAGAATAAGCAATTCAAGCTTTTCGTCTTGTGGATAGTCGTGTATTCTTTTCGGCAATTAATCACTAGAAATAATTGGGGTTTGAAATAAAAAAAGTCAGACTAGAACGTCTAGTGATATCTTCTTTAGAAAGCCCTTTCTTTGCAGCCACAGAGCCTGGGCCTTGGAATACTTCCATATGACATCAGCTCTCTCATCAGCCTGAACTATCCATGGCTTTATCAAAACAAGGTTGCCCGGCTTTAGCCAGAGCCTTCTTCTCATGCGCCCTGGTATTCTACACACTCTGGAGTTGCCGTCATTGCAGCTAACTTCCATTCTGCCACCGCCCAAAAGAGCCATCACAATTCCGATTATTTCGTCGTCTTTTGGCGTTCTTACTCTTATTACCTCTTCTTCCATTCAATCACTAAATCCTTACTACAATTATGCTCCTATAAATATCTTTCCCTTCCTTTTTGGTTACAATCCTAAAGCTTTTCTTTATTTTCGCCTTAAATCTCCTCTTCATTGCAACAGCCATGCTGTTTGCAAAGTTCTTGTCTGTAAGGTAAACGTCAAAGCCGTTCTTTCTCTGGTCAGCCCTGTAGCTCTTTTTTTCTTTAACCATAACGTCGACCATAAAGTTCATGGCCTCTTCCGATTTTCCTCTTAGCTGCATTATGGCCTCATAGTAGCCTCCGGAATCCCTTGCGCAAGAGGGGCAAACTATCTTGTTTATCTTAAGTTTTATAACATGCCTTTCTTTTTTTGGTTTTTTGCAGTCTTCCAAAAAGCCCTTGGCGTCTATTGTTATGTCTTCGTCAACGCCTATTTTGAGGCTGACATTTTGGCCCATAATTTTTATTTTGTCCTTTAACACGTCCTTTATTGTTATTTCCATCCACCTGTTTCTGTGCCTTACCTTGTCGCACCTGCTGCACATCTTTATCTGCAATTCCTTGGGCACCTTGACTAACTGGTACTTTTTGTTGTAGCAGTCCTCGCAGTAGCCCTCTACCAAATCGTTGGTTTTCTTGCCGCAAACAAAGCAAAACTTCATAGCACGTACCATAATGTTATCTCCAGTTCGGAAACCTCTGTCATGTCACAGCACTGCGAAAAGAAGGACGAAACTGTTGTTGTTTCCCTTGTGGTGTAGACGCCCTTGGCAATCCATTCGTCGTTTCTTGATATTATCGCAGCTTTCAAAAGGCTTTTGTACTCGTCGCTTGGTTCAAAGTCTGATATCCAAATAGCGTTTTTGTTAGAAGCCATTGATGCCGCGCTTCCTGAAGGTCCCAATATCTTATTGCCCTCTACATCATTTAAATCAGAAAAATCCTCGAATATGAAGCCTGTTCTCGCTGCTTGTATTATAGCTTCTCCGGAATTGTAATCAAAGCTTTTCACCTTGAACGTGTTTCCATTTATGACAAACTCTTCTCCTGTGTTCAAGAAGCTTAGAACTTCTGTTCCTCTTGTTATGTTTATGTAAGAATTTCTGTATATTACGTTCCACGCATCCCCCCAAAGATACCAAATGCTGTTAACATCAAAGCCTATGCCCATGAAATACTTTTCAACATCCTCTAAAGACGGGTCGTATGTTACGAACTTGTTCGGGTTCGAAACGCTGCCTGATGGCTGCAGGCCAAATATTTCGTTAAAGTCCGCGTTGTCATTCGAATAAGTTGCATTTATGCCCAAGACCACGCCGCCGTTGTCAAGGTAGTTTTTTATGTTTTCCTTTTCAGCTGTGTACCCCGTGTAGTTTACAAGGACTATCGCATCAAAATCAGGTATGCCGTTTTCTATGTGATAATTCTGGACATCGAAAACAATGTACCTCCCGTTAACATATGCGGGCGTTAGGATGCTTTGCAGATATCCGCATGAAAGTTCGGTGCAGCCCACGGTTATATTTGTTTTAGGGGAACCCAAAACTCTTATGCCATATCCCACGTTAGCAGGCTTTACCTTTTCAATGCCGGTGAAATCCGTTTCAAGAACTTTTAAAAAATTGTCATCGTTGTTTAGATAGTCTATTATGTTGTTTCCAACTGCCACAAGATCTGCATTGTTCCAGTTCTGCTTGACCCTTATGGCAAAGAACGCGCTTAGTATCACAACTATGAGAATTGATGCTACAGCAATTTCCAACAGATAAACAAACCCTTTCATGCTACCAAAACTCCAGCGTCACGTTGCCATAATCCCCGTCTATGTCAACGTGCCTTGTTTCTATTGTTGAGGGTGAGTCGAGCATATCATAGCCGCAAAAAAGAATAAGGTCTGACGAATCATATATTCTCAGCCTATAGCTTCCTAGGTCAAAATCATCTAGAAGATTGCAGTTGTCATAAAGAGCATCTATCTTGATTCTTGATAATTCGAGTGTGCCTGTTGCAAGTCCTACTCTTCTAGTGCTCCATATGTTAACATTCCAGTTACTCGGGCTGCCAGGGTCTTCTGTTAAAATAGTTATTACATTTAGAGCCTTTGATTTTAGTATGTCTGATCTTGAATCGCTAAGTAGGTTTCGAAAAGTTATGTTGGTCTGATTCACTATGAAAATAAGTATTATAGCAAATATGAGTATTCCTGCAACGAATTCTATTCTCATCTGACCTTTCATTCAAATCACAATATCGTAAGTATGACTATTAGCGAAAAGAAGCCTGTAACAGACATTATTATGCTATGCTTTACGCCGGCTGAAACCGAGCCTTCTCCTATCTGACCTGCCACAAGTCCTGAGAATATTCCCTGCACAACTGCCATCAAGACAAACAATGCGTTGTAGTAGCAAGAGCCTCCTTGCTCGAATCCTACCATGCTGCAAAGGCCAGAAAATATCGGACAGTTTATGCACTGGATATCGTTTAGGCCCTCGCATTGCTTGCATGGGTCCTCGAAAGCGAATATCCCTCCTATTCCCCCGGCTGACTGGCTTTCTGTTCCTATGTTTAGAAGAGGTATTAGTGTTTGGGACAAACCAATGACTATGCCTATGAATATGAAATATATCGCATACATGATGAACGTGTGCTGGGATGTTACTGACTGCCTTTCTTTTTCAGCCTCCTTTATGGCCGTTATGTCAGAGGCAGTTGATTCCATTGTCCTGCCGATGTCGCCTCCTGAAACGTAAGTTTCGTTTATTATGCTAACAACTCTTGTTGTAAGCTTTGACTTTTTCATTCTTTCCGCAAAGTTGGCAAAAACGTCCTGTACCCTTATGCCCCAGGAGAGCTGGTTGTATACTTTCTTTATTTCCGGGGACAGCTTGCCATAGTCCACCTTGGAGGCTTGTCTTAGGGATTCGTGAAGCGTCAGGCCCACCTTTTGCGATTCTGCAAGATCCAAAAGGAAAATTGGCAGCTGGTCCTCGATTGCCCTGATCTTGGCGTACTCGAAATAAGAAATCAAGGCAAATGGGGCAATGCCGACTATCACTCCGAGCACAACAAGATTTAGCATGGCTGCGCTGAACTGGTAGAGCGCAAGGCCCAATGTTATTAGTATTGCTGCGGCTACCAAAGGCAAATTCTTTGGCTTTGTTATTTCCTCTAGTATTTTGTTTTTCTTTTGCTTTTTCATCAAATCACGCTGAAGGGGATATTGTCTTGACTAGTAAAATGAAGCCCACTGACACAAACGGCAGTATCAAAAATATTACTGCGAACTGCAAAAACATCATGGAAAGGCTCGATGTGCCTCCTATTATGGACATAAGCGCTGTCATTATTATGAAAAATATCGAGCCTATCAAAACAACTGTCAGATAAACCTCGATTAGCATAGAAAGCGTTCTCGAGTATTTCTCAAGACTTCTTCTGTACTCTGCTATGAAAAGCCTTGACTTTTCATGAAGATAGTTTCCCACGTTGCCCCCGCTTGAGAGCATTGTCTCAAGACCCCACAAGAGTTCCTTTAGTTCCTCTGACGGCGTTCTGCTTGCGGTTTTTCTTATGGCCTCGACAAGCTCCATGCCGAATGCCTCGACATCGCGGTATATCTTGCCCATCTCTTGTGATATTTCTCCATAGTCCTTGAACTCAGACATTACCTTAAACATTGTTATAGGGGGTGCGCCCGATGTTGCTATTGTTGCCATGTAGGTTGTTGCAAACGACAAAGAAGAGTCAATGTTCTTCTTTCTTCTTCCTGCGGCCATGCTAGGGTATGTGTAGAACAAAAAGAACTGCACTATCAGTATGACGACAGTCATTGTGAAAGAAAGCAAAAAAGCATTGATGGCATCATGCAAAAGCAGAGATGTTATTATGACTATCGACGGAAACTCTATGATAAAGGTTCCAAGTATTACCAGAAACATTATGTAGACGTATTCCTGAAGGCTAAGCCCGATGTTTGCCCTTATCAAATCTGGCTTTATGCTATCGAAATAATTGATAAAAGGCTCAAGGCTCCTTCCAAAGAACTTGAAGGAAAGCTGCTTGAGCTGTTGCCATATGTCCATCTTATCATCTAATCTCGTCTAATAGATCCTGTTCCCTTGTATAGTAGAGTTTTATTATTTTTGCTACATCGATGTAATCGCTTATCTTGTTGTCGACCATCCATTTCATGACCCTTGTCCTGTTTTCTATCTGCTTGTCGATTGCGCTTTGCTTTATGCCAAACTGCATGCTTATCTTTTCCAAAACATTTGACTTGTTGACCTGCTTGTAGCCGTCGTTTACAGGGTCCCACTTGAAGACCTCGTTTACAATTGGTATGTTCTTGTCTCGGTCAAATCCCAAAACTTCATATATGCTCTTTATTCTTCTTATGTAGCTTTGGCCGTATTTCATTCTCACAACAAAAACCACAATGTCTAGTGTTTCAATCAAGGATGCAGGCAGTTCTATTGGGGGAGTTGTTAGCCTGTCTATTAGCCTTTCCATAGAATCGGCGTGTATTGTTGACATGCTCGGGTGTCCTGTTGCTATTTGCTGGAACAATACGTAGGCTTCCTTTCCTCTGACTTCTCCTACTATAAGATAATCGGGTCTTTGTCTTAGCGATTCCCTGAGCAAATCAAACAAGTCGACTTCTCCAATCTTTTTGCCTTCTACCTCGGTTATTGCGGTTCTTGCAACGCCCGGCACCCAGTGGGGGTGTGGCAAAACAAGCTCAGCAGTGTCCTCTATTGAGACTATCTTAAGTTCAGGCCTTATGAAGAGCGACATGGCATTAAGTATTGTGGTCTTGCCTGTTGCAACGCCCCCGCTCACTAGAACCGACCTGCCGTGCTCAACCGCAAGCCAAAGATACGCTGCTATCTTCGGATCCATTGACTTGAAATTTATGAGATTAACAGGCGTTAGCGGCTTTTTGGTGAACTTTCTTATGGTAAAGTTGCTTCCCTTTCTTGCAATGTCTGTTCCAAGCGTTGCCTGGACTCTTGAACCGTCCGGCAGGCTGCCGCCTATCAGAGGATTTGCTATTGATATGTTCTTGCCGCATCTTTGCGCTACCTTGCTTACAAATGTGTCTAGTTCCTCTTTGTCGTCAAACACAACATTGGTTCTTATGCTTCCAATTATAGGATTCCTGTGGAACACGTAAAGTGGGATTCCAACACCGTCGCACGATATGTCCTCTATGTTGGGGTCTTGCATTAGAGCCTCTATCTTGTCTAGCCCCACAAAGTCTCGCTGTATGTAGTAGAAAATATCCTTCCTTTTGCTTGGAGGCAATTCTGCTGCCATCAGCTCTATTGTGTCCTCGAACTTTTTGAGCAAAAAACCCTTTGCCTCCCCCTTTCTTAGCGAGGTAAAATCCACATCGAGTTTTTCTATCAAATTAAGCTTTATGTTGTTTAGGAGTTTCTTTTCCTCGTCAGAAAGAATAGGCTCTTGCAGATAATAGACAAGACCGGTTTCTCTTCTGCTCCACTTTATGTTGGCGCTAGCAAAGGGAGTCCTGTCGCTTGAGGGTATTAGAGTATATACTATGTTTATGCCTTTGATGTCAATCTCAGGTTCTCTTACATTCACGGTTGTTCTTTCAAGTATTGATGAGCTTTTTTCATCTTCCTCTAATTTTTTAGCTTCAAGTTTCTCAACGTTTATTGCTGGTGCTTGCATAGGATATGGTATATAGTCTTTTGGCATGCCATAGCGCTCTTTCTTTTTCTGGTTTTCCAGCTCCTTGTAGCCTATGACAGCTTTTGAGAAAACTTTGTAGAGGTTTATCCTTTTTGGTGAACTGTGAAGCCTTATCATTCTAAATCAATCTCCCCGTTTTCAGCAGTAACTTTGATGCTTCCGCTGCTGCTGTATATTATATTGTTTTTTATTTCAATATTAAAGTTGTATGAAGTCAGTGCAACGCCAATGTCGCTGCCTTCTATGCAGTCAAGCCTCAAAAAATTGTTCAAAATAGTGACAGTGTATATGCAGTTGGATAGCTTTTCGGGTATATCCAAGTCGTAGCTTATTTTAGTGTTGGTATTTTCAGAAGTCTCATAAAGCCTTATTGCTGTCCCTAATATCATATGACCCGTCATTTCAAGCTGGTACTGTGTTGTGTGATCTTCGTATTGCACAATCATGTCCGAAAATATGTAGTATACCGAAACAATCAGGACAAGGCCGATGACAAAGAACATTACGTATTCTAGTGTCAGATACTGGCCCTTCATAAGAGATAATTACATGAAAGTTACTTTTATTTGAATCTTCTTTGTTGTAGCTTCTGTTATTGTTTCGCCTTTTTCAATTCTTATGTAGCTTGGTGTGTCAAGGCTTGAGCCTTCTGTAAAGAAGAATATGTTGTACTCTGCTTGAGGGGGGTATATTATTTGCAAAATAAGCTCGCTTCCTTCTTTTCTCTCCCTTATGTAAGAGCTGCCTTCTGATATGTTAACCCAGTTTTCCTGTATTTCTATCGAAAGGGGCGTTCTTATTTCCAAGACGTTTGTCTCCTTTATTTCGGCTGTTCCCTGCACAGAGAACTCTATCTCCTTTTTCCCCCCGAATTTTATTACATTCGAAATGCCATCGTCGATATCCTTTGCCAACTTTTCAGCTGCTTCTAGCTTGGTAAAGTCCATGTTGTCCTCGAATATCTCCCTGCCCCAGATGGTGGCTGTTGAGAAAAGCGCTATGCCGATTAAAAACAGCAAAACAAAGACTATTGCTTCTGCCTGACCTTTCATTATAGATACATTCGCATTTCCGAATATATAGATTAAATAAAAAAGAAATTAGAAAAATTAAGAAAAAACAATTCACGTTGCTACTCTAGAGTCTTTGATAAGCCTGCTCCTGATTCTATGACTACTCTGAGCGTCTGACCATCTGTACATGCAGGACCCGTGAATGTTGCTGATTGTCCTGATGCAATTGATGCAACACCACCGGATACAGTTATTGTTCGAACAGTTCCGTCTACGAAAGCCTGAACATTTGCTGTTGTCAGATTCGCTGTTCCCGTGTTCATTATTGTGAACTGGAGTGGTGTACAAGATGCAGATATTATTGAGAAACTCTTTGACATCTGGTCTGTAGAATGCTCAATGTTCTCTCCTGCACCTTCCATTAGGTCTGTAGCCATTGATGTGAACCAGGTGTAAGCCAATGCAGCCATAGCAACGACTATCATTAAAATCAAAATAACTGCGATTACAGCGCTTACTCCCTTCATTTTTTCACCTCATTTATTTTTTCAATATACTTCCTTATATAACTGAAATTCACATTCCCAGTATATAATTATAACGTTACTGCCTTGTTTCCCTTTTCATCCTAACGCTTGGGTAGGATGACAAAAGTTCTGAAACTGGCGTGCCCCTTTTCATCTTCCTGCCCATGACATCCAATTTGTCTATCATGGACTGGTTGGTTTCTAGTATCCTTTGGTTTTGCTCAACCATCTTCTTTAGCTCGTCTGTTACCGGTCTCATAAGCTCAGGGCCAGGGGTCGTCATCTCCTCTTTGCCTGCAGCTTCTATAAGCGAGATAAAGTTCTTCATCAAGCTTGTCATTTCGTCTATCTTGCCAGGCATCTTGGCTAGTTCGTTCCTAAGTTCCACATTAGCCTGTATCACGTCGTTTACAATCTTCTGGTTGCTTCGAATAAGCTCTATTATCTGGTTTATCAAAGACTGCAATTGCGGAACAGCGCTGGAACTTTCAATTGCATCCAGTCTTTTCTCCATTCTCTTTAACGGAGTGACTGGTATTATTTCATACGCGTCATCAGAACGTTCGTCTGGCATAAAGATAGTTTTACGAAACCGATATATAAATGTTTAAGAAAAAAAGAAAGAAATTTGGGGGCTTAGAAGCCGCCCATTCCAGGAGGCATGCCCGGTGGCATACCTGCTGGCATTCCGCCCTTGTCTAGCTTGCCAGCGGAGATTATGTCGTCTATTCTTAGTATCATCTCTGCTGCCTCGGAAGCCGAGTTTATGGCCTGCGTCTTTATCTTCAAAGGCTCGATAACTCCCAGTTCCTTCATATCAACTATCTTTCCTGTGTAGACATTGACACCAGCAGTCTTTAGACCGCTGTCGTGTGCATTTCTTATCTCGACTAAAATGTCTATCGGGTCAAGGCCTGCGTTTTCAGCTAGGGTTCTTGGGATTATCTCCATGGCCTCTGCAAAGGAAAGTATTGCCAGCTGCTCTCTTCCAGAGAAGCTTTGTGCAAATTCCTTGAGACCCTTGGCAACCGCTTCTTCAGGAGAACCTCCCCCTGCAACAACTTTGCCTATTTCCAAAGCGGAGATAACAGCTCCAACAGCGTCTTCAATGGCTCTGTCGACTTCGTCAACTACGTGCTCTGTGCTTCCTCTGACAAGTATTGAAACTGCTTTGGGGTTTTTGCACTCTCTGACAAACACCATCTGCTCACCTGCTATCTTTCTTTCCTCAACAAGGCCTGCGGACCCGAGGTCGTTTACAGAAAGGTCGGATATGTTTGAAACAATCCTTGCCCCTGTTGCCTTTGACAGTTTCTCCATGTCGGATTTTTTCACCCTTCTTGCTGTCATAATGCCTTTCTTTGCAAGGAAATGCTGTGCAACATCGTCTATGCCCTTTTGGCAAAACAGCACGTTGCAGTCAGATGACACTATCTTTTCCACCATGTCTCTTAGTATCTTCTCTTCCTGGTCAAGATATCCCTGCAACTGGTTTGGCGAAGTTATCTGTATTTGCGCATCGGTTTCAGTTTTCTCTATTTCCAAAGCCGCATCAAGCAAGGCGATTTTTGCATACTTTACTTTTTTTGGCATTCCTGGATGCACAACTTCCTTGTCGATTATAACGCCTTTTATGAGTTCAGTGTCTTCTGCAGAGCCTCCCTGCTTCTTTTCCCTTTTGATGCTTTCCTTGTCTATTTCCATCTTGCCGTCAACTTGCTCCATTACAGTTCTTATTGCGTCTACTGTTATTTTGGATAGGTGCTCTGAAGCCCTTTCAGCGCTTTTTCCAGTCATTGAGGTTGTGGCTATCTTCTTTAGTATCTCAACATCGTCTGATGTCACTTTTTCAGATATGCTTTCTAGTATTTTCAAGGCCTTTTCCCTTGCCAGCTTGTAACCCTTTGTTATCACAGTAGGGTGGATGTTTTGCTCTAAAAGCTCCTCCGCCTTCTTTAGCAATTCGCCTGCAATAACTGCTGCTGTTGTTGTGCCGTCCCCCACTTCCTCGTTTTGGGTCTTGGCAACCTCAACTAACATCTTGGCTGCTGGATGCTCTAGCTGCATTTCCTCAAGAATTGTCACTCCATCGTTTGTTATCACAATGTCACCCATGTTGTCCACGAGCATTTTGTCCATGCCCTTTGGGCCTAGGGTTGTTCTTACTGCGTCTGCCACTGCTTTGGCAGCTGCTATGTTTGTGTACTGGGCTCCTTTGCCTAGAGTTCTTAGCGTTCCTTCAGGCAAAACCAGAATGGGCTGTCCGCCCCCTTGCATTTGATTGTTCATCATTTTTTTCACCTCGTATTTTATTCGATAAATATGTGTATGTAAGTATATCTCAAATCTATTTAAAACTTTAATAAAAGAAGGAAAAAAAGAGTATGAATTCTAAAGCTTTTTCTTCATACTCTTTGCAATAACAAAAGCCACCAGCATGATCACTAGGAAGCTGACCAATGCGTCCAAAAAGTGGCCTATCTTGAATGTTGACAGGCCTATTGTCACTGCTGCTTCGGCGTCTAGACCAATATATGGCACATATAGGGGGCTTATTATGTCTGCCACCAAAGCGTCTATTAGCGTTTTAGCTGCGAAACCGATTATCAAACCTAGTGCAACTGATACTATGTTTTGTTTTTTCACAAAATCCATGAATTCTTTTAGTATTCCCATTAAATTACCTAAGAAATATTACGTCAAAAGCTCCATATTAACGCTTTCTTTTCTGCATTTTTTTGGCGTGTATATAGCCCTTTCTCAAGAAAGAGGGTATTGTTGGTATTATATTCTCTTTTTCGAACTCTTTCTTGATTGCTTGCGTTAGCCTTGACTTGATGAATTCCTCGTTTTTAGGCTCGTTTATCCAGAAAAGGCATTCTATTTCCGTTGTCCATTCGTTGCTTCTCACAATGAACCTTATCTCCCTTTTTCTTTTCACATCAAAAACAACGTTCTTGTCGCTTCTTAGTACTTTTTCCATTACTTTCTTTGCCTTGTCTGTGTCAGAAGTATAGTCTATCATAAAAGTTATGGCGGATACAGATTCGCTGCTGCCTCCAGTGAGATTTATGACCTTTTCCTTTATTATCAAGGAATTGGGAATTATTATGTCGTTCTTGTCGTATGTTGTCAGCTTGGTCGACCTTAGGCTTATGTCGCTAACAACGCCTGTCGTGTCTCCTATCTTGATCACATCGTCTATCTTGTATATTTTTTCAGCTGTTATTATTATTCCTGAGACCCAGTTCGAGACAATGTCTTGAAGGCCAAAGCCCAAAACTATTGCTCCAACACCAAGACCTGTTGCAATACCTGTGATATCAATGCTGAAAATCGAAAGTATAAGGAAAAAAGCTATTAGGTAAACTATTATTGACAACACCCTTTTCAGAGGTATTATGACGCTTCTTTTTTCACCCCTTTTTATCATTGGCTTTATTAGGTTTCTTTCAAAGAACTTTACTATAATGTATGCCGATACTATCACCAAAATCGATTGGAGAATATTTATCGGTGTTAGCATGTCGTAGATAGCCATTAATAATCAGCCTGTTATCTAAATTTGTTTTTGTAATTATTAAATTGCCCTTTTGGCCTTTTTTATTAGGTCCTTTTTTTCCATTTGCTCTAGTTCCTTTTTTTGGACAACTGGTATGCCGTGCAGCTCATCTTCATCTGTCTTGTTGGTTATGACAACTGCTGGCTTTTTCACCAGCCTGATAAAGTCGCTTAGATCCGCCGCATGCTTTACCATCTTTTTCTTGTCTATTTCTATGTTGGAAATTACAAGAGTTTTTTCCTTGGCAAAGACATTGAAAGGCGCCTGCTTTACAAAGTCTGTTTTGAAGCCTATCTTTTCCAGATTTCTGCCTATGCTTTTTTCGATATTGCTTGCAGGCTTTCCGTGACTGTCATAGCTTTTGAAAACATCTGTTTTGGTTATAATTTTTTTATCCAGTATTTGTTCTAGCCTTTCTGCGATATCTAGCATCATTCGAAGCTGCTTTTTCTCGTGCTCGTATATGGCCTTTTTGTTTATGCCAACAGCTTCCGCAAGCTCTCTTTGGCTCAAGCCCTTGTTTTTTCTAGAGTCCTTTAGAACGTCCGAGTCGATTTCCACATACAAGCCCCCACGGTCCCTGTAGACCCTTGGGTATATTGAGTTGCAAATTAGGTCCTCGAAAGTTTCAATGGACATTGCAGGCAAATCATACCTTTCATACACTATGCCCTGCTTTAGCTTATCCCTTGTTGTGTGAGAAGCTATTAGCATCGGGTGCGCGTCCAGGTTGTTTGATATTATCTTTAGGTTTCTTGCCTGCTCTTGCTGGAAGGAGTCGACGTTAAGCAGCGTCTTGATTAAAAGCAGAACATTCTTTTGTGCAGCAATGTCAAAGCACCCGCGATACTCGCAAGTGGCATAGTCGCTTCTTTCCAGGAACAATTTGACCTCCTGCTTGACATTAAACATATTTTTAAATTGCTGAAGACAAAATAAATCCTTAATGGGCGGGTAGCTTAGCCTGGCAGAGCGCCAGTCTTATA
>JAFGAZ010000010.1 GCA_016933455.1 Candidatus Aenigmatarchaeota archaeon
CTACCACACAGATAGCACAGTTTAGCGGTACCGATTTCTCGTTGAGAAATCTTTTTCTCACCTAGAAGATGATAAATGTATTTTGTTATCGCATGCCTGCTCATGCCGGCTTTTTTAGAAATGTCTAAGATGGTCAGACCTTCAGGATGACTTCTAAGAATATCTACAATTCTATTGCTCACTCCGTTCTTATCATTCATGTTAATCGTTTTTGGTCGTCGTCTTGGGTACCCGAGTGTGATTAACTCTTGTGCTTATCATTATTGTACATTTTTTATTTTAAAGATTTGGATAAGTCAGAAAATATTTCGACCAATTTTTAGATGATTTTTGTCAAAAAATATTGTTGGACAGGAAACCATGGGGTTGATGCCAATGGAAAAGTTTAAAGGCGCGTCTTACCAATTTCTAGCATGGAATATCTGTGGCTCAAGTTCAAGAACGAAACAAAGGACGACCTAAGCAAGATAAGAAGCTTCTTGGATGAGATATCTCACCATGAGAAATCTCAAAAAACAATAGCAAAGCCCAAAAAAACAGTAAAGACAACAAGGAAAGCCAAGCCAAAGGCAATGACACCAAGGAAAAAGATATACGGCAAGCTAAAAGACATTGTCAACCAGATAATGGAGGCCGAGAACCTCTCAAGGGCGCAGGCATACAGGGTTGCCAAGAAAAGAATAGCGGAAAATCTATAAATATTTTAGAAATAAAACGATAGATATGTTCTCAAAAAAAGAGATAACTGATCTGACAATTTCTGTTCTAGCTCTAACTCTCATCTTCAGTTCCTTCGAATTTGAGATGTTTCTATCTACTTTGTTCATAGTAATTTTCGCCTTCTTCTCGCACGAGATGGCTCACAAGTTTTTGGCCATGCACTATGGCTTTTCTGCAGAGTATAGGATGTGGAAGTGGGGCATAATCTTGGGATTGGCCATGTCATTTTTCGGCGGTTTTGCCTTTGTGGCGCCAGGCGCAGTCTACACATCCCCGTACAAGCAAAAGTTCGCCTTCAAGATAGCCAGGGTGACGAGAAATCAGCACGGCATGATAAATTTCATAGGCCCAATGATAAACATAGTCGTGGGACTTGTCATGGTGGCATTAAATCTCATATTTCCCTTTGGCCTTTTCATAGTAACAGCCAGGGTATCTTTCTTTCTGGCAATGTTTAATCTAATTCCCTTCCCGCCACTGGACGGCTCCAAGGTTATGGGTTGGAATAAGAAAATATGGGCTGTTGCCTTTGCAGCATCTCTAATCGGGCTATTTCTCTAGACCCACCCTGGTTATCAGACCAAGTGAGACTACAAAACCAGCTACACCGAAAGCCACGCCCAAATTAAGCAAAAAGTCGTTTGCAATTGGTATCTCATAGCCACAAAAGCTTGGGAAAGACAAGAACATCACAATTATTATAATCATGCTTGATATTGCTATGAGAAAAGATGTCTCTTCCTTTCTCTGGATGTTCTCGTATGCCACTATGGCCCCGCTTATGCCCAAGATGAGCCAGATTATGGTTGTGTTGGGCAGAAAAGTGCCCAAGATTGATACCACAAATATTGCCAGGAACCAGAAGGTGCCTGCTGTGTATTTTTTCTTTTTGGCTTTTGCCATGAGAATAATTATGTAATTTCTATATAAATAAGATTTACTAATTTCTTTTCATGGCAGTCGAGGAGATAGTTGTTGGAAGAGACCCAGACGACATGAAAAAGTACGGGAAAAAGGGATGCATATTTCTCGGCAAGCACATAGTTGGCAAGGGCAGCGATTTTCATCTCACAAACCCTGTTTTGATGGATGTTCTAAGGCCCCACATAGTCTTGGTTACCGGCAAAAGGGGCCAGGGAAAATCATATTCCGCAGCAATAATAGCTGAGGAGATAATGAAATTGCCGGATGATATCAAAAGCAACCTTTCATGCCTTATGATAGACACCATGGGCATCTTCTGGTCCATGAAGAACCCCAATGACAACGATCTTTTGCTTCTAAACAAGTGGGGCATGAAGCCTTTGGGCTTTAATGTCAAAAACATCGTGCCTGTTGGTCTTGTTGATTTCTACGACAAGGCAGGCATAGCATACGACGGCACCTTTTCCATAAAGCCGTCAGAGCTATCAGCCGCTGACTGGGCGCTTACCTTTAACATAGACATCTTCGAGCCGCTTGGCATACTTTTGGAAAGGACTCTAAAGAAACTTTCCGGCAATTATTCTATAGAAGACATAATAGATGAGATAGAAAAGGACAGCAGGACTGATAACAAGGATAAAATGGCTTTGGAAAACAGGTTTGTCTCAGCCAAGGGATGGGGCATTTTCTCCGACAAAGCCACCCCAATAGAGGAGTTCCTAGAGCCAGGAGGCACTGCAATACTTGATGTCTCTTTGCAGGAGTGGAACGTGAGAAATCTCATGGTGGGAATACTCTCAAGAGAGGTCTACCAGGCCAGGGTTTCTGCCAGAAGGCAGGAAGAGCTGGCTGTCATAGGCGGCGAGGATGTAAAAAAGGTGCCCATGACATGGATAATAATGGACGAGGTTCATAATTTCATACCAGATGACGGCGTGACAGCTGCCACAAAGGACATGCTTACCTTGATAAAGCAGGGAAGGCAGCCTGGCATCAGCCTGGTTTTGATAACCCAAAGGCCAAACAAGCTGCACGGGGATGCCATTTCCCAGTCCGATATGGTCATATCGCACAGGCTAACAGCCAAGCCCGACCTTGACGCCCTGTCAGCTGTTATGCAGACATACCTTCTTTTTGACATAAGAAAGTCGATATCAAGTCTTCCAAGGCTCAAGGGAGCCGCAGTTGTCTTGGACGACAATTCTGAAAGGCTTTTTAACATACAGGTAAGGCCAAGGCAGAGCTGGCACGCGGGAGCTTCCCCTGTTGCCATAAAAGAAAAGAGCGTTTATTAAAAAACTTTGGAAGCAATTACTAGTTATGACTTTTGTCAAACATCCCCTGATAAAGCCAGACACGATAGAAATGAGAACCTATCAGGAGGCTATTCTTGGAACAGCTTCCCAGAAAAACACCCTGTGTGTCATACCTACGGGCATGGGAAAAACTACCATAGCAGTTCTTTTGGCAGCCTTAAGGCTTGATAAGAATCCTGATTCCAAGATTTTGATCATGGCTCCAACAAGGCCCCTTTGCGAGCAGCACCTAAGGTCCTTTCAAAAGTTCATGGAGGTTCCGGAAGAGGAGATAGTTCTAATAACAGGAAAAATTTCCCCAAGAGACAGAGAAGACATGTATGACGGTTCTAAGATAATTAGCGCAACGCCCCAAACCATACAAAACGACATAAAGAGCGGTCTGCTCAACTTTTCAAAATTCTCGCTTTTGGTGGTTGACGAGTGCCACAGGTCTGTCAAAAAGTACGCATACCCCTTTGTTGCAAGGGCCTATATGGAAAAGTCAAAATACCCCAGAATACTTGCACTTACAGCTTCGCCAGGTTCCAATGAAATCAAGATAAACATAATACGAAAAAATTTGTCCATAGATGCTGTTGAGATAAGAACAGAAAGCGACCCTGATGTTTCGCCCTATGTCAAGGAGATAGAAACCGAGATTGTCAAGGTGAGCCTGTCGGATGATCTCAAGACTGCTCAGGAGAATCTCAAAAAGGCTCTGAACAGAAGGCTTGGCAAGCTAAAAAGATACAACCTTAACATAAAGACAAAAGGGGAGTTGCTTGATGCCCAACGAAGGGTTAGCAAGGAGATATCGACCAACAGAAAGCCTGTGCATTTTCACATGATATCCTTGATAGTCGAGTCGATAAAGATATGGCACGCCTTGCAGCTTCTTGAGACCCAGAGCATAAGCGCTGTTAGCATTTACATAGAAAAGGTCAGGCAGAAGAAGACAAAGTCCGATGCCGGCATTCTAAACGATGTAGAGTTCATGAAGGCTGTCAAGATAATAGAAGAGTCAGGCGAGCATCCCAAGATAAAGAAGCTAAAGGAAGTTGTTAAAAGAGAGTTTGACAACAACAAAGACACCAGGATAATAATTTTCTCGCATTTCCGAGACAACATCTACAAGATAGAGGACATGCTAAAGGAAGTGTGCAACCCGGCCATACTGATTGGTCAGTCCGGCGAAAGGGGCCTTTCGCAAAAGCAGCAAATAGAGGTCATACGTGAGTTCAATGACGGCTACTACAACTGCCTAATAGGCTCACCTGTTGCAGAGGAGGGGCTTCACATACCCACTGCTGACATTGCCATATTCTACGACACTGTGCCTTCTGAGATTAGGACCATACAAAGAAGAGGAAGAGTGGGAAGAACAAAGGTTGGAAAAATCATATTTCTAATGACAAGAGATACAAGAGATGAGGCGTATTACTGGACTGCCAAGAGAAGGGAGAGCAACATGAAGGAGACCCTCAAGAACATGAGAAGCACAAACAAGACCAGGACTATAACCGACTTTCTTTGAGAAAGCTATTTATTCTTTTTTGTATAATAAGTGGCATGGTAAATGAAGAATACATAAATCAACTTTTAGCAGATTTTTCTGATGAACTTAATATTTTGAATATTATCGATGTTCTTAAAACTGGTCCATGTTCTTTGGGAAATCTAAGTAAAAAAACTCATATTGATGTTAGTTATTTGAAAGGTAATGTCAGAGAAATGGAACAGAGAAACTATGTAGAAGAGGTCAATGGTAAATACCAAATGACCGATTTCTTGAAAACAGAATTGTCAAAAATCGAAGAGACAAACTGATTTAAGTTTCGGAAAAATAATTCTAAATAATGGACAGAGTTCTAATATTCGTGGATTCAAGGGAAAAGGAAATAATGGAATATTTCAAGCAGTACGACTGCGATGTGCAAAAGAAGATGCTTCTTTGCGCGGATTTTCTAGTTTCTGATAGGACCTGCATTGAGAGAAAGACTGTAAAGGACTTTGTTCAAAGCATAACCGACAAGAGGCTCTTTAAGCAGCTATTTTCCATGAAGGAGAACTTTGAAAGGCCGCTTCTGATAATAGAGGGGACCGAGTCTGTCTACGGCACCCTTCAGCCCAATGCCATAAGGGGAGCTCTATCGTCAATAGCAATAGACCTTGGCATGCCCATAATATGGACAAGAGATATTGCAGACACTGCAGGCTTTGTTTACTGGATAGCCAGGCGCGAGCAGCTCTTGGAGAAAAGGGAAATTGTTCTTAGGAACAAAAAGGTCCCAAAAAGCACAAAGGCAAAGCAGGAGTATTTCATATCAAGCCTCCCCGACATATCAAAGGTCAGGGCAAGGGCGCTTCTAAAGCACTTCAAAAGCCCTGAAAGCATTGTCAATGCAACAGAAGATGAGCTAACAAAGGTAAAGGGCATAGGCAAGAAGACTGCCAAAGAACTAAGAAAGATAATAGAAACGCAATACAAGTGACTCTAAATTCTTGACAAAATAAATTTTACTCTGTCTTCTACAGACATCTTTGGAACGATAATTATTTTCTTTCCCATTTCCTCGTATGCCTGCTTTATTAGGATGCTTAGCTTTTCTGCTATTTCATCATTTTCAAGTCTTGCATAGTCCTTTTTGAAATCAAGGCGCTCGAAAAAGAATATCTTGTCATACTTTGCGTTTCTGCAAATATCTAGTAGTTCTTCTATGTCCAGGTTAAGAAAACGGTAATATGCTATGGCGTCAGGCATGCCGCCGTCGATAAAAACAGTCGAACCTTCTGGTATTTTTTTCTCAAGCTCTAATTTTAGCTTTGTCACGCTCCTTTGGTATTCGAGGCTGTTTCCCCTTATCTCTTCCAAGGTCTTACCCTCACTAAGACCCCTGTCTATTATAATTCTTGCGCCGTCCTTTATGACCATAAAACCTCTTTTTTCCAATTCCGATATAACAGTGGACTTGCCGGAGCTTGGCGCTCCGCATATAACATACTTCCTAGAATTTTGCATAGGTAGTTATTTTATTTTAGATTTATAATTATTTTCATGATCAAGCCTCTTATAGTCGGGGTCGACATGGGAACAACCACAGGCCTTGCCATCTACGACTTGGAAAAGAACCTGCTTTTGACATGCAGCAGGAAGAACTTTTCAATCAACAGCATAATAAAGGAGATAATGAATTTCGGCGAGGCGCTTGTTGTGGCAACAGACAAGAAGAAGGTGTCGCCCAGCATAAAGAAGATAGCAGCCTCCTTTAACTGCAAGATATACAGCCCAGACCACGACATAACAGTGGAAGAAAAAAGGGGCATTCTTAGCATAGACATAAAGGATGTGCACGAGCGAGACGCCCTTTCTGCAGCAGCTTTTGCCTACCGCCAGTACGAGGGGATGTTTAACAGCATAAGCAGGGCGCTTAGTGCCATGCACTTGGGCCAGTACAAGGACCATGCCAAGAAGATGATAGTTACAGGAGAGGCAAAAAACATTGCAGAGGCAATAGACATGATAAAGCCCAAGGAAGATCCCAAGATAAAAACCGAGTTTAAGGAAGTAAACCTTGACTGGAAGAATGTGGCAAAAAAGCACAAAAAGACCCTAAAGAGGCTGGAGCACAAGTACGAGATATCAAGGCTTTACTCTGAAAAGATGGAAGATAGGGTGAAAACCCTTGAGCGCCAAAAAAAGATATACCTCGAAGAGGAATCCAGGAAGAACGAGAATGCAAGAAAGGAGCTGCTCAAGGACAAGGAAATAAGAAAGCTGCACATTGTCATAAAGCAGCTCCAGTTCGAGCTTTCCAAGCAAAAGAAGCTAAAGCTAACATACGAGGACAGGATACGCAGGCAAGACGAGGTGATAGAGATACAAAACGAGGGACTTGTTGCTGTTGTTTTGATACCTGATTTTTCAAACGATACCGTGTCAAGGTCTGTTAGCGAATTCGATGTTACCAACAAGGTCGTCTGGATAAAAGACTATATGCCTTTGAAGACTTCTGCTAGGATTCTGGCAAAGAAAAAGCCCAAGATAGTGATAGCTGAAATGGACGACAAGATGCGCGCGTTCCTTAAGAAAAGCGGCATAATGGTCATAGATAGCGTTGAGCCTGAAATGAGAAATTACTATGGTGCCATATCGCCCAAGGAACTTGAGTCCACCATGAAAAAGGTTGAGAAAAGGGACTTTAAGAAATGGCTCGTTGAATACAAGAAAAGATGATTTTTCACTGATATTTTAAAAGAAATCTAGTCTTCTTTTTTCTCGTCGCTAATCTTCGGTACCTTGATTTCCGGCTTGAAGACCTTTTCCTCGGTCGGCTTTTCGTTCTTGTGCTGCTTTCTCATCTTGTTTAGCTTGCCTAGTTTCCCTTGTATTTCCGTCATTTCCTGCAAAAGCCTGCCGCGCACAGTGTCTATGAACGAGTGCGTGCCATTCTCGTAGATGGTGTTGCCAACAACAATTGTTGCGTATTTTGCCATCTCCTCTGCCCTTTGCTTGGTATTTATCCCTCCCCCGTAGATAAGGTGCGCGTTCTCAAGGGATTCCTTGACCGCTTTTACTATCTCCGGGTCCCCGTATGTTCCAGAATACTCTATGTAAACAACAGGGAAATTGAAGAACTTTTCAGCGCAAACAGCTGTTGCCACAGCGCCTTCCTTTGTCAGTTCATAGGCTTTTGTGACCTTTGCAACTGCGCATTTGGGATTAAGAACTATGTAGGCTTCCGGCACCACAATGTCCCAGTTTATCTTGTCCTTGTGTGCCTTTATCCAGGCCTTGTGGACGCCGTTGATGTAGTGCGAATAGAATGTGTTGAATACAGAGGGCACGAACATCCAGTCAACGTTCTTGTAAACCATGCCCCTTGGCGAGGCGGGTTCTAGAACCTTTGGTATGTCGTATTCCTTTAGCATGGCTAGAAGGTCTGTTACGTTTTCCCTGGTGATGTTTTGGGTTCCGGATATCATTATTGCGTCAGTTCCTGTCTCAATGATGTCCTCTATTATCTTGTCGTTTATCTTCTTGTCAGGGTCAAGCTTTGTTATATGCTTCCATTTTCTCCATTCTTCCATAGACTCACTACACACTATTAACAGGGGCATGTTTAAATTGCTTTCTATATGACCCCTGTATCCCTTGCAGCCTCTTTGGCCTTTACCTTGTCCACGTCTTTGTAGTTTAAGATAGTATATCTGTCCTTTCTTAAGCTTTTTGCCCGATACAAAGCATCTATTATGGTTTCTTTTGGTATCTTTATTTTTTCGTTATTTGTCGGACATCCCATTACATTAAGGGCCTTTACTATCCTTTCCCAATCCATTTCATGGAAATAAGAGCATAGTATTGTGCCAAGACCGCACTCTTCGCCGTGCAATGACGTTCTTTGGGGATATATCTCCTTTAGGGCATGAGAAAAAAGATGCTCTGAGCCTGATGCCGGCCTGCTAGAGCCTGCTATTGACATTGAAATTCCAGAGAAGACAAGGGCCTCGACAAGGTTTCTTATGCCCTTTTTTTCCATGTTCCTTATTGATGTAGCAGAATTGAGTATGAGCTCAGCAGAGGTCTTGTTTATGGCAGCAGCGTACTCTGATATGTATTCGCCTGTTCGCGTGTGGGAAAGTTCCCAGTCAGCCACTGCTGTGAATTTTGCTATGGCATCGCCGCAGCCAGAGGCTATTAGCCTATAAGGAGATTTTAGTATGACCTGCATGTCTATGACAACTGCTGTCGGGTCAACTGCAGGCATGCTGTAAACGTCTATCACAGCACGGTTGCTTGCTATGCCGTCGTGCGATATGGCTGTTGGAACCGATATGAAGGGCACATTGCTTTTCTTTGCAGCCATCTTGGCAGCATCTATTGACCTGCCCCCTCCAAGGCCCATTGTGAAATCGCAGCCATTGAGCTCAAGCTCTTCCATTCTTATCTTTTTTGGTATTATGATTGTGTTTACCTTGTAATCATAGCTTTGAAGAAGTTCTATTACGTTTTTGCCATAGGCGTCCATTATGGATTTGTCAGTGAATATCTTGACCGAGCCTTTCAAGTCAAGTTCCCTGCAAACGTCCCCAAGTTTTGAAAGGGCTTCGTCGCCTATGACGACCTTTTTTGGAAGGTCTACTTCCAGGATTTTCATGTGTATAATTGACAATGCTATAATAAAAATATTTAAGAGTAAGCTGAACATATACATCATATGCCGTTCATACTAGAACCCAAGCATCTTGGCAAGGACAATGTCAGCCAGGTGGGTGGCAAGTCAGCAAACCTTGCCGAACTGATAAATGCCGGGTTTCCGGTTCCTGATGTTTTCTTTGTAACAGTTGAGGCTTACAACAAATTCCTTGAGCACAATGATTTAAAGGCAAGGATTCATGAGATAGCCAACAATACGGATTATTCTGATGTAAAGTCCTTGACAAGTTCATCAGAGAGCATAAAGAAGCTAATAGTTGAGGCTAAAATGCCAGAGGAAATAAAGAGCGCTGTTCTTGCAGCTTACAGAAAGCTATACGGGGCGCCGCAGCTTGACATTTCAATAATAAAGCCAATGGAAAAGCCTTTTGTTTCTGTTAGAAGCTCGGGCGTTTCAGAGGATGCTGAGGGCGCATCTTCAGCAGGCCAGTACGAGACCTTCCTTAATGTGAGAGGGGACAACGATGTTATTAGCAAGATAAAGCTGTGCTGGGCATCCCTGTATACGTCAAGGGTAATGTACTACAGGCACAAGAACAACCAGCCCCAGGAATCATCAATAGGAGTCATTATTCAAAGAATGGTCAATTCCGAGAAAGCAGGAGTTGCCTTTACAATCGATCCCACCAACCCTGTGAAAGGAGCAAACCACATCATAATAGAGGGGTGCTGGGGTCTTGGAGAGACCATGGTGCAAGGAGAGGTCGACCCGGACAGGTATATTGTAAACAAGGAGAACGGCGACATTCTGGAAAAGCACATCGGAGAAAAGGCAGTTGAAAGGATAAGAGACCCCATGACAGAGGCTACTGTGAAAAAGGAAGTTGCAATTGACAGAAGGTCAGCACAGCTTCTTAGCGACTATGAGATACTTGCCTTGGCAGCCTACTGCAAGAAGATAGAGCAGCATTATGGCAGGCCCCAAGACATTGAATGGGGAGTTGAGAGGAAAAATATCTACATACTTCAGGCAAGGGCTGTCACAACCCTTGAGGAGAAAATTACAAGGAAGGTCGAAGGAACCCCTATACTTGAAGGTTATGGCGCATCCCCGGGAGTTGCAACAGGTGTTGTTAAAATTATTACCAATCTTGATGAGATAGACAAGATACAAAAGGGAGATGTTCTTGTTACAGAGATGACATCCCCTGATTATGTCCCTGCGATGGAAAAGTCAGTTGCCATTGTTACCAATTCAGGAGGCTCGACATGCCATGCTGCAATTGTTTCAAGAGAGCTCGGCATACCGTGCATTGTTGGCACAAAGAAGGCAACAGAGGTGCTAAAAGAGGGCATGAGAATAACGGTTGATGCTTCAAACGGCAAGGTGTATCCAGGTGAGGTGGAAATAGAAACTCAAGAAAGTGAGGAGCATCTTGACATAAAGACCAAAACAGATGTCAAGGTAAATTTGGCCTTTCCTGAAACCGCGGAAAAGGCAAAGTATGCCGACGGTGTTGGCCTTATGAGACTTGAGCACATGCTGACAAAAACAGGCATGCATCCTATAGAATACATTAGGCAGGGAAAAAGCCAGGAGCTAACTGACATAATATTTGAGAATGTGGAAAAGGTTGCCCAGGCTTTTTATCCAAAACATGTTTGGGTAAGGTCGCTTGACGCAAGAACAGACGAGTTCAGGAACATGAAAGGCGGCGAAAACGAACCAACCGAGGACAACCCGATGCTCGGGTGGCACGGCATAAGAAGAAGTCTTGACGAGCCTGAAATTCTAAAGGCAGAGCTTAGAGCCCTAAAGATGCTGCATGACAAGGGATTGGATAATGTTGTGTGGGAACTGCCATTCATAATCAATGTTAACGAATTAAGAAAATCCAAGGAAATTGCAAAAGAAGTCGGAGCACCCGAAAACTTTGGAATAATGGTGGAAACTCCTGCATGTGCTCTTAACATAGAAGAGTTCTGCAGGGCTGGGATTGCTTTTGCTTCTTTTGGTTCCAACGATTTGACCCAGACAGCACTTGGCATAGACAGAAACAACGCACGCTTGATAGAACTGTTTGATGAGATGCATCCTGGGATGAAGTTCCTCTTCAAGCATGTTATAGAAACTTGCAACAAGTATGGTGTTGAGTCTTCCATATGTGGGGAACTGCCAAGCAACAGAAAGGATGCGGTGGAGTTTTTGGTAAAGACCGGAATAAAATCTTTGTCAGTAAACATAGACGCCATAGACAAGGTCAGGAAATGGGTCTCTGAGATTGAAGGTTAAAATAAACAAAAAAAGAAATAAATACATGGAAAAGAGAAAGCCGAACCTCACATATTCTTTGATAATCATCTTTGCAACAATATTTCTGTTTCAGATTTACAGCAGCATTGCTTACGGCGAGCAATCGATAAACTGGCTTTTCAACAGATACGGCTTTTCACTGAATAATATATTGGAAGGTAATCTGGAAGTTTTTCTTACGTCTGTTTTTTTGCACGGGGACCTTTCCCATTTGTTAATGAACATGATAGCTTTGTTTTTCTTTGGCAGGGTCATTGAGAAAGAGCTTGGAAGGAAAAAATTCCTGCTAATTTTCTTTGTCTCGGCAATAGTTGGCAATTTTGCTGTCTTGACAATGACCTTGTTGGGCTACGGTTCTGCTATCATACCAACCATAGGCGCTTCTGCTGCGATATTTGGCCTAGTCGGGACAAGCATGCTTGTCAAGCCTTTCGAATTCATATTCTATCCTTATCTTGTCCCAGTGCCTTTGATACTTGTTGCCTTGCTTTATGCTTTGTATAACATAGCGGAATTTTTTGTTTCAATAACAGTCGGAGTAACAACAAACGTTTCGTACATTTCCCACATAGGGGGCCTTTTAACAGGCATGGTGTTTGGTTCAAGACACAAAAATAGCAAAAGAGGCTTGATAGTGCTTTTGATTATAATTCTACTCATGGTTCTAACACCCTTTGCCATGATATTTTTCAATTACCTTGAATTTTTCAATTATATTGATTTCATTTCATGGGCATTGGGTTGAATGGATTTTTAAGTTTCTGTTCTAATAGGTAATAATGAGACCTATGAAAATTTTGCAGATACCTGACGGCCTAAAGAACAAGGCGCTTGAACTAGCGGACAAGCACGATGCCATAATATACTGTGAGAGCTGCTATGGCGCTTGCGATATTTGTGATAGCGAAGCTAAGGCTTTGGGTTGCGATGAAATAATACACTATGGTCATTCTAAATTTATGGAAAGTGAAATCCCTGTTGAATATGTCGAGATGAGACAAGAGTATGATCCAAGGCCGGTTTTGCAAAAAGATTTCGAAAAAATAGAAGGTGATATAATAGGCCTTGTTTCCGCTGTTCAATATCTGGGCTCATTGGAGAAAGCAAGAGAATTTCTGGAAAATAACGGAAAGAAAGCTCTTATAGGAAAGGGTAATTACAACAACGGACAGATACTTGGATGCGAGGTTTCTGCTGCGAAATCAATAGAAGAAGTTGTAGATTCATTTCTATACATAGGATCGGGCAAATTCCATCCGCTTGGTCTTGCAATAAAAACAAAAAAGCCTGTTTTTGTCCTTGATGTGGAAGGTGGGAAAATAGAAGAGTTAGACAAGACTCTTTTTGAAAAGCAAAAGTACGCTGCGATCGCTCTATCAAAAGATGCCAAGAAATTCGGCATACTTGTTTCAACAAAGCCAGGTCAAAAAAATATCGAGCTTGCCAAGAAAATAAAAAAAGAGCTTGAAGAAAAAGGTAAAAAAGCCTACATTCTTGTTTTTAATGAGATAAGGCCTGAAAAGCTTTTGGGAATTAGTCTTGACTGCTACATAAACACGGCATGCCCAAGAGTAGCAATAGAGAACAGGGCCGAGTTCAAAAAACCTATTCTAAACCCTGATGAGATGGAAAACTTTAAATAAGTGCCAAGTAGATACTGATAGTATGAATGTTAAAGTTCTTGAAAACGAGAATGAAATTTTAAAGCTTGAATTCGAAGACGAGACAGAAACCATAACAAATGTCTTGGCAACACAGGTTTGGAACGAAGGCGGAGAGGCTGCAGCAGTAAGAGAGCATCCTTTCATAGAAAAGCCAAAGCTTGTGGTAAAGGGAAAAAACCCAGAAAAGCTTTTGCTAAAGTCGACAAAGGCCCTGCAAGAGCAGTGTGAAGAGTTTAGTGAAGAGTTCAAGAGAGCTTTGAGCAAGTAATAATTTTTTCTTTAGGTTTTGCATGGAAAGGGACACAAAGTTATAAAAGAAACATAGCCCATGACTTTAATAATAGAACCGCCAAAGCAGCGGTCATCAGGGTGTTTTAATGCCGATTGCAAAAACATGGAAAAAATACAAAAAAAGGTGGGACAAGTTCACTAGCGGCTGGTTTGGTACCATAGTCTACTTGTTCTTGGGCTTTGTGATTGCTTACGCAGTAAACACAGGCCTTAGCAATTTGCTGAACACTGAAACTCCTGTTGTGGCGGTTTTCTCAAACAGCATGGTCCCAACTTTCTACAAAGGCGACATGATAATAGTTCAAAAGGTTCCCGAATTTGTTGTTGGAGACATAATAGTTTTCAGTGTCAGTGACAGGCCGTATCCCATAATACATCGCATCATAGAAATAACGCAAGACGGCATAAGGACAAAGGGCGACAACAATCTTTACGAGGATCCTTGGTTAACTAGCCAGAAAAACGTTTACGGCAAGGCAATTTTGAAGTTTCCTCTTCTTGGATGGGTCAAAATACTTTTTGTAGAGTTCACAGGTCTTGCATAAGACGATATCTTTAAATATTTCTTAGCATACAAATAAAAGATAAACACTTGAGGTACAAAAAATGGAGTTCTGTAGTTGCGGTGGCCTTATGCTTCCCAAGAAATCTGGGAGCAAAGTCGTTCTTGTTTGCAGAAAGTGTGGCAAGAAAAAGACTTCGAAGGAAAAGAAATTCAAGATGAAGGTTTCTTCCGAAAAGGTCAAGAGCAAGATAATTGTTTTGGATAAGAAGAAAAAGATAGAGATACTGCCAAAGACGGATGCCGCATGCCCCAAGTGCGAGAACAAGGAAGCCTTCTGGTGGATGCAGCAAATGAGGGCTGCAGACGAAGCGCCGACAAGATTCTACAGGTGCACAAAGTGCGAGCATGTCTGGCGCGAATACGAGTAGTTTTTTAACGATAATTTATTTGATCGAATTTTTTGGAATTAAGTCTTGTAAGAGTTTTCAAAGAGAGATGAGCATGTATTGATTTATTTCTTTTTACAAGATTTTCAAATTGATCCCAATAAAAGCCAAAAAAACGCGCGTCTTTTTTTGTTCTAAAGAAAGGACCGTCTAGTTCGTATATACTTTGTAGTTGCTCCATAGAAAGATATTTCCCTTTTTTGTAAAGTTTTTTCATAGAAACAGAAGACGCTCCCTTTTTCATGATTTCTAATTCTCTTAATGCTATATCAGAATTTTCTAATATAGAGAAAGCGTCTTTACTCATTCAAGTAAATACATAGTGAACACTTAAGCTGTTTTCGGTTTATATCAAGATTATAAGACGGTAATGCGGAATATAATTTATGATAGTCGAGTTTTTCAAGACGTTTGTCATGCTATTTATTATAATGGGACCTTTCTCTTCCTTTGTTGTTTTCTCCGACATAACAAAGAGGTTTAGCAAAAAGCAAAAGCTAAAAATAATAAACAAGGCTGTTGCCGTAGCAGGTCTTTTGGCCATGGTTTTCATCTTAGGAGGTAATTCCATAATGGATTTGTTTGGCGTGACAATGAAGAGCTTTACAATCGTTGGAGGCGCCGTACTCTTCCTGCTAGGACTTGAGATGATACTGAGCTTTAAGATATCCAAGGACAAAGCCAAGGACTATAATGTTGCTGCACTAATAATAGCAACTCCTTTGACAACAGGTCCGGGCGTCATAACAAGCGTCATACTCTTTTCCAACAGCATCGGCATATTTCCCACTACTCTTTCCTTGCTTCTTTCCCTTGGACTTATATACGTTCTCCTAAGAGGCCATGATAAAATATGTAGTGTACTTGGGACAGGGACAATAGAAATAATATCCAAGGTTGTTGGCATCTTCATAGCCGCCAGGGGCGTTGAACTTATTCTGAGCATATTATAACGACTGCCAAGTGGAGACATCAGTTTAAGAGCTGTCTAAAGTTTATATGGAGTTGACACTCCTTTGTCTTGTATCGAGGAGGTCGATAAAATGGCAAAGAAAAAGCAGGCAAAACCAATCAAAGAAGACGAAGATGACTTCTAAGTTTGAAATTTCTTTCCCAAAAGAAAAAACTTTCTTTCGGGTGCGTCCCACCCTTCCTTTTCTACAATAAAGCCATGGATATCAGAAAGCCTGACAGCGTTCCCACGCTGATGAATGGCATTGCGGGAAGCGGCATTGGCTTTTTCATCATGAAAAGTATCAGCGCCACCAAGGCTACTGCTGAGCCTGCTATTGTCAGCAAAGAACTAATAGCATTGAAATTTCTCAAAAGCGAAACGGAAAACATCAGAGGTATTACCATGTCCCCGACCCCTAGCTGGAAAACGTGGAACTTTTTCTTCTTACCCTTTATTCCGACATACTTGGCTTTCTTGAACTTGTGAGGCGAGGCAATGGTAAAAGCCATTGGCCTTTTGGTCAGCTCCTTTGCCATGTGCACCATGTGCTTTGTGACAAACACAGCGATAAAGTCGTATGTGCAAAGGATGACCAAAAATATCAAAGAAGGGACAATGCCAAAAGATGCCCCAAGTATTGCCCCAACACCCGAACCTGATATGACTGCTGCAACATTCTGATTAAGAATAGATGGTCTAAGAGCTTTCCATATCGTAAGCAAAACAGCAAGTAGTAATCCTAGAGAGAATATTCCCAGCGATATTGGAATTAGAAAGTCAAATGTGAGCCATGACGAGAAGAACACTACAAAGGCTTCTAGTGCTCTTATTGACGGTTTCCAGAACTTTAGCAAAACAAGTATGCATGTTGTTGACACCATCATGTAAGCAAAGAGCATTATTGGGTTAAGCGAGCTTTCTGGGTTCTCAAAAACCGGCGGTATTTCTCCTGTTTCTATAAGCCCGAGATACTGCACTCCTATGTATAGGCCCAAAAGCTGCGTTATCAGAAACATTGAAACTATGGAAACAAGCATCTTCATTTTTATCTCTTGATAGTAACAGAATGGCAAATATAAAAACTTCTGTTGTGATATCTCCTTTCCAATACCAAAATTCTTTTAAATGACTTTTCTAATATAATGGTTACCTCTAAACGAGGCTTATTCTGGACCCAACGGCTCAATGAATGACGGGTTGGGTCTTTTGATCTTCTTCAGACTTATTAATGCCAAACAGCATTTAATTAGTATGCCCAAGAACGCCAAGGGATACCGCAGGGAAAGGCAGCTTCTAGAAAAGCTTGTCAAAGAGGGCTTCATAGTGCACAGGGTAGCTGGTTCTGGTATGGGTCAGGAGGCCATCTGCGACTTGGTTGCTGTAAAAGACGGCAAAGCGCAGTTCATAGAGTGCAAGTCCAGGAAAAGGGTGTACTATACCAAGGAAAACATGGAGCAGCTAAGCACAATGGTCGTTGCTGCCAAGAATTGCAGAGCAAAGCCGATTTTGGCAGTGAAATTAAACTACAAAGAATGGCAGATTTTTGACATAAGCAAGAAGATTCCAAAGAAAGTAGAATAAATTACGCCATTTCTTCTAATATTTTGTCACATTCGTTTCTGGTTTCGGTGAAATGTTTGATAAAACTTTTGTAAGTGCTTTTCGGAGCATCCGCAAAATTATCGATAATGTATTGTGCTCCATTTATCATTTCAGACGCATAGTTTATCATAGTCTTTATTTTTTCCTTTCCTGTCAAGGGTTTAAAGTTTTTTGTCAAATCTTCACTCATGTCCTATAGTTAAAAGAAAAAGTATTTAAGATTGTCTTTTGCCCTTTTGCACATAGAAAATCTTGTCAAGCCTGTTTAGGTCGTCTGCCTCGTCAGGCCCTTTGTCTGGTCTCACCCTAAGAAGCCTTGGGAACCTTAGCGCATAACCGGACGAGTAAGTCGGGCTTTTTTGTATCTCCTCATAGGCCACCTCTATCACGAACTGAGGGCTTATTTTTACTGTGTTTCCCTTTTCATTTTCTATGTTCGGTTTTATAAGTTCTGTGAGCTCTTCAAGAGTCACGTCGTCTTCGTTTGTCTTCTTTTCCTTAAGGCCAGAGCCGAGCATGCCGCATTCCAAAAAATCTCCTGTTTCAGGGTCCCTGCAGGCTAGGATGTATGAACCAAGCCAGCCGGCTCTTTTTCCCGTTCCCCATACAGCCCCTGTTATAACAAGGTCCAATGATTCCAAAGTCGGCTTGACCTTGAGCCAACCTCCGGAAACTCTTCTTCCTGGCTGGTATGTTGCCTGAAGGTTCTTAACTATTAGGCCCTCCTGGCCGTTTGAAAGAGAGTCTTTGTAGAACTTGCCTGCTTTTTTTATGTCCTTTGTTGCAAGCTGTTTCGATAGCTGAATTTTTCCCGGAACTTCTTTTACTATTTTTGAAAGTATTTTTCTTCTGTCTTTTAGCGTTGTATCAAAGAAGCTTTTGCCGTCAAGGTATATCACGTCAAAAACATTGAGCTGCATTGGTATTTGCTTTGCCGTTTTTTGTATGTCGTATTTTCTTTTTATTCTCTGAGATATCATCTGGAACGGCAACGGTCTGTTATTTTCATCTATGGCAAGGCCCTCGCTGTCTAGTATGCAGTCCTTTGCCAGTATGTTCTCTTTGCATAGTTCAACAATATCGGGGAAAGCCTTTGTTATGTTTTCAAGCCTTCTTGTGAATATTCTTACGCTGTCTCCTTTTTTGTGTATTAGCATCCTTGCCCCGTCGTACTTGTACTCCAATACAGGTTCCTCGAAAGCTTCCAAGGCTTCCTCAAGAGAGGGCGCCTTTTCAGCCAGCTGGACCTTGATTGGTCTGCCTATCTTTATCTTGACTTTGTTTAGCCCTTTCTTGCCCTTTGTCTTGGCTATTGTGGCTATTTCGCCATAGTCGGGATTAAGAAACCATGCGTTTTCAACATCTTCTGATTCCACTTCAAATGCTTTTGCTATGGAATCTCTTACTATGCCTTCGGCCACCCCTATTCTTAGCTGGCCAAGAATGGTTCTAACAACGTATACTGATTCCAAAGGGCTTGCCTGAGAAAGCAGCTCTGCTATTAGGTTTAATTTCCTTTCCTGGGAATTTTTGCCTTCTTGCTTTGGCAGAAGCTGCATGTTTTCAAAAACCTTTTCCACAGTTAGAGTTTTTTTGCCAAGCGTTGCCTGCTTTTTTTTTCCTGAAAGCTCCTTTACTGTTAGGCCCAAATCCCCTGTTTTGTTGAAAACACTGTTTATTTCTTTTTGGCTTATGCCGCATGATTTTTCTATTGCCCTTATCATGAGCTGGTTGGCAACGCCAAGTTCGCTTTCGCTCCAGCTTGGAAACACCCTGCCGTTAAGGAGAAGAACTACTTTTGGTAGAAGGTCGATATTTGTTTCCTTTAGCAGTTTAGCTATTATGTCGCTTTTTTCAAGCTTTGCCGGCGTATTTTCCAATTTTTCATACACTGCTGCTAGAACAGAATACTTCATATTAAACAATTAGAAACTGTGATATAAAACTTTTTTAACTTGCCTTACCTATTAGGTTTATGCCTTTTGATTCTTTAGCTAGATTCGGCAGAGGCGGCAAAATCGTTGAGGAGCAGGAAAAGGTGGAGCCAATAATCGACGAAGAGGAAATAGTTGCCAAGACAATTCGCAATAGGATGTCTGTTAGAAAGTACCTAGACAAGGACGTTTCCCAAGACCTTGTTAGCAGGGTTCTTGAGGCAAGCCGTCACACGCCTTCTGCTGGAAACTATCAGCCATGGGAATTTATTGTTGTACGGGACGTTAACCTGAAAAACGACATAGTCGAGGCGTGCTACAACCAGAATTGGATGAAAAATGCCCCTGTTTTCATAGTAGCTTGCATGAACTGCAGGCTGGCTGGTGCTGTATATGGAGAAAGGGGTCTTAGGCTTTATGGAATCCAGGCTGTTGCAGCTGCTATACAGAACATGCTTCTTTCTGCCCAGTCAATGGGACTTGGAACCTGCTGGGTCGGGGCTTTTTCTGAGATTGTAATATCAAAGATAATGCAGTGCCCCGAGTATGTCAGGCCCTGTGCCATAATAACGCTTGGCTATCCTGATCTGGGGTGCACACCGCATGCCAAAAAGCACAACAAGAATGAATATATACACTATGAAAAGTTCGGCCAGACAGGTCAGCTCAAAAGCGTCATAGAAGAGAAAAGCCCTACTTTTATAAAGTTGGAATGAGAAAGAATTTTTTAGTGATTATATGAATTTGAAAAAGAATTGGATGCTGGGATTTTTGGGCCTTTTGGGAATTAGAGGCATTCAGGGTTTTCTTAATGGCAATTACACGGACATGCTCTGGCTTGTGTGGTTTGTTTGGTTCATATACTTTAAGCCTGAAAAAAAATAATTTCTATAGAAGAAGCATCGAAGCTGCCATGACAAACATTCCAATGAACATGCCGAGCATTGGAAGGTGCTGGTCCACGTTCTTTTGTTTGTAAACATAAGGCAAAAGCTCGTCAAAGCTTATGAATACCATTATGCCTGCCACAGCAGAAAGTATCACCCCGAGCACGAATTGGTCTATGAACTGACCTAAAAATATCATGCTTATCAGGGCTCCCAAAGGCTCTGCTGCCCCTGAAAGCGCTGAATAATAGAAAGCCTTTTTCCTGTTTTTGGTGGCATAAATTATGGGCATTGAGACCGCAATGCCTTCTGGTATGTTGTGCAAGGCTATTGCAATTGCTATTAGTATCCCAAGCCTAGCATTTGCCATTGAGGAGAATAAAACAGCAATTCCCTCTGGGAAGTTGTGTATTGCTATGCCCAGTACAAGAAACATTGCTGTCCTGTTTACCTTGCCTTTCCTGCTGTAAGCCTCTTCCTCGTAAGCGTGAGGTATCAAGATATCTATTATGTATATTATCAGTACGCCTCCAAAGAAGCTAAGAAATGAGGTTACTAGGTTTGTGCTTTGTATGCCCTGGAAGAGCAGTTCGGTAAACGAGACAAATATCATAACGCCTGCTGAGAAGCCAAACGCAACGCAAAGGTAACAGAATTTCGCCTTTTTTATGCAAATTGCTATCAAGGCGCCTATAACAGTTGAAAGACCTGCTATGGTTGCTAGCAAAAGCGGGAAATAATCCATAGAATAAAATCTGTTGTTTTTGGCTTAAATATAGCTTTGGCTAATACCAATAAAAAAAGAAAAAGGAAAGAGGGGGACACCCTCAGTTGTTCTTGCTGAAAAATATTAGGAAGAAGGGGGCATCTTCCATTTTTCCCACCTTCGTTTCCTGTTTTATATTTCTCATGGGGATTACCTCATGATGACTGGTATTCCCAACTCGCTTTCTGCAGTTCTTGCCATTTCACCTCTTTGCACAGGGCCCAATATGTAAGGCGACTTTACGCCTGTTACTATTGCAATTACCTGTACCTTTCCGGTGTATTCTGGCGAGACTCTAGCACCCCAGATTACCTGTGCGTCCTGAGACAGTCTCTTTGATATCAACTCTCCTGCCTCGTTTATCTCTGCAAGTGTGCAGTCTGGACCACAAATTACGTGGATTAGAGCTCCCAAAGCGCCTTGGTAGTCTACTTCCAATAACGGGTGGTTCAAAGCTTTCAAAACTGCATCTTTTATCCTAGACTGTGAGTCGCTTTCACCCACACAAATTGCAGCAACGCCTCCGCACTTCATTATTGTCCTGACGTCTGCAAAGTCCAGGTTAACCAGAGATGGCACTGTTATGGTCTCTGTTATTCCCTTTATCATCATTGAGATGAGTTCGTCGGCAAGGGAGAAAGCCTGTGCGATTGGCATCGAACCGGCGTACTCCAAAAGCTTCTGATTCTCAATAACGACTACTGTGTCTGTAACCTGTCTTAGCTTGGAAAGGCCGTCCTCGGCCTTTTGTATTCTTGTTCCTTCCATCTTGAAAGGCATTGTTACAGATCCTATTACGATTGCTCCCATGCTCTTTGCTATCTCAGCAACGACTGGGGCTGAACCTGTACCTGTTCCGCCTCCCATTCCTGCTGTGACAAAGACCATGTCGGCACCCTCAAGCATTTGCTTGATCTGGGTTCTTTGCTCTACTGCAGACTTTTCTCCTACCTGAGGATAGCCTCCAGCTCCGAGACCCTTTGTTGTGTCCTTTCCTATTAACAATTTTCTATGAGCTTTTGTTATTGAAAGGTGCTTGGCGTCTGTGTTCAGGGCTATTATGTCAGCTCCTGAAGCGCCTAACTCGGTAAGCCTTGAAACGGTATTGCTACCAGCTCCTCCGCATCCGACAACCATTATCTTTGCCTTGTGCATGTTTATGTCGAATTCTTCCGAGACCTTCTCTTCCCAATTTACGCCATTCATCCCTTCGATTCTTCCTTGCAAGCCTGGTGATGCGGCGGCGGGTTTTTCATTACTAAAAGCTCTATTAAAAGCAGATTGAATTAATGCATCCATTAATTTCACCTCAAATTTTTGTTTTTACGAGTGTATGTGCCGAACACATGTTTTTTCGGAAATATATTTTGTGAACACGAAATGTTTTTAAGCACTCCGTATTAACTATGTATAGAAATTGAAACCTTACGGTAGTTTATTACACACACACATTACCTTTGCCGAGGTAACATGAAGATAAATTACCTTTCTGAGTATTTTATCTATTGAGAAAGTGATTTATAAAGTTATATATTCTGAGAAATATTCATTTTAGAAAATTAGAAGAAAAATAAAGAAAAAATTATAATTAAAGAACTTTGTAGCCCGTTGACTTTTTCTTTACGTATGAGGTACTAACCTCTCCACTAAGTTCTTCATCTTGCATTTTTTCTATGTCACTTTTGGTTATTCCCAATTCTTTTAGTATGTCTGTCATTTTTTCACCTCTATTTACTCTCTAATTAGAGTAAACATGTATATATATTTTACGGCACAAGACGTACAAGAAAGAAAGTTGGATACTATTAATTTTTATAAATGCTCAAAAGATATTTTGATATACTATGCCCATGTAGCTCAGCGGTAGAGCAGCTGCCTGTTAAGCAGAAGGTCGTAGGTTCGATCCCTACCATGGGCGCTTGAAGCCTTTGAATTAAAGGCTTGAAAATAAATTATATGCATGGCTGGGTAGTTCAATAGGTAGAATGCCTGACTGTTAATCAGGAGGTTGCAAGTTCGAGTCTTGTCCCAGCCGCTTTGTGATTTTATGATAGACAAAAATACCATAGAACGTGTTGCAAAACTGTCAAGGCTCAACCTGACAGAAGAGGAAATTGAGCAATTCTCAAAAGATATTAATAACATTCTAGAGGCCTTTTCTGTGATAAAGGATGTTAATACCGAAGGTATCGAGCCTTCATTCCAGCCCCTTGAGGTCAAGAACGTTTTCAGGGAAGACAAGCCTCAAGAGAGCCTAAATCAGGAAGACGCTCTTTCTAATTCAAAACTAAAGGAAAAGGGATTTTTCAAAGGACCAAGGGCTGTTTGACATGACAATAATAGAAGAATGCAAAAGAATAGACGAGAAACTTAACTGCTTTACAGCAATAGCAGACAAGATAGACAGTGAAGACTTGGTTTTCAGCCTAAAGGATTGCATATGCACCAAAGGCATGATATCGGGTTCAGGAAGCAATATAATTTCCAATTACAAGCCTGTTTTTGATGCAACTGTTGTAACAAAGCTAAGAGAGGCAGGCTCAATAATAGGCAAGATGTGCCAGGACGAGTTCGGTTTCGGGACTTTTTGCAAGAATACTTACAAAATCCCAAAGAATCCATGGGACACGAAAAGAAGTTGCGGCGGCAGTTCTGGCGGTTCTGGTTGCATAACAGCTGCTCTTGATGCAAATCACATTGCAATAGCAGAATCCACGGGAGGCTCCATATCATGTCCGGCATCCTTTTGCGGTGTTGTGGGCCTGACACCCACATACGGCTTGGTCAGTCGTTACGGTCTTATAGACTATGCCAGCTCGCTTGACAAGATAGGTGTTATGGCAAGAACTGTTAGTGGCTGCGCCAAGGGATTGGATATTATTGCTGGTTATGACAGCAAAGATTCCACAAGCATTAACATGGAAAAGCAAGACTTTGCTCCAACTGACAATACTCTCAAGATAGGCATTCCAAAGGAATATTTTGAGAATGTCGATGAGAATATCCAAAAACTTGTATGGGATGCCATAAAGATTCTCGAGAGCAAGGGCTTTGAATACAAAGAGGTTTCATTGTCATTGACAAAGCAGGCGCTTGCTTCATATTACATAATAGCCATGTCAGAGGCTTCCACAAACCTTGCCAAGTACTGTGGCATGAGATATGGTGCAAGCGAAGACATAGGTGACAGGAACTTTAACCAGTACTTTTCCGATATAAGGTCTGCCAATTTCGGAATGGAAGCTAAGAGAAGGATAATTCTAGGCACATATTCCAGAATGGCAGGATATCGTGACGATTTATATCTTAAGGCCATGATGGTTAGAACTTTGGTTATTCAGGATTTCAAGAAAGCCTTTGAGAAGGTGGATGTTTTGGCAGCACCCACAATGCCCATGCTGCCCCCAAAGCTTTCAGAGCTTGAAAACATTGAACCACTCAAGGAATATCAGTCTGACGTTTTAACAGTTCCAATAAACCTTGCAGGCATGCCGTGCGTTTCAGTGCCGTGCGGTTTTGTTGAGAATCTTCCTGTGGGTATTCATCTCATGGGGGATCACCTTCAGGAAAAGAAAATCATAGATACTGCTTTTGCATACGAGAACAAGAGAGGAGAGATAAAGTATCCCAAGGTGTGACCATGTCTGTTAAGATAGGCTTAGAAACCCATGTGCAGCTAAATACCAAGACCAAGATTTTCTGCAGCTGCTCCATAAGGGACATGCCAGAAGAGCCCAACACTAGGTGCTGCCCGACCTGCCTTGGAATGCCAGGCAGCAAGCCGGTTCTAAACAAGGCTGCCTTGGATGCGGGGCTTAAGATAGCCCTTGCATTGGACTTTGAGATACTTCCTAAATTTTTCTTTTCCAGAAAGACATATTTCTATCCTGACATGGCAAAGAATTTCCAGACCACCCAGTACGAGATTCCTTTGGCAAAGGAAGGCAAGCTCGACACTGTTGACAATGAGGGAAATGCCAAGACCATAAGCATAGAAAGGATACACTTGGAGGAGGATCCTGCAAAGCTTCATCACATGGGAGGCGATGTGACAACTGCCACACATGTTTTGGTTGATTATAATCGTTCAGGAGTCCCGCTTTGCGAGATAGTGACAAAGCCTGACTTTTCCTCTTCAAAGGAGGTTAGGACATTCTTGAAAAGGCTTTCTTCTATTCTGGAATATCTGGGAGTTTTTGTGAAAGGCGAGATGTCGATGCGAACTGATGTTAATGTTTCAATAGAAGGAGGGGAAAGGGTCGAGATAAAGAACATCTCTAGTTTCGAAGATATCGAGAAGGCAATAGAGTACGAAGTAAAAAGGCAGGAAAGGATGTTAAAGAAGGGAGAAGTCGTTGAAAGAAAGACCCTTATGTGGGACAATGCAAAAAGGAAGACAAAGGAGCTTAGGAAAAAGGAGTTCGAGGACGACTATGGCTACATATTTGAGCCCAATCTGACCAAGGTTGAGGTGGATAATGCTTACATCGAAAGGATAAGAAAGACCCTGCCAGAGCTTCCCCAGCAAAAGTTTGAAAGATACTTGAAAGAATTCAAAATATCAAACGAACTGGCAACATCCATAACATCCGATCATTCTCTTGCAGTTTTGTATGAAGATGTTGTCAAGGAAATAGAGCCAAAGCTTGCGGCAACATGGATGACAATACTTAAGAAAACGCTTTTCTACAACAACAAGGAACTTGAAGAGACAAAGCTTGATGCAAAGACCTTTGTCTTGCTTCTCAAAAACATCGAGGCAAAGAAGGTGAGCGACAGGGCTGCCGAGTTGATACTAAGAGAGATAATTTTCAACCCAGAAGAACTAGAAGCACTGCTAACAAAAAACAGCAAAATGGAAAGTAGTGACCTTCAAAAGATAGTTTCTGATGTTTTAGACAAGGAGACCAAAGCAGCAGAAGAGCTAAAGAACGGTAACAAAAAAGCGCTTTCGTATCTAATAGGAAAAGTTATGGCAAAGACGCAAGGAAAGGCCGATGCCAAGCAGATAGCCAAGATTTTGAGCAATAATTGAAAAATTCTTAAAGCCTTATTTATAAGATTATAATTACAATAGTGATTACATGGCATTCATACAAATCGAAAAGGTGCTCTCAGGAGAGATGACAGGAAAAGAGGTTTCCCTAAGAGGATGGATATACAGGAAAAGGGACCAGAAGAAGTTGGTATTCATCATGCTAAGAGACTCTACCGGAGTTGTGCAGCTAGCCTGCAAGGGAATAGACGAAGCAGCAACAGCCACAATGGAATCTTCCATTGAAGTTAAGGGCGTTGTCAAAGAGGATGGAAGGGCTCCTGGGGGATACGAGATAGGGGTAAGCGAACTGAAGATAGTGGGTCTTGCAGACACTTTCCCGCTCACAAAGGACCTTAGCGAGGAATACACAAGAGACACCAGGCACTTGTGGATAAGGTCGCAAAAGCTAGTCAAGATATTCAAGATAAGAGCCGAGGTTATCAAGGCTGTTCATGCTTTCTACAAGGAAAAGGGTTTTATCGAAGTTCAACCCCCCTTGTTTACTGGGAATGCTTGCGAAGGGAGCACTACCCTTTTCGAGGTGAAATACTTTGGTGAGGATGCGTATCTTTCCCAGACAGGTCAGCTATACTTTGAGGCTTTGATACAGTCTTTGGAGAAAATATACACTGTTGCACCAAGCTTTAGGGCGGAAAAGTCAAGAACAAGAAGGCATCTAACAGAGTTCTGGCACCAGGAGATGGAAGCTGCTTGGATGGGTTTTGACGAGCTGCTAAAAATGGAGGAGGAGTTTGTCTTGTATATTGTTAATCATGTTCTAAAGAATTGCAAAAAAGAATTAGATGAGCTTGAACGGGATACAAAGGAACTTGAGGAATTGAAAATACCATTCCTTAGGGTTCCATACAAGCAGGCCATGGAAAAGCTTGGCAAAAGCGACGAGGATACTATAACAGACAAGGATATCAAGGACCTTTCGGAGAAGCTCGAAAACAAGCCTTTCTTTCTTATGGCATACCCTAGAAAAAAGAAGGTGTTCTACATGAAGCCTGATCCAGAAAATCCTGATGTTGTTTTGGCATCAGACCTTATTGTTCCAAGAGCAGGCGAGATAATAGGTGGAAGCGAGAGAATATCTGATTTGAAGGAGCTTGAGGAATCCATGAAGCTTTTCGGTCTTGACACAAAAGACTATGAGTGGTATTTGGACCTTAGAAGGTACGGCACAGTACCGCACTCGGGTTTCGGTATGGGCATAGACAGAATGGTTATGTGGCTTGCCGGGGCCGAGCACATAATGGATACACTGCCGTTTCCCAGAACAGTCACCCGGTTTAAGCCATAGTTTAGGAAACGTTTTAAATCATTCTTGGAAACTATTTAATTAGATGGGCCCGTAGCTCAACCTGGATAGAGCGCCAGGCTTCGGACCTGGCGATGAGAGTTCAAATCTCCCCGGGCTCACAAATTTTTATCTTCTAATAACTAGATAGATATTGTATGCAGACAAGCAAGGCTCTTCTAAAAAAGATATATGGCAGGCGAGAGAAGTGGTCCCACAAGGGGCAGTACGGCAAACTGGTTGTCATAGCAGGATGCGAAAGGCACACGGGTTCGGCTTGCTTTGTTGGCATGGCCGCATGCAGGGTCGGGTGTGATTTGGTTTATGTTGCTTCTCCTCAAAGGTCTGCTGACATTGCTGCCAACTTTTCTCCATGTTTGATAACAGAGCCTCTTAAAGGCGATAAGTTGGAGACAAGACATGTCAAAAAAATACTTGACATGATAAAGGAAGTTAGGGGAACTGCTGTGGTCATAGGACCTGGGTTATGGAGGGAGGATGAAACCAACAAGGCTATTGTCAAGCTTATTGATAAAATAGATTTGCCCATGGTTATTGATGCAGATGCGATAAGGGCAGTTGCTGGGAATGTAAAGCTTTTGAGAAAAAAGAAATGCGTTCTAACTCCTCATGCTGATGAGTTTAGAAATCTTACAGGAAAGTTTGTTAACAAAAATCTTGAGCAAAGAATAAAGACAGTTAAAGAGGAAGCAAATAAAATCTCAAATGTAATAGCCTTAAAGGGCAGCGTTGATGTGATAAGTGACGGTAAAAAAATAATGCTAAACAATACAGGCTCTGTTTTGATGACAAAGGGCGGATTCGGCGACACGATGACTGGCATATGCGGGGCTTATCTGGCAAGGGGCAATGACACTTTTTTGTCTGCTTGCGCTGCTGCTTATGTTAACGGAAAGGCAGGGGAGATATCTTCTAGAAAACACGGAGAAGGACTGTTGCCTACTGATATGTTAGAAGAGATTGTCAAAGTCATCAAGTAGGCTTTCTGTAAGATTTAAAAAACATACCATTGAATTATATTCAA
>JAFGAZ010000011.1 GCA_016933455.1 Candidatus Aenigmatarchaeota archaeon
CCATTGTTTATCCAAGAAAGTGTTCTGATTTCGTTTGAAGTTGAGGAAGATTCTACTACAGAATCTCCAACATCAATATTGGGTCCTACCATCTTGTGGACAAAGTAAGGATACCAAGGCTTTTTATCGTCAGTGTTTACCATACCAAAGCCAAAACCGCCGGTGCTTTCCTTTTCTCTAGAGTTTTTGCTGCTGCCGTAATTGAAATAAACACGATAAGATATGTCGTTTTCAACCATGCTCTTTATTGACAAGGCGTTGTAAACTGCGCCGGCCATTTTCTGTATTCTTGGGTCCGTCCCGCTTCCGAAAGCATAGTTAAGGTTGTCCTCAGTTTTTAGTACCTCCAGTTCCAGACCCCTTTTTTGTTTGTATAGCTGCCTTGATTTTGTTACACCGTAATTTACAGAATCTTCTCCTATGTATTTTGTTTCTGCAAGATTGAATATTTTAGAATCGCTATCACTGTAGCTTCCTGTGGCATAGCCATGATAGCTAATAAAGTCAAGATCCTCCCCGTTTGATATGAATTCATCCAAAAGACCCTTCATTATCGAGGCGTCGTTTCCAAGTCTTACATTTGGATTGACACTTTTCATTGATTTTGCAGCAGCGTTGTATAGGTTAACCAGATTTTCTATCTTTTGTGGGTCTCCTGGCCAGTCGCCGTTGGCTGCAAAGTAATGATAGGGCTCGTTTATTATTTCATAATATTTTACCTGATTCCATGGATATCCCTTGGATTTAAAGTGCTCGACCCATTTGGCTGTGTATGCTGCCCAATGCTCTTCTTCCACAAGACCTAGATGGTAGGGAAGGTCTCCCGTAGCAGAATCTATTGGCATGTTGGATGGAACCGAAGATATTTTGTTGTTGCTGTCGACAAAACTGTAGAAACCAAGAACTATTAAAGGCTCTGCGCCTATGTCATATGTTTTTTGCACAAGACTGTCTATCTCGTCCCAGTCCCAGGAAACACAGTCCTTTCTAGCAACATCCCATACGTCACATACCTTGTGAAGTCTGTGCTCAAAGAACCTCACCATTTCAATATTAGCATCTTCTGCAAGTTCTCTAAACGATGATGATTGTATCCAATCATAGCCATCTCCCCATTCAAGTGCAATTCCCAAAGAAAGCTTGTTTTTTGTAATTTCATTATTGGGATTTATGTCAATATCAAAGTCTGCAGACAGTTTCGGATAATTGTCTGCTGGAGGTTGATATGGTAAAGATGTTTGTATGCATTCTCCTGTATAAGAGCTTCCAAACTGCAATTTACATGATGCAACGCAGCCTTGTGCATCCCAATCGTAATCTGTTGAATAAGAAGTCTCTTCGAAATAAGCCTTTATGCTGGTGCCGTCAAACATTGCGTCAAAGTTCTGAGTCTCATAGCTGTTTTTCAAATCCACACTGGTTCCGCCCCAGCTTGCAATATATTTTATAAATTCTCCGTTCCTTGTCTCCATGGTTACTTTTTCTCCCTCAGAAAAGTACATTGTCATGCTGTCCGAAGTGCATTCTGTAATGCCCATGGAATTTGTTATGCAAAATTCTCCTTCTCCTTCCACTGAAAATGTGTATTTCAAAAGCAGATCGATTGGAGAGTATAAGTTGTTCGGATCTACCTTGAATTTCAATGTCAAATAATCATATGAAATGTCATTTCCTTCTATTTCTCTTGTTCCTTCGTCCGCTTTGAGAGGCACAAGACAATATCCTTGGCTTAATAGGCAAGATTTGTCTGTTATGGTAAAGTAAACAATTCCTTCCTTTTCTTCTACTTTTATCTCAAGACCGCTGAATCTGGAATCAGCATTGAATTTATTTCTTATCAAATATGGTGCATCGAATCTTGTGTTATAGTCTTCTTCCTCCATTATTGCCCTTCCGGCTTCTGTTATTCTGAAATAGCTTGAATCTATTTTAGAATTAAACTTTCGGTGGTCAAGATAAATTTCTGCTGATATCGTTTTGTCGTTAACTGAAAAGCTGTTTGTGCCTTCGACAAAAAAACACTTTGACCCTTTTAATGTTTGGCAATCCTGCTCTTTGTAATTTAGAATATCCAGCGTTCCCGAAAGAAGATTCACAGTCTTTGAATATTCTATTTTTCCTGTGGGAAGATTTTCTAGTATCTTTTCCTCGAGCCTGCTTTCTATCGTGTATATGCTCGGATAGTTGATGTACCAAAGAGGTATTTCTTCAGAGTCCAAACCACCGGTCATACCCATATCGTATGCTGTTTTTTTGGATATTATCTCAACGCTCTGGTCGAACGCCTTTGCCCAGAACTCTGCTTGATTTTGGGCTGACAGTGCCTGGCCTCCCTTTTGCACATTCTCCATCTCGAAAGCCGATCCGAAAAAACCTCCGAAAGACGCGACAACTACGGCTATCACTATGAGAAGCGTTCCCAAAACCGGTATTGTAAGTCCTTTTCTATTGTACATAAAAATCGAGTGTTACTTTTAGAGGAAGAGGAGTCTTTTTACTTAAACTGTCAAAAACTTCGGCATCTATGTAGATTGGTACTGACAATTTCCTAACCTCTGTTATGTCGTTTTTTCTATATCCTATCAGGCTTGAGCTTCTGGCAATAACTATACCATTTCCGTCTATGTTTAGTTCTATGATGTATGCTTGATTGGGTATCCACTGGTCGAAAACATCCTTTGTGCTTTTTTCCAGGTCAACTATTCTTATGCCGTCAACGTACAAGTTGTCTAAATTTTCGTGATATGCTGCGTAAGCTAGTATCTTCTTGAACTGCATGCCTTCATAATCTGATTCTAGGTAGGAAAGAAGCATTGTCTCGTATTTGACAGGAGGGTATGTTGCATGCATCTGCATTTCATAGTCTATTGGTTGAGATGTAGGCAACTCTGCCGTGTTTATTATGAAAATCACAAGTCCACCGAGAAGCGAACCTATGCCTATCATTATCAATACAGCAAACAACGAAGCTAAAAGTTCTACGCCCTTCATTTTTTATTCACCATTAAATCATGTACACAAATATCTTGCTCTATTGCAAGTGTGTCCGTAACCAAGGCAATTTATGCAGTCTTGGTCGTTTAGACATTCTACTATTCCCATATTGTAATTTTCAGGAGAATTCAGTACCGGCCATCCATAATTATTATTGTCTGTATAGACTCCGGCGTAAGAATTCCAATTCCACCAATCATTAGGGGATGTCAATTGGTCATGAGCATCCATTACGGTAACGTCGCATTCAATATAATATGAAAATGAGCCCGTATAAGTTCCTTTTGCAGGAATTGATACGAACTCGCTTCTGAGGTACGAATCCCTTTCCAGACATTGGCAAGTTGAACCGGCCTCTACATAGAAGCACCAAGGCAAATTCCCTGAGTTTACAATAGTATAACTAATTGTTATAGTGTCGCTTCTTGCGTAAATCCCTCTTGGCAGAGTAAAATCGACACTGGCGCCGACCTCTTCGCATGTACCCTGATAACAAACAGTCCTTTCCCCTGAAGGTGTTCTGTATTGACACCTATGCCATTGCAAAGGTACATTGGGATTGTTTTGGTTTGTATACTGGCAGCTGCCCAAAGTATTGGTGTGTTTTATAGAGTTGGGAGTTTCTGACGAACAAGATAAAGGACTTGGACAGTCCTTTGGACAGTTGTTGTAATTTTCACCGTCCTCGCAGGCTCCGTTTGGACAAAGAGATGTTGGTTCTGGCTCTTCGTCTTGATCATCTTCAGAAATATCATACTCGCTTCCTACAAATATCCTGACATTTACTGGTACTATATCGTTTGTTCTTTTAAGAGAAGCTGGTAAATCGGTGTAATATGTAAGGGGCTTTTCTATGCATTCACCATCATTTGTAATATCTTCACATACTTCACCATTGCCAAAGGAATAAAGAATTTCTTCGTTCCTGCTTATCATGACATATATGCCTTTCGAGTAATCGAGGCAGTCAATATTTTCGTTTTTAACATTCTCGTATTGCTGAATCTTTTCTTCAGAAAGAAGCCCCTTTACCGGATATTCGTTTCTTTCCTCGGCTATGCAGCTAGAAAGCACTATGTTTCCGACAACCAATGTTTCTCTTTCCATTCTGTTCTGGGTGTAAATCAAGGTATAGTCGTTTAGGGCTAGAAATATTCCAAGAAGGACTATGGCTAAGAAAGCCGTTGATATTATTTTCATGAATGTTTCGCTTAGTGCGAATATGCCGCCCTTCATTAAGCTCCCTCTATTAGCAGCTTGCAGCCGCCGCCTTCGTTAAATTTTTTGATTACCAAGGTTCCACCAACACTATCAAACTTTACTGTGCTGAGACATTCCAAAAGCCTATAACAACCAATGTCTGATGTACAAGTGTCCCCTATTCCATAATCAATATCACATTTACAATCATTTGAGCACTGGCCTGGACAATCGTTATCAGAAGGATGTATTATTTGCTCCTCTTCATCGTTTCCGGGATCACATTCCTCACCACCGTCTAGTACGCCGTTTCCGCAAGTTCCGTATGTGCTTTTGCAAAATCCCGCATCGCAGCTCAAGCCTTCGTAGCAGTCAGAATGGTATGTGCACCTATCGCCTATCAGGCCCCGGATTTTTGTGCAAGTCTTCACTATTCTGCAGTCTGTAAGAAATGGTTGCGGGTCTACCTCAGCTATATCGTTGCTCATATTAGGATCTATACGTATAGTAGGATACGGCTCATCATCTATTATGATGGTATGTTTTATGTCTATTGGTATTCTTGCCTCGAAATCTCCAGGTGAGTATGAGGCAACTGTCAGGACGTTTCTAATGTTTTCCTGCAGATTGTTTGGCTCGATTTTTGTTAGAAAACCAAGGAAATTGTAAGCAATGCCCCTTCCGAAAACCGTTACTAGGACTATTAGTATAACAAACATTCCTACAATAAAGAGCAAAAAGTCTTCTGTTACCCCTTTCATTCATAATCACTTTTTTATTCACTCAAAGGCGCAGGCCTGCAAACCTCATTGTCACATACCCATCCTTCGTCACAATCTTCTTTATCCAGGCATCTGCTTATCCACAAACATTCGCTGGCTGCTGATTGCATGCACTTATCGTTGAGTATTGCTGCCTTTCTCCATGTCTCCGCTGCAGGCGTCTTTACAGGCCATGCCAATGAAGTATCACCTATAAGCGTCATGCTGTAACACCAGTCGTCTATGTCAAAAATCTTGGATCCTACGTTTGTCAATTTATTTTTAAAAACTTTGTCTGAAAAACCTTTCCATACGCCTTTTAGTTTGTCCATTCTGGCTGCTGATTTTGTTATGTCCTGAAAATGTGATAAAGCCCAAGGTGATACTGAAGATAATGCATCAATGCCGTCGCATATGTCCTCTGCTGCCTGGAAGTTCCAGTAACCCCAGCCTTCGTTTTGTCTTTTGTATGTAGAATCCCTAAAGTCCTGTGTGGCCGCAACGACTTCTACAGTCAAAAGACCCATTGTCGAGTATTTGCATGTCTGCGAGCAACCTGAAGTTGCTCCCCATCCGCCTGATCCTGCGATACAACCGGCCATGCATACTCCAAATGCTCCGTAATATGCAATCGGGTTTGGAACATTGTTTATATTAGATGAACCCCAGATATAGTCCTCGTCTGCGTAGCAGAAGTTCGGGGTGTCGACGCTGTCAAGCTGCACCTTTTTGTTTACAAGATTCCCGATTATCGGTACATCCTCGAGGAAAGGAACAGAAGAGTCAAAAACAGTCTGCTCGCATTCTCCTACGTCGCATTTCTTTGCAACTCCTGTCTTGTCGATGTAGACGTAAACATTTTTATCTACATCGTTTTTCCAAACCTTTGCCATGGCAAAGCATGGGCTTACTACATAGAATCTAGGGTTTTCCTCTGGTGGCGACGCTGTCAAAAGAATGGTGTTAACTCCTGAAGGAATCCTTTCCGTTATGTCAGGATTTTGTCTCCAAAGCTTAACTTCTATTGATTCCTCGACCTTGCTGTCCAAAAGATAAGCGCTTGCCGTTTCCGTTGGGCCGTCTGCAGCTCCCCTTTGAAGCTTGCATATCGAGTTTGAAGCGCATCCACCCTCCTTTATTTCAGTTGCCTTCTTTAGCGATTGTTCGACTGTATATGCGCCTGGTATTATGTTTAGTGGTGAGTATATTGGAGCTTCTCCTATTTTGTTTAGGTCAAGTAAAAAGAATTTCTTGCCTTTCTGATAGGCAAATGATGTTACCTTGAAAGCATCAGAATCTGCTAGATGAATTACAGGAGCTGATAGATACTTTATTATATTATCAGTAGAAATGGAATCAACGCCATAGTTTTTTGTGAACTGCGCCGTTATCATGTCGTTTTTTACCTTGTTTGCCTGACTAATTACTTTGTTGACGTTTAGATTTCCCTTTACTAAACTTTCCCTGTCAAAAAGGCCTTTCAAATGCATGCTAAGTTTTGCCTGCTCAAAGACTTCTTTTGCAGTCTCTTCTGAAACCCTTAATGTATTTCCCGATTCATCCAAAAATCCAGAAGACATTACATCCATCCACTGACCTTTTACATCATCCCAATCGGAGAAACTTTTTATTATATCGTCGTAAGCTTTGATTTTTTCAGTTTCTGTTGTAAGTTTTTTTATGTTGTCAAACTGGTCCTTTAGATTTTTTGACATTGCCCTTGATGCAATGTCACCTGTTATAGCGTCTTGATGTCTTAGAACAAATTCAGCAAGATCTTGAGAATTCCTAAGCCTGACAACACTTTCTATATATTTTATGACATCCGCATCGGATAATTCGTCAATATTGTCGAATGATTTTCCTGTGACCTTTTTTAAATTTGAAAGTAATTTTTCTCCTGTTTCATCCTCTTTCTTGACTATGTCTATTATACCCTTTCTTATTTCATCCTTGTTTTTGATTGCAACTTCCCTTACATTTTGGAACTTTGCAGGAAGACTTTTTGATGATATCTCATCGCCATAGTTGAATACCTTGTTAAATCCTCCTTCTACCCTGCTTACTCCCCCTCTTAGCCTGTTATACACACTTCTTATGTTGTCTATGATATTGGTCTTAAGCCAGCTGTTTTCCCACCATGTCGTTACTTTTGTTTTTGCAGGTACCCATTTAGCCTTGACGCTAGTAACGGTGTCGTCTAGCCAGCTAAATCTAGGCTGTATTACGATGGCATCTGAAAACTTTTTGGCATTCTCCTCGCTAAGTGTAATCTTGAGATTTTCGGCAAGGCCGTTAAATTCCCTTTTTAATACTGGCTTGCCTCCTTTTGTTAGTATGTCTCCATCAGGTCCGACTTCGTACATTCCCATCTTTCCTAGAGCATTTGTTATGTCTTTTGTGTCTTTGATGCCCTTATCTTTAATATCGTTTATAGTTCCCTTGAGTTCTTTTGAAGCATAATTGATATTGATTATATCGTCGATCTGGTCTGCTACTTCATCACCTTTCTTACCGCTAACGGAGTTTCTTAGGAAAAATTTTATTACTCTGTTGTTTTTGATATTGTCTATTGCCTTTCTGATCTTAATCGGTGTTAAATCCAACGATACGCTTCCTATTGTTTTTATCAGACCAGTAAGACCTCCGGTTGATTTTATTGATTTTCTTACAAGGCCCCCTGCGTACGAAGCCGCCTTGAATCCGTATTTCATTGTGGCATAGTTTAGTATTGCCTGACCAGCTCCCCCGCTAAATGGTTGAGATTCTCCCCATGATATGCTTCCTTCTGGTGGGAATATCTCGTATGTTAGAATGTATGTTGGAAGCTGTGAGGAAAACCACGCAACTGATGTTTTTGCGCTGTCAACTTCGCATAGTCTTATAGGAACTGTTACGTAATAATCTCCCATCTCGTCTGGGGGCACACCCTCACCATACCATGGCTCTACATCGGTTTCTAGTGATGCCCTGTTTATGGCATCAACCAATTCAATCGCTGTTGTATTGGCAAGTCCATCACATTCCGAATTGCCAAATATACTAAAGAAAAGCGAGACTAGAGCTACGAATATTACCACTGATAAAACTAAAGATATTGCCATTGAAGTTGATACCATTAAAGCACCTTAACAGTTGCACAAAGTTTTTATTGAGTTAGTATTTGGTTCAAACCCTGCTCCTATTACCAAATTTTCAAGTGTTTCTGTGCCGTCTCCCCACGGAACTCTACATGTTACTGAACTTAATAGAGTATTGTCTCCACAGTCGTATCTGCTTCTGTCGTTGCAACAGTTTCTAAGTGCTGAGTCGTATTGTATGATATCAACTTGTCCTTTGGAATTACCTATAAGCATAATAAATGCAATTAGGACCACAGCTGCTATCACTATCAACACAAGAGCGGTTGTCACCAAGCTTATTCCTTTCATTTTTTATCACCGTTTATTCTATAGGGCATCCAAGGCACAGTTTTTTGCAGCTTTCACACCAATTACCTTCGTATTCATCTTGGCAAAAGCTTTGCAATGATTTTAGATCGTCTCCAAATTCCTTTTCTATACTTCCAGCTGATTCACAAGAACAGTCATTTTTTTGCCATTCCGGACAAAGCGAAGTTATGTCATACCACCTAAGTGGCTGCTCTTGACCTTTTACTATGCCTTCATTTGATATTATTATGAAGAAAACTATCACAGCCAAAAGAACTACCAATACAAGTGTTCCTATGGAAAGTTCAAGACCCATGTACTTATTTTGATTAAACTGGCTATTAAAGTTTTATATAGTAAGCAAATTTAATAGAAATTATGAAGGGAGACATGGAAAACGCCCCACAGCTCTTGATGATGGTCATTCTTTTTGTAATTACAGGATTAATAGTGACATCTACTCTATTTTTGGAGGATGTCAGGGCTTCTTCATCAAATTATGTGGCTCCGGATACTTCTAAATGTAGTTCAAGTTCGGATTGTTCGAGAGGAATATGTATTAGCATAAACGGCCAGCCCAGCTCTTGTGGCTGCATAGACGATGTTGATTGTGGTGGCGGAATGAATTGTGAAAATAACGAGTGTGTTGAACCATGAAAGGTTATATGAAATTGCTCTATATCGTGATAATAACAACTGCTGTATTTCTTTTGATACTTTTGATTTGGAACGCTGCTAGGGTCGGGATGATAGAAGAAATGATGTCGGGTATCAATAATGCAATAGCATTTCCCTAGGCTTCGACTTCAGAAACACAAGCATAAAGTCTTCCGTATCCTGGCTTGTCCGCGAAATGCGTTGCATCTGGGTTCCAAAGATAACCATTCAATAACTCTGTTTTTTTTCCGTCATAACAGAAACACTCGTTTGTTTCGTGGTCGCAGTTGGCAGTTCCCCAGTCGTTTTCACAAGATGTAGTAACAGATATCCTCATTTGATTGTTATATGTTCCGCTTGCCGGAACATTATAATATTCGTGGCATGTTCCTAGAATCATCAAGTCTTTGTTTGTTTTGCTCGTAGTCATGTACGTGTTTCCATAGACTATCTCTTTATCATACCATTTGTAGTTGTCAAATATTTCCTTTGGACTTCCCGAACAATAGGATGATGAGCCGCTTCCCTGACAAAGTGTTGAAGTCGGGTCGTTGCATGTCTCTTTTTCCGAATCCGTGTTGTATGTTATAGTGCAAGCTCCGGTAGGCCTTTCGATGCCGTCTCTGACATCTCCTGTGCATCCTATCAAAAATCCATAGCCGCTTACTTTTTTGTCATACCATGGAGATCCTGTATGGAATATGTCGTCTGGCACGGGAGGATCTCTTTCCGTATTGTCTGTATAGAAAGATGCCAAAGTCTGCCTTGTTCCAGAGGAGCAAGAACATGAACCATCGGGATTACAAACAGAGCTTCCCCAGTTAAATTTACAATAATCTCTGTTTTCCCAATTGTCTACAGGATAGACTTCCATGCATGTTCCCAAAAGTCCCTCATATTCTCCCTGATTGTCCGGTTCTGCTCCTGTTCCAGAGCTGCAGAATGTTACTGTGGGATAAAGAGGCTCTATTCCGGTGCTTGCAGGATTGTACTTGAAGGCTATTCTCATCTTTAGCTTTCCGCTGCACTCGCCTCCTTGACAGTTTCCTACAAGGTATCTGCCGTTGTTTTGCATCAGGTTCTCAACAGATCCGCTCCAGCAGTCGTTATTATAATAAACCATGCCCGTATAGTCTTTCCAATCTCCCATGTATATTCCATCATTGTTGGTCCTATCGAGCCATTCAAGAGAGCTTACACCGCTTGCATAAGGAAACATCGTCTGTTCCCATATTCTCATACCTGATTTTATGGCAGAATTTATCTCGTCTGTTGTGTATACATCCTCTCCAAGATCTATTTCGAAATAGTTGAATAGTGCTATCTTGTCGTTTCCAAAGTCGTAGAATTTATGTATTAAAAGCGGATTAAAGTCTATAAGAAAGTCGCTAATGTCAAGGATGCTTTCTCCTTCATATTCGGCAAAAGAGTCCTGAGAACAAACGTATATGTCAAACTTGCATTTTTTCATAAAGTCTGTGTCTAGTCTTCCAAGTTGGAGCTTTATATTACCCCTTTTGTTACTGTCGCCTCCGGCAGGCATTGAAGAATCATAGAAAACCTTTATTGCAGAATCCGAATCTCCTGACTGTTTTTGCAAAGAGGAGCTTACATCGTTCCCTTGTATCCACCAGGGCTTGTCTTCCATATATAACTCAGGATTTGTTTCAAAGTTGCATTTGCTGTATCTTAAATCGTGAGACCATATGTAGTTAGTTTGGGGTGTGGTGGAATATACTGTACCCTTTATATCAAAACCAAAAGGTTCAAATTCTATTCTTTTCAACGCATTTTTTGTATTATCATTAGCAACAGCGTTTTTCCATTCTTCAGATGGTTCGAAATCACCGCTCCATAAACCATCTGTTTCGAAATATACGGAACCTATTTCATACATGTTTCCTACAGTACCTGCCTTTATCTTGTATTCGTTTCCCGCCTGCCCTATAAAGGAAACTTGTATTCTGTATTTTGAAACTAATTGATTGTTCTGTTCCTCGAACGGTGACAAAACCAAATCCGTCTCTAATCTTCTTGCCATTGGTGAAGTAAAACCGTCTATATGTACAGAATTAGTTGAATGCTTCATGTAATAATTTTCGGGTCTTGTGATACCATAGTAAGAAATGTCATTTGGATCAAATTCACAAAGCTCTCTTGTGATATCGTTTCCTATGTTAACCATTATAGTCTCCTCTTGACAAGAGTTCAAAACTTGCCTGAGCGTTGACATTGACATCATTGTTCCGTCATTGTGGGATATCTCCTCAAGGAAGCAGCCTGTTGCTTTTTTGTAGCTATAATCGCCGTAGCTTTTCAGGATGCAGCTCTTTAGGCTTTTGCAAAGAGCATACTCGCTTTTGTCATAGCATAGAGTGCATTCCCCAGTGGACGCATCGCAGCCATAGCATTCCTCGAACTGGCCCGTCTTTCCTCCACACGTTGAACACGAATCGCAAGAAAGTGTCTCATAGCCGTCGCTAAATGACACTGTGTGGCAAGAAGATGAGCATTGTTGGCATTCGTAAACATAGTCATAGTCGGTAAGTTCGTCTGTTACACTGTCTGTTCCAGAGCCCTTCAATAAATACATGCCCTCATAGCTTAGTTCATAACCATCATATTCCTCGACCTTTGTGAATTCGTCTTCTTGGAAGACATCCCCCAAGTTTTCAGGTTCAAGAGATATCAGACTTACCATATCAAAGCCGAAAACTGTGGGTATTACGAAAAATATTATTGCCATTGCTACTATTAGTGACAATATTATGATGACCAGTTGACTTGGCATAATTAACCTTTATTTACCTTTAATATAAAATTTTATTTTTCATTCTAGCATGAAAAGTATACAGTAAAACTTTCATCGTTTTGCGCATCAGGAAAATTAAACGATTCTTGATCAACGTACTCTCCGCTGGATAGCTGGAAAACTCCGAATTCACAGCCATACTCGTATAGCGCTCTTGATGATATTGTAACCGAGCTTCCTATAGGAACTTGGAAGCTTTCTTGATAGTTTGTGCATTGACCGTCTAGGCATATCATTCCCAGACCCTCCCCGACGTTTATTGTATAAGTGACAGAGTTTTCGCTCAAGTCCTCTACAAAATACGAATATATCTCTCCTGTGCCCGGGAAATATTCTGTTGTGAAAGGCACCGGATTTCCGTCAAAGTATATTCCCAAATCTTCGTTACCAAAGTGATCAAAATCATAACCCTGCGAAGCAACAGCCATAAGCTCTATAGGAAGGCTCTCTGGAAGAGTTATGTCGAGTATGTTATCTATTTTGATATCGGGATCGAATCTTGGCGATGAAAGACGAATGGAGCCCGAACCGCTCCCGATGCCTATTTTGTAGCTTAATGCTCTTGTGAAATTAGCGTAAATTTCTCCGCTTTCTCTAACAAAGAATTCCGGTTCTTTTTCAATATAGTATTCTGATGTCATTTCCGGGTAATCTTCGCTTTCTCCTTCTAACTTAAGTAATATGTATCCTGAATCAGGATTGTTTGTTATAGTCACATAATCGCAGAATTTTAGCCCTATTTGTTCTGATGTGGAATGTGTGCATTTATCTTCATCGCCTATAACACATATATTTCCTCTTGTAGAATCATCGAATTCCCTAACTCCTATTGTCCATATCACGGGCTCGGCTATCTTTTTCTGGGTTTCCTCAATAAACTGTATTACTGTCTCTGCGTCTTCTTTTTGTTTTTCTAGTTCTAATATCTTGTTTTCAATATATGACCTTGAAAATTCTTCCACAGTGCCTCCGTTACGTGTGCAAATGTTATAATATTCGGGTCCGCTAAAAAGACCTACTGTTGGAAGGCTACATCTTCCAACAACATAGCCGGTTTTGTCTACGTCTTCTAGAAGAGCCTGATAATCTATTATATATTGGTCTATGGAAGACGAAGATCTTTTTGCAGCTCTTAAAATATCATTGCCATCTTCGTCGTGCACTTCTGTATCCCCGTTTATCAGAGAGAATACATTCACCTCGATTTCATTGTTGCCATATGATATAAATCCAGAGTTTAGTTCCTGGTACTGGCAAACCTCGAATGGGTTTGGCGGAGCATCGCTCATCGATTCAGGCTCGATTATTATAACCGGACTGACAAAGATAGTTTTTTCCATACCTTCTATGTTTGACGTGTACATGTAAAACGTTAGCTCGATGTTGAAAGTCCCCGAATAGAACTTTTTCTGGGGATTATAGTATATGTATCTATAATCAGGAATAAACGAGAGTGTGTCTGTTGAGTAATATGTTCCCTTTAAAGACCAGGGCATCTTGTCGTTTATGACGATGTTTGAGTTTTCAAAACAATCTTCAAAATCCATATAAAGTCCGCTTGATTTGCAGAAAAAGTCCATTGAATTGTTGAATTCTCTGTTAAAAATCAAATAATCCCTTATGCCTGCAACCATGGCATTTGATATGTGCTCCACATCCACAGACCTTTCAACATTCAATTCAAACGGTTTGTACTTTACAGCGGAAACATTAATTTTGTATAGCTTTCCATCCACATCATATCTAAGATGCCATCTTCTGTAATCATCAAATGTGTCCGACTGGGATTCATTAAAATATGCAAAGAAGTTGTAAATGTTAAGTATGGTATCTTCATCGCTATCAGCTATTGCCTCTTGGCCACATACATATATGTCGTAAGAACATGTGTTATCGCCTTGCTCGTTTGCATTAACGTTGTCGATTATTATCTTAAAGTTGGCAGACCTTTGACCTGCGACCTTTTTGGTTGTTGTCGATGCGAAAAGTATGGGGTTGTTGTAGTAAAACACCTGATTTTCTGACAAAGAAGAATCCGGCACTGTGTTAAAACCGCATCCATGATACAAAATTCCTAGATTTTCTCCTGTCACAGAGTCTGAGGTAAAAGTGTCGTACAGATTATAAGAAGGAACATAGTCCTGCTCATTTCCCTCGTAAATTTTTATTATAAAGTTGGAATTATCGTATGTGCATACCTTCTGTTCAATTTCATATGTCGAAGTTTTTGCATTCACGTCTTCGTATAGGCAGCTAGTTATGGTGTTGGCGAGATCGTTGCCAAATGAAATGCCGTTTGATATCTGCAGAGGTATCATATCCTCCAAAACACAGGGGTTTCCGTCATAATTCTTTATGCATTCCTTTACCCTTTCGCATATGTCCTTGTCGTTTTGTATTTCGCATTGAGTGTTTCCAGGCGAATAAGAGCATGTTTCACATATCTTTTTGTTTTTCTCATCTTGTGAATGACCACAACCCCAGCAAGAAAAGCATTCTCTTGAATTCTTATCACACTGATAGCAGCCATCACAGTTTAGATTATTTTCATACTCTACCACATCGGCGATGTTGCAAAAACCGCAATTAGAGCAGCTGTTCGAAGTATCAAATTCGGCGTTCTCGCAACCCGAGCAATCGCCACAATCGTTTAGGTTGACGTAATTCCCATTTTCCGCCGTTTCGCAGCTAATGCACATTTCACAAGAATTACCATCACAGTCGATGCATTCTTGGCAGTTTTTGGCATTTACAATTTCAAACGTTTTTCTGCAGTTTTGGCAATCATAACCTCCTGTACAAAGTTCAAAACCTGAGCCCGAAAGTTCTGATAGATAATCATTTCTTTGAGAAAGAGTTGCCGTATAAGGATTGAGTATTAGATACCTGTTGTCTATAATAACGCTGTCGACTTGAGATGATATGCAAATGCCATCCGAGCAGAAGAAGCCATCGTTGCACCAGTCGTTTCCGCAGCATTCCTGGCCTCCTCTTCCGCATCCTGAAAAAGACGAAGTTATGTAATTAGATATGTCGGCATTCACGGTATCCGTTAGGAGCATTATTCCGAAAAAAGCCATAAACAATGCAACAACCAGAAAAACTAACGTGTATCTATAGCCTTTCATATTTTCATTTTAGATTCCTGCAATATAAAACTAAGTTTAGAGCGGTATTGAGCCGCAATTAAGGTAAGGTACAAGATTTGAACCTGAAAAAGGAAGCCACCAGACCATGGAGCAAAGAAGAGAGCTAAATAGATTGCCCCCAGTCATTATGTCCAATATTATTATCATGACTACTATTGCCATGGCTCCTATTATTATGAAAATTATCTTGCTGTATGTTTCCTCTTCCATTCCTGTTTCCATTTAATCACCTAAAAGGGCACCATTGTGTCACATATCGCTGTTAGAGGACTTATTTTGTTTCCCAGTATATCTATTGTCCACAATGTTTTTGCAAGTATCTTGCATCCCAAATTGGGGCTTTTGCCTGTGGCAGTTTTTACTAAAAACGATATTGATAGTGTAAAAACCATCAAACAAACGATAATTATTATGACAATCAAGTATAGCTCCATTTTATCACTACTTTCCTAGTATGGTCATAATTGCCCCTAAAATCACTGTTGGTATGGTCTTATCCCCCAAAAGACCGCTTGTTAGCTTTGTGCTAAAAAGTATGAGCATTATTATCCCTACAAAAATTAACACCAAGATGAACTTTATTGGTATCTCGTATAGTTTTTCCGACATTTTCATACCTCTACTAGTCTACAGCAAGTTTCCCCCATAATTCTTATTGTTTGGGGTTTACAAATATTTTTCTCTCTGTCTGCACATATGCTTCCTTCTTTGCATCTTAAGACTGTTTCACCGTTAGTGCATACAACGCCACTATAGTCTTCTTCTGCTTTGTATTCTTCCTGCTCTTTGTGAGTGGCTGTTGGGCAGCAAAGACTTTTGTCCTCATCAAAGCATATGTCTTGTTTGGACGAATCGGGCAAAAGCGAAATTCTTTTGTCTAACTTGCAATACAGGGGATTTCCGTTCCCGTCAAGACCACAATCCAATCCGTCATAATCCGAGCGCGCCCTATATTGAGCAGGTTCGCATTCCTTAACCATAACTTCAGTTAGACCTCCCATTATGGCTACGATCGCTATAATTATTGTTGCAGTCATTAGCATACCCATAATAATTGTGAAAGCTGTTTTAAGTTCCATGTCATCTACCACACAAGGATATCAGAGTTTTTATTACTCCTGAACCTTTTTTGTACCATATAACACTTATCTTTAGCTTATCGTTAAATTGATTGTTTGAACCGCCGTTTACGTATATTAGGCACGAATTAGACGGTTCCGAGTCGTAAAAACAGTTATCATAATTTAGATTCCTATATATGACATCACAATAAACAGAATTATCTGTGCCTATTTTGTATGTTGGGCTGGAAAAGCTGTTTATTCCTTCCTTTATTCCATCTATTATTTCACTGTCATAAATGTTATATCCTTTGTCTAGGTCCAAAACAAAGCTGTTGTAGATAATTTTGTATCTTTGCATTTCGTTCAAAAAATCAGGATTCAAATTCTCAAAAAGCTCGTGTAAAATTTCTTTTGGCTTACTAGAGCCATCGACGTTTAGATATACTCGGGACACACCTTGGTCCTTTTCCTCCTCGTATTGAGTGTTTGTTTCCAATTGCTTCTGGTTTTCTTCGATAAGTTTTTCTATTTGAGGCATAAAATAAAAGGAGAATAGCAGAAGCGCGAGTACTATAATCATTCCCACAATTATTGGAAACATTCCTGGCAGTTCCATGCTATAAAATTATTTAATTTGGTATTTTAAGCTTCGCAAAAAGACATGATGCCTGAAATGTAGTTTATGTCTTCCAATTTCCCATCGCTATTGATATCTCCGGGTTTTATGTCCTTTCTTATCGCGACCTTTATTCCCAATTTACCGCTGCATATGTTATCGTCGCCACAATAGAATCTTATTGACCTTGTTCTGTCCCACTCTGAACCGGAGTTTATTATTTCGTTGTATTCTGACCTCCAGCATTCCTGATCCATCAAAACGCCATTTGTGGGCTTAAATACTGCGTCTATGAATGACCCATCACTATCCGCGGTCAATGTAAAGCTTTCCGAGTCTATCGTTTCCCTTCCCCTATATTCGAACCTGTCAAAGTAGAAACCTTCATCTGGAACCGCAAAGACATCTACTTGCTGGTTTTCTGCCAACTCCAAAGTTAAGCTGTCACTAACTATAGCTAGTGGTGCGGGGATAGAATTCATGTAAATATGTCTTCTCACTGTCACACTTCCGGATCCCTGAGCCACTCCAAAAGTATATTTCAGCATGTCGTCCTCTTCTCCCTCAAAATAAACTTTCATGAAACCGTCTGCGTCCTCTATCTCCTTTGAAAAATCTTGATTAATAGTTCCGAGGTTTGTTTCTGTCCTAACCAAATCCCCATTGAACTCGAAGGTTGCATAGTCTCCGACATCTAGTTTTGCGACAATGCTGCTTGTGGTGCATTGGTCGGGCTTTTCTTCAACCTTGACACAAACTTCTCCCGAACCTTGGATTATTGCGATGTCAATTATTACTTTATCGTCTCTTGTGTATACATCTGATATTTTCTGAACATCCCAATGAGGATGTGCGAACGTGTAACCCTTTGTTTTTACGTTGAAATAAAGGCCTTCCTTTATTGCGTTGATTATTGTTTCTACGTCATAATCTTGGTCTAGATCGATTTCATGATAATTCCAATAGTATACCTCTTTTGAATATCCCGGCATAGTGCTTGCCTTTTCAGAAAAGTCTTGGATGTAATATGGAAGCTCAAAGGGATTTATGTCAAGCTTTCTAAATATATTGAATATTCCTATCGAACTCTGGTCATCATTTTCTGCCAATGCCGGCCTTGGGCACATGTAAACGTTGAATTTACAAATACCGTTTACCGATTCCGCACTTCCGACATACATGTTTAGCATCCCCTCTTTACTGTATGCGTTATAGAAAGCATTCTCGTTTGTTATAGATGACAGCGCATTTAATAGCTGCCATCCGGAGAGATATCTACTTCTACTTCCGTCCCAAAAATGAGAATAATCACCGTTTTCTAGTTCCATATGGTCTGTGGAATAAAGAACGTTTATTTTTCTAGACTCTGGATTTATTTCCACTATACGCCCTATAACACCTTTGTCAGAAAAGAATGGCAGAATATTGTTCGAGTTATAGACATATCTGCAGTCGTCAAAGTAAAGATAAGAAGTATCGCTAATACCCCCATAATCCTCAATACCAACTATTTCGTTTTCTTCTATTGGCTCGAATCTACAAACTACCTGGTTGAGACCTTCTGCAATCTCTATTTCTATGTCTTCTTCTGCGCAGTCGCCAATAAATGGAAAATCCATATTATCTTGTGGATTTTGTTTGTATGATATTCTGTCTATTCTGTAAGGCTTTCCTGTTATAATGGCGTTCTTTATGGCTGTCTTTAGGTTTTCGCATTCGTCGTAATCCGAAAATGAAATTGCATTTTCATCAAACAGATATGAATCGTATTTGAAGCTGTCTTCCAAGTCAAGTGGATTTGTGTCTACAATCTCAGTGTTTATTGTTTCTGTTGTCGAAGATTTGCTTAGAATGTTTATCATTATCATGATAAACGCGACCATGGCGATGATTGATATTAATATTATGATTGTCTCGTTTAGGCTTGCTTTCATAAATTCTAATTTAGAATCCCGATATAAATATCAAGCAGGTAGATAACTCATTATATCAACCGAGAAAAGTCTGGGGAATATCAAAAAGAACAGTAAAACACCCATCAATATGAGAAATATTGTTATTATCATGTCTTTTTTTAGCATACCTTTCATATCATTCACTACATATTGTTATGGGATCCATTACTAAAATAGTCCTTGGTTCGAAATTCTCTTTAAGGTCGTATTTATCAATTACTTCTTCAAGTATACTTGTTTCTATCGTTTCAGTTAATGTGTAAAACGTCATGGGTTTTTTTGTGATAAATATCTTTTTTAATCCCAATACTATTTTTATTCTTTCACCAACCGTCGTTTTGTCGAATTGGAACTTGTGGCTAAGAGATGGAGAAAATGCAAAACTTTCTAAATCGTTATCAAAAATTTGTGTTCTTTCTCCTATGTTACTTGTTTCATAATAATCATTCCAGCATTCAGAATCAAATGATAATGTGTTTGTGCCTATGTCAGTGCTTTTGATTGGAGAATAACTGAAATATGCCTTTTCTATTGTGGGCCAATATTCTGATCTGAAATAACTTGTTTTTTTGTTATTATCTATGTTAATTCTATTCCATTCCCACATGCCTGCATCGATTGAATCTATTATTGAAAATTCCGGATGAGGAAGTGAACTTGAGAAATCGAATTCAAAGTAGTGAGGGTTATAACCGTATATGTTATAACCGTTGGGTACCGAAGGTCTTGAGCCACATACCAAATCTCCAACAAAATCACTGAGAATAGCTCTGCAAAGAGCCCATATCTTTATATCTGCTTCTTGGTCTTTCGGCTCACCATTCCATACAATATTTTCATTGTAATAGAGATTGCTTTCATCAAGGTTCCTGACCTTTTTGAAAACCTCAACAGCAGTCTCATCAAGAGATGTTGCTATGGCGTTTTGTCCGCAGACATAGAGGCTATAGGAACAAGAAGCGTCATAGTCTTTTTTTATGCTGACATTTGTTACAAGAATTCTAACCGTTCCTCCGTTTTCAAATTTGTAACCTTCGCTTGTTCCACGTCCACTAAAAAGATAATTTACAGAATTTACATCATCCAAAACATTTAGCGAACCTAGTTCTTTTGGAAGATAACAGCCATGAATGTCTGGTTGATAATCATCTAGTCTTATGTCGTCTTCTCTTAGTTCGTTGTATTTTATGGTCGGACTGAATTTACATATTTTTCTTTCCACGTTACTTTCTGTTTTACCGTATATTTTTTCATTGACGTTTCTTGAAGGACATCTGCTTATTGCGTTTAGTAAATCGTTTATTTTAAACTCTGATCCTGCTACAACACTATATTTTATCAGGCAGAATTCCCCTCCTTTTATGTTTGTTTCTATACATCTTCTAAGGTCCTCGCAAAAAGGAGAATCATAACCAGAATAGTAATCTGTATGTTCTTGAATATCCAAAACATCTGGGTCGTTTGGATCAACTATAAGGTCGTTTATGTCAAATACATAAGGTTTGTAAACATTGTATCTTGAAAGCACATCCGTTGTTTTATCCTCGAATGATTCGTTTGCTAGCTGTATCATTGAAATCAAAACTAGCATCCCTATGATAGAAATTATAACGGCCTGTGTTATGCTAATAAGGATTCCTTTCATAATAGAGAAATTATTAAAATCTACTTATATTTATGTCGGGATTGCCAATAGCGCTTCTATTGGTCCTCCAAACATTGCATATGTCAAAAACCAGCTGAGTATGTATATCGTTATGGCAATCATTGTTATCATCCAAATATTTTGTCTAACGCCCACAGGGTCGTCGCCATACATAACGCCATTTAGGAATATTGAAAGCAAAACGGCAGTTTCAACCATATATATGCCAATAACTAGTTGGAACATAGAAGGAGTTATTGGCAAAGAACCCCCGCTTCCCATTGCCCAAGGCAATAGCATGACTGTTTGATATGTGTTCATATCGCCTGAGGCAGCTGTGAGGTTCCCCATCGCTGACCCCAGATTAGTGAGTATTCTAAGAATTATGACAGCCATGGTAAGTGTAACTCCTGAAACCAGCGGGGCTAGAAACATGGCCAAGAACTTCATGCTTGTTACGGTTTCCCCTAATATTTCATTTATCTCTTCTTTCACTTCATGCACATCTTTTAGATATCTAGATATAGTTACCATGGAATTGGCTGCCGTATTGATGCTTTTCTTTGACGATTGCATTAGGGTTTGCATTATAGATTGTATTAGGTTTGATGGATAGTACCAAAGAGCTCCGACTTTCTTGTCAAACAAAGCCTGATCAAAGGTATAACCGAATTTCTTCATGTTAAGGCTTATTATGTCAAAGAATTTTGATATCCTCATCTCCTTTAGATTGGCTCTTGCCTTTTCAATAGCAAGTTCAAGCGGAAGCCCTCCTGAAACCGCGTTCCCTAGCTGGAAAAGAGCTGTTGCGAACTCGTCTTCTATTGTTTCGATATCCTTTCTTATCTTTATCTTCTGGTAGCTGTCCAAAAACGCATAAGTTACAACAGAAAACGTTATACCTAATATTATCAATAGAGAGTAGTTAACAGAGTTATATACAACAGGGTCTCCAATTCCCACAAAACCCAATATTATGAACGGTATTGCAATTGCTAAAGATATTGGAAGTATAGGTATCATCTTGCTTCCGACCTCAAATTTTCCCATCAAAGGAACATTTTTGGCCTTTGATATGTCAGGGGGTGAGAATGTGGGAGGTTTTGACGAAAGCAAATAGCTGACCACAAAATATAGACCTATGGGAAGCATTACGTCGTAGCCAAAGAATACAAAAGACGGTTTTACTGTGTCTGATATGAATATCATTATGACAGGAAACAGTATAAGCCCCATTACAGGCAATAGAACTCCCATGGCGTATATTAGCATCATGGGCATTCTAAGATCTGCTGCATAATGCCTTGCCCTTTCTCTTGTGCCATTAAGTATGACGTTTATTGTTTCTTCATATACAGTTTCTCTTCTTTTTTCTTCAACAAGAGAACCTCTAAGCAGGTTCAAAGCCTCTGAGAATTCCCTGTTTTTGTCCTTCCATCTGTTGATATAGTCTATGAGGGCAAAATCCGCAGAAGGATATTTTCCAGTTTCAATGTCCCAAAGCAGTTTTCTCAAATCCCATGCTAGAGGGCCGTTTAGGTACTGTGAGGCGAACTTTACAGCTCCTTCAAGATTTGGAGAAGCTCTCATGTATATTACCATGTAAAGAATTGCCAAAACGCTGTCAGACGACATTTTCATTCTCATGGATTTTGCCTGATACTCTGGATAATTGTAAAAATAGTAGAAAACACCTGCAACTGCTAAAAGACCGAATATTCCAAAAATCATTCCGATTCCCAATGCTATAGAGAGTGTTACTGCTATCAAAGAAACAACTGTTGAAAGAAATGCCAAAGAATATACGCCTTTAGGGGTGGCGTTAATATAAGCAGCATGTATAGAATTTTCAATAGTTGTAGCAGTATTTTGATTTGGTTTTATCGGGAATATTTTTTCAGCAAAAAAACATGCTTTTTCATATAAAGTTTCTGGTTTTTGTTTTATTTCTTCCATAAAGCTTTTGTATTCTGATGTGTATGGAACTAATTCCCTTTCTTGTTCAGGCATTTGTATATTGTTTGCTTTAAGGGCTTTTTGCATTTGCTCTTTCTTTAGTTTTCTTGCTCTTTCAAGAGCTTCATCTCTTTTGTTCTTTTTTTCAAACATTCATATACCCGCGTAAGCCTTGAACCACTCAAGCCAATCTTTGAAAACTTCATCGCTGTTTATGTGCCCAAATTCCTTTCTGGATTTTTCGCACAAAGTATGAAACATCTGGTTGACCTTGACCGTAGTTTCAGCTTCGAGCAGTTCAAGCTTGTTGTTTTTTTCTGCAATGCTGACAATCGTTTCCAGAATTCTTGCACGAAGCTTGATGTTGTCCCAGATATAGTCCCATCTGCCAGCCCAGCCAGGTACATTGGAAGCTACCTGGTTTAGGATCACTGATTCGCCGTTGAGAAGAGTATCAGTCGGCTTTAGCTTGTCGGCAGACGAGTCGTATTCCATAAGGTTCACAAAGCCGCCCTCATCATCCGGGTCTTTCTTCCAGTGCTTTCTGACCTCTGTTATTTCTGTCACTCTTCTAAAGGTCCTAAGGCCGTCGGAAGTTTTCAACTTGTTACACACAACAATAAAGTCAACTGCCTTGAAGCTGGTGGCAGGAACGCCCAAGTCGTTTATTATCCTGTCAAAAACTCCGTAGGCAGAGTCTCCGTGCACAGTTCCGGCAACAATGTTGGCCATGGCTCCTATTCTCATGGCTTCGAATAATGCTTTGGCTTCTGTTGAACGGATTTCTCCAATAAATAGGCATGAATCCCCCAAACGCAAAGATGTTCTTATGACTTCCTCTGCTGGCAATTCCAGTTCAACACGGGTTATAACTGACCTTGACTTTAGTCTTTCTATGTTATAGCCAAGAGCCCTAACCTGCTCAACAGGAAGTTCCAGGGTGTCCTCTGATGTGACTATTCTATAGTACGGCAGAACCTGAAGCATCATGCTTCCAAGCAATGATGATTTTCCAGCTCCCCTTGTTCCTGCCACAAGTACTGTTCTTCCGTATGATGTCACAAACCACAAAAGCCCTCCAAATAATGGATCGAAATATCCTTCTTTTATGAAGAGGGGAAAAGTCCAGGGCTTGAACCTGTGCCTTCTTAGGGCAAAGCCAAGACCGTCGGGTGATAGCCTTGGGTTTATGGCTGCAACTCTGGCAACACCTCCTGGTATTATGAACTCAGAGTCCAGTACAGGGTTTGCCTCGTCCAGGGGCCTTCCAGACATTAATTTGAAACGAGTTGCCCACCTGTCCCCATCCTCTCTTGTAGGAACCAGGTTGGTTTCGCATTCCTCATAATCTTGATGGTAAACGTAGACAGGAATATTTCCCATAGGCGAGTTGATGTAAACGTCTTGTATCTTGTCGTCTTTTAGCAGAACTTCCAGTATGCCAAGGCCCGCAGTGTATCTTGTTAGTATGCTTGCCAACTTTTCCATTTGCCCCGGTTCGAAATTCTTGCCAGCCTCTTCTGCCAGATCCCTTAGCAAATCCAAGGAAAGGGTGTGGAAAATTTCCCTCATTCTTGCCTGTTCTGTTATTTCCAATTCCTTGGGTCTTCTTTCCTCAAGAATTCTTCTAGCTGCGTCAAGAATGTTGTATTCGTCCTCGTTTAGCTTGAACTCTGGGGGAACTGCGTGGTAGATGTATCTGACCTTGCCTGGAACCTTGAAAATTTCAACATCAGTATCGCCCACCTTGTATCTTGCCACTGTTTCGCCTGGCGGCGGCTGGGCCATGAATTTTGTGTACATAAAGTTCGGCCTTATGGTGGGCTTGAAGAATCTTCTGTACAAGGACCTGTCCCCTATGTGATAGCCTGAGATATAGGGCTTGGATTTGTCTATAAGCTCGGCGTTGTCAAGCATGTCCTTTAGAGGCAAAAGGCAGTTTTCAAGATAGTGCTTTATGCAGTCAACATACTCGTCAGAAACCATCTTTGTCTTAAGGTGCCTAATTTCCCTTATCAGATTGACATATGCTCCTATCGGGTCTCCCCTTAGCTGAGAAGTCACAAGGTCACGTATCCAGCCGTACCACTGTGCCAAATACTTTGAGCACTGGTTAACAGCTATGTTTCTAACAGAGAGCAGCTTCCTTTCCTTTACTGCCACTGTGATTATATTGGCAATTTCCTTTAGCATTCTTGTCTGGTCATAGTCGTACTCGTATTCCCTGGTCTCTGCCAAAACAACTGACACGATTCTTTTCTCTTCTATTAGCTTTTCTATGACACGCGCCATCACAACGTCAGAATCCTCTACAGTAAACCCGAAAACCGACCCCAAACAGTTCATTCTTAGAACGCCGTCTTTTACATCTGTCTCAAAAACCACTATAGCACCTAACTTTAATATGAAAATTCAATAATTATATATAAATGGCGATTTTAAAATAATAATGTGATATAATGGCAGAAAGAAATATCCAGGCTATTCTCAACGAACTTGTGCGAAGGGCCAACGAATCCACCAGAAGGTTAAGGGACCTTGAGGAAAGGTCTTCGCTTGTGGAGGGGCGTTCTTCCACTCTTCAGGATGCCATGCTCAAGATGAACGATGAGAAAAGGGTCTTTAACGAGGAAATTAACGAGCGATTGATTGATATTGAAAATAATATATTGAGGATAGACAATGAATTATTAAGGATGAACAAGAACATGGAGAAGATGGCCAAGCGAACCGAATTGCACGAATTGGAGAACATGATAGACATATTTAACCCACTAAAGACAAACTTTGTAACAAAGGAAGACGTTAAAAGGATTATTAGGGATTTGAGATAGATGTTTTTACTGCCCAAGAAAAAGCACACCGAAGTAAAGAAGGTCTACATTCCTGTGGACCTTGTATTGAACTGCGCTTCTCAAGGGCTTTCTGAAAAGGAGATAAAAAACAGGTTGCAGAGCCAGGGCTTTTCTAGCGATGTCATTGACAGAGCTTTGAAAATTGCTGTCAAGGAGAGCGTTAATTCTGAAATGCCCCAGGTGCATGCACCTGCTCCGCCTTCAATGCAGATGCCAGAGCCCATGGGAATGGATGTGCAAAGGCATCCCCAGCCATTGGGATACCCGCCCGAGAGGCTGGTTTCTCCAAACGAGCCAAGGCAGATACCTGCCCAGCAAGCAGCCCAGCCCTTTACCTTTGAGCCAACAGAAGTCAAGCAGGCAGAGAGCCCGATGGGAGAAATTACCATTGAGGAGATAATCGAGGGCATTGTCGAGGAGAAATGGCAGGAATTTGAGGAAAGGCTACTTGACTATGAGAGAAGGGACATGATGCTTCAGTCCCAGTTGGACGATTTAAGGAAGAGAATGAAGGATATTGAAGGTTCTATACACGAAAGGGAAAAGGGCCTAACTTCCAAGCTTGACGAATTCGGCGGCTCTGTTGAGCACATCGAGGGAAGGATAGGTTCGATTGAAAAGGTGTTCAAGGATTTCTTGCCAGAGCTAACGCAAAACATCAAGAACATGTCCGAGCTTGTTGATAAGGTAAAAAACGACAGAAACTAGTTTGAAATATTCTTTCGAGTTGTTTTGAAAAGATAAAGAAAAAACAAAATGTCACTGAAATCACTAGTCTTTTGGATGTATTACTTACTGTCTTTCAACATCCACAAGACTGCTGCACCGACAATGACCAATATCCATGGCACAGTTCCTATTGAAGGTAAGGACGTTAGTCCTATCAACTGTGCTCCGCCAGAGAACCAAAACAACACTGCGGTTAGTCCTACTATTACCAAACCAATTGTTGTTCCATGTACTTGAAGTATGTTGTATGTTCCCTTTATATTGCCCTTTTCGTCTTTATCTGCGAAAACAGGACCTACAGCATATGTCATAGATATTGCAACCAATGCTCCTATGATCAATACTATTAGACCTGTGGACATTGTTGCTATCGTTGTTATCAAAGCTGCTGGTGCTGCCATTATGACGAAAAATCCTATTGCCATTGATATCAGCGCAGATGCTTTCTTGTCTATTATTTTCAAAGTTGTCATTGTTGCGTAAGTTACTGCGAATGCTAATACCCACAATAGTATTTCTGGCAATCCGAAACCGCTTGTTAAAGCACAAGCAGTTCCTGGTTGGCAAACCATGTTTATTAAGTTAGTCATTTTTTTCACCTATTTTTTTGTCAAAACTATTTGCTCTCCTTTACAAGTATCCAAATAGTTGCGACCATGATTACGAGGAAAAACACTATTGCTAACAGAGGGTCTGAAAGCGAAAGTGCGAATGATGGGAGGTTGAGTATGCTAAGACCTCCAAGTCCTATGAATATGAGGATGAATAGCACTACAAGACTTCCTCCGAAAAACTTTGTGTTTTTGGAAAGTATTTCTTTTGTTCCTGTCAATTCCAATACTATCAATGTAAGTATAACGCCAAATGCGACCACTATAGATGCTGTTGTTAGGCTGCTTACAAAGTTGGCTGCCTGTGTTCCCGCGGCTGCGACCAAAACCATGAAAGCTGCTACAATGGATATAACGCCTCTTACTGAGACTGCCTTTGGTATGCTAAGGTGTGAAAGCACACCGTATACTACTGCCAATGTCAAAAGCCAAAGCAAGACTAGTTGAAAGCCGGCTGCTCTAAGGCCCAAAATCATATTTTCTATAGGATTTGCGGCAAATACTGGTGTTGCTGCAAGCAGCATGCCGACCAAAATTGATATGATTTTTTTATGTTCCATATTTACTACCTTATAGTAATATATTACTAAGAACTTACATATAAAGCTATCGTTTAACTTTTCTGGGGTTTTCCAGAACCGATCTTATACGCCGACCAGAATATTGTTATAATCAAGGCCATTGAAACCAAAATAATTAGATTTTCCCCGTTTCCTATGAACGGAACGTTTGGGAAAGAATTTGCATAAACAAAACTCAAAGAAAGCAGAACAAATAGTATTGCGCCGTATACTACAAGAGAATCTTCGAAAGAATTGGCTCCGCCTATTATCATTATTCTGAAAACAAAAATTACAAAAAACATTGCTATGAAAAATAACGCTATTAGACCGAAATTCGCCCACAAGAACCCTATAAAACCTGGGAAAGAAAGGGCAAAAAATGATAAAGAAAAGGATATTATAAAATTCACAGCTTTGTTTCTAAATATCCTGGAAAAATCTAGCACACCGAATACGACTGCTAGAGAGAAAATAAACGGGACTAGATAATATGTTGTCTGTAATGCGGAAAAATCAAATATTAGGCTCAATGAATCACTTGTCTAATTTTTTAATCTCCCTTTTTAGCTCAAACTCCCTACCTCTAAGCCTGTTATAGACTTCTGCAGCACCTGGATTGTGGTCAATACTATTTTTGTATTGTTTCATTTCATTTCTAACATGTTTTAGCTCTTCTTCTAGCAATTCTATCTCCTTTTCTCTTCCCGCATTTCTTCCCATTGTATATGCCAATTTGCCTGCAGAACCTGCCAAATTTTTTGCCGTGTAAGGGTGGATTATCCTGGTTATGAAAAACAGGAAAATGGCTATGACTAGAGATATCCAGAACCATGTTTGAAAAAGCGGTATTAGAAAACTGCCATACCATCCTTGTGTAACTATGAAAATGTATGTTACTGTAATTATAAGATATCTGAGGCCCTTGTGTTCATGTGCTATTACCTGACCGAAACCCAATAGAAAAAGGAAAAGTATCGCGTGTGGTAAAAGAATGAGGTTTATTATTTGGTCTGATATGGAATTATAATTGTTAATTAGACTTGGGCTGATTTTTAATAACTCGACAAATAATAAATTGAATAAATCCACACTAGCTATTGACATAAAAATTCTATAAACTATTTGAAATATAAATCAAACAGTTTGAATGATTTGTTTATTCTAGTTTTTTTGTCTAGAATGCGATAAATCCGACATCTTAGTATATACTAGTTTTTCTTCAAAATCTATGTTTTTGAGAATTTCTTCCATTATTGTTCTTTGATGCTGAGTATTTATCGCTGAAATTTACATTAGGTCCTGTATTAGCAACAGCCCTACTTTTGAATTTATACAATTCTATGTCAGCTGATTTCAAAGAGCTTCTAATTTGTTCCATATATTTTCTAAACTCAGTTTGTGTCTGTATATTGCTTAATTTTGTCATTTCCAGATCTTTCATGTGACTTTTTTGCGCTTCCACTTTTTCATAACCTTTATTAGAGAAATCACAATAAACGAAATTGTCACTATTCTTCTTGTAATAAAATCCGTCTGTTATGCCTTTGGCAAAAGACGATTTGCTTCTTTTTGTTGTTGCTTTTGTTGGTTTCAAAGGTTTTTTTTGTTCAGTAATTTTTTCGGTAGGTTTTATTTTTACGCCATTTCTTTTTGCTTCTTCGTAATCTTCATATTCTTTCATAAGTTCGAAACCAATTGGATATTTTTGCTTTATACCGTTTATAATTCCTTTAGCATTATCTTTTGCATCAGAAAGTCCGTTTCTGTACCTATAAACAGGATTAATAATTAAAGTCAAATAATCAAACAAGGCGGCAACAGAATCCTTTCTATCATCCATGTATTCATACCAACGAGCAGGGACATTTTGTTGTGCAATATTTTTTCTTTGAGTTACATAATCTTCGCTCTGAAGAGATTTCAAAATATTATCAAAATCGCCTTTAGTATCTACTTTGATTATTCTTTCAGGTAGTTTATCCATCTTCCAAAGAGCTTGTGCAAGACCATTCGGATATCCGTCTAATCTAACACCGTCTATTGTATTTTCATATTCTTTTCTCTTTTCCCAATTTTGCCCTGTTTCTACTTGAATAACCTGAGACATACTATCACTATTATTAACTACCTAATAGTAATTATTTCATCTAGAATATAAAGCTATCATCTTATAGTAAAGACTTCCAGTTCCTCACAAAGCTCAAGAATGGCCCATGCCCAGACTATGGCTTCGTAGCTCTTCAAATCATTGCCTATTTCAAGAAAGTGCTTGGAGTCCGCAATGTATGCATTCATGTTGGTTAGCATTTCCTGGCCTTTTTCATCCTTAACTTCAATCCTTCCAACCATAGGCTCTATCTTTTCTGTCATTTCTTTTATCTCTTTTAGCATCAAATTCATCTAAGCATCTCCAAAAAGTCCTTTTCGCTAAAATGCAGCTTTCCTGGTATTATTATGACTGCAGGAAGCTCTATTTGCTTGTTTATCAGGTTCCTAACACTGTCAAAGAAAAGGCTAGAATCCCCTCCAGCCCTTGAGAAGACCACCAAATCGTCTGTTTCCTTGACGAGTTTTGCTTTCTTTAGCATTTTCAAAGCATCTGGAATGGTCAGATTGACGTTTACTTCCCTGTCAATGTCCAATAAAAGCAAAGTGTGCAAATCCTGCTTCTTATTGCCTTTTATGGTCTTTTTGACGTTCTCAAGCTTGCCAGACATTGCTATTGTGGCAGTTTTTCCGAACTTGTAGAGCTGAAGGCCGGTTTCGCCTATTGCAGAGAATATGGAAGCATTATGGATTATTTTAAAGGGAATCTTTCTTCTTTTGGCATCATAAACAAGGTTTATGTGGGTTGTTGCTGAAAGCGGGTCTCCTGGAACAAACACAGCAACATCCTTTTCCTTGGCTTCTTCAATTATGAAATCAGACTTTTCCTCCAAATCCTTTCTTTTCAAAGGAGTGACTGTTTTTCCAAGCACCTCTTCTAGGCCCTTTAAAGATCCATTCCAAACATTTGTATAGAGCTCAACGTAGCAGTCGCATTTCTTGGCTATTTCAACTGCTTTTAGTGATAAATCCATCTCATCATTGAGCCCAAGGCCTATCAGATACAGCATATTTTTAATGTGGTCTCATGAAATATATAAAACATGAGAATTGCCTATGAGATTGTCGGAAGCAGGGAAAAGTCAGTTGCCATAATAGGCTCTGATGTTAAAAATCCCAAAAAAGCTGCAGAAGAAATAATGCAAAGACATAAAGCGGTTTTGTCGGTTCTCCAGAAAACAGACAAAAGACAAGGCAAGTTCAGGCTTCATCCCTCAAGACTAATCAAGGGCAAAAGGGACACTGAGGTTGTTCACAAGGAGAACGGCTACCTAATCAAGGTCGATCCGAGAAAAAGCTACTTTTCTCCAAGGGAAGCAACAGAAAGGCAAAGAATCGTTGAAAAGGTTAAAGGAGATGAGAACGTCTTGGTCATGTTCTCGGGCGTTGCGCCGTTTGCAATAGCCATTGCCAAAAAGCATCCCCATACCAAGATAACCTGCGTTGAGATGAACCTTGAGGCTGTAAAGTACGCTGTGAAAAGCGTGCACCTAAACAGGCTAACCAATGTCAAGAACATATGCTGGGATGTGAGAAAGTCAAGGAATTTGGGCATTTTTGACAGGATAATAATGCCTTTGCCGGAAACTGCTATTGAATTTATTGATGTGGCAGTCCTTCATTCCAAGAAGGGAACCATAATTCATCTTTACGGGTTTTCCAAGGGCTTTGCTGAACTTGAGAAAAAGGTCAAGGAGAAAGCCAAGATATACAATTTCAAATACAAGATAGTTGGCAGGCAAAAAGTGCTTCCATTCTCTCCTGGGGTTTCCAAGAACAGGCTTGATATCAAGGTTTTGTAATTTTCAAGTCGAAAACATAGTGGCAAGTGTTCGGGGAATATGACTTTATCTTCACAATTTTTAGGAACTTTATTTTCACATTGTGTTTTCCTGCTATTTTTTCTAACTTTTCCTTGACAGTTTCAGGATCTTTGGCATTTCTGTGAAAATGAATTGTGCAGTTTTTCCTGGCCATTCTAAATGCATGCGGCAGGAACTTTTCCGTGTCAAAGATATAGCCCATAACTATCCTGTTAGCAGTGTTTTCCAATAGTTTGGACATTTTGCGACAGTCGCCTTCTAGTATCTCGACCTTGCCTTCCACATTGTTTAGGAAAGTATTCTTTCTTAAAAACTCTACTGCCTTTGGGTTTATGTCTATTGCGTATATCTTCCTTGGTTTGCAGTGCTTTGCCATGAAAATCGTCCAGTAGCCAATTCCTGCGAACATGTCGACTATTGTTTCTTTCGGTTTTGCAAGCTCTGCCATTCTCTTTCTTTCGTTTTTGTTGCCTTTGGACCACATCGACTGGGAGACATCTATTAGGAACTGGCAGCCGTGCTCTTTGTGTACAGTTAAAGTGTTTTTTTCTCCTGCTATTATCTCAAGTTCAGGCTTTCTTGTTATAGGCCCAAGCCTTTTGAAACGGCAAACTGTCTTGATGTGCGGGAAAATCTTGATTATTGCCTTTCCAATAAGCTTTCTTTGCCTTACCAGCTTGCTGTCCAGTTTCACTATCAGAATGTCTCCTATTATCTGATAGCCTCCTGGAAGAAGTCCAAGCTTCTCTTCTGGCATCTTGCCTGCAAGCTCCTTTTGAAGAATGTTGCTAAAAGCCATAATATTCCTTGGTCTTATGTTGTTAAAAAAAAGAAAGGAGGGGGTGTTTTTCTAAAAAGATAATATGTCACTAGAACTTTGTAGAAGCTGAAGTCCAAAGTGCCTTTAGGGCAATTAAGACTGCTGCTGGTACTACTAGCACACCTATGTAGTTCACTATTGCCATCATGTAGCTACCTATGTACATGACGTTCTCGAATGCCGCTCCTGCGCCGCCTGCTGCCATTAAGGCAACAACAGACAAAAGGAACATGTTGACGTCTGACTTGTCAATACTTCCGACGCCAAGTGCACCGAGCAAACCAATGATGAAACCCATCACTGCTAAAACACCCGTTACCATTGCCGAATCGATACTAGGAACCAATCCGGATACAACTGATATCAAAATACCTAGTACAAAAAGCCATCCACTTGCTTTGACCCATCCTGTTTGCTTTTTGGCCATAATTTCACCTATAATTCCTATTCGAAAGCCGCTTATTAAACATAACTTCGTCAGATGCAGAACTGGAAAATTTTAAATACCCTCTGAAAAGACAATTGCTTGGAATTTGTAGAGCTTTGATGACGAATCCTTCCATGCATCCCCGTGAAGACCCGCCTTGTAGCACAGATTTTCAAGATACTCTTCCAAATTCCATTTCTGCTCTATTGGAACCTGGGGTAAGAAAAGGCCGCTGAACATGCTGCTCCTGATTATCAAACCGTCCTTGCCTAATTCTATTTCCTTTTCATAGTCTTCTGGTTTTGTTTCTATTAGCTTGGGTTCTGTCAGAATGGAAACCTCGATTCTAATGTCTTTTAGCTCCTCTTTTCTTAGGGGCTCAAATCTCGGGTCCTGGCAAACAAGCCGCGAAGCATCGACTATGTTTTCCACCATTGTCTTTTCCGGATAAGGAAAGCCTATGCACCCCCTTAGTTCGCCTTTTTTGAACAAAGTTACAAAAACGCCCCTTTTCTCATCCGCTTCCTTGGGCCTTTCTTTTGGAATTTCGATTCTTTTTCCTGTTTTTGCGAATTCTTCCACAGCCCTTCTTGCTAGTTTTAGAACAAATTCTTTCATTTTAAAACCTTTGGTTTTTTCATAAATATTTCCGGCATTGCTATTATTCCAAAGGAAGAAAATGCTAATACCTTTATCCAGTCACTTGCTGTTAGTGCTGTTGTGTGGAATATGTTTTGTAAGAAAGGAACATAGATTATCATAAGCTGTAAAACAACTGATATTATTACTGCCAGGAAAAGTTTCTTGTTTTTTAGGGGATTGTTTCTAAGTATGCCCTTTTTGTCGGACCTGCAGTTGAAAACAAAAAACATTTCAAATAATATTGTTGTGGTCAGTGCTACCGTTTGTGCTTTTATAGGTATTCCTGTTTCTTGGAAAACAGTAAAGAATGCAAAAAAGGTTGTTACAAAGTGCAGTATAGAAACAGCTAATATAAATGGAAGAAGACCGTTTACTATACCTTTTTTTGGGTTTCTCGGGTTTTCCTTCATTATGTTCTTGTCCTTTGGGTCAACGCTTAGCGCCAGGGCAGGTATGCCGTCTGTTATGAGGTTAATCCACAATATCTGTATGGGCACAAACGGAAGAACTGCTGCTCCTGTCAAAGGATCGCTAAAGCCTACAATTATTGCTGCTGTTATTGTTATGAGCTCGGCAAAGTTGGCTGCCAAAAGAAACTTTACAAATTTTCTTATGTTGTCGTAAATTCCCCTGCCTTCCTCTACTGCTGAAACTATAGTTGAAAAGTTGTCGTCCATCAAGACCATGTCGGACGACTCCTTGGCAACGTCTGTTCCCTTTATGCCCATTGCAACGCCGATGTCAGCCTTTTTTAGGGCTGGAGCGTCGTTTACCCCGTCGCCTGTCATGGCAACAACATGGCCCGCTTTTTTCAAAGCATCCACAATCTTTATTTTGTGATTCGGCGACACCCTGGCAAATATGGTAACTTCCCTGACAATGTCGTTTAGTTGTTTGTTATCTAGCTTGTCTAGGTCCTCGCCTCTTAGGACCTTTCCGTTGAGCCCGACTTCTGCTGCAACAGCCTTTGCTGTGAGCTCGTGGTCTCCTGTTATCATCTTGATTTTTATTCCCGCCTTTTTGCAGAGCATTATGGCTTTTTTGGTCTCCTTTCTTGGCGGGTCTATCATTGCAACAAGACCTGCAAAGGTCATGTCCCTTTCCGCGGATTCCAAAGAATATTTCTTGCTAAGCTTCTTGTAGGAAAAGCCCAATACCCTCATGCCCTTTTCCGCAAAATCCTTGACAGTTTCCAAAGTTTTGTCTATCTCTTTTCTTGTTAACTTCCTATTTGCATGAAGCTTGGAGCATGACTTGAGAATAACTTCAGGGGCGCCTTTTGTGAAAGCGTATATTTCCCCGTCAACGTTGTGTATTGTGGTCATCTTCTTTCTTTCCGATGAAAAGGGTATCTCGTCTAGTTTCTTATAGTCCTCCTTAAGGCCCGCCTTGTTGGCCAGAACCTTTAGCGCTCCTTCTGTTGGGTCCCCTATTATGGAGCAGTTCTCCTGCCTTCTGATTAAAGAATTGTTGCACATGGAGCCTATCTTGATTATCATGTCAAGCGCGCCGTATTTTTTCGGGTCTATCTTTTTCTTGTCAAGCAGAAATTCTCCCTTAGGGTTAAAGCCTATTCCAGAAACATCCACTGTTTTGCCAGAGCTCCACATCTTTTTGACTGTCATCTCGTTTGTTGTCATGGTTCCTGTCTTGTCAGCGCATATAACAGTTGTTGAGCCAAGAGCTTCCACAGCAGCCAGTTTTTTTACCACCGCGTTTTTCTTTAGCATTCTTTGCGTTCCTATTGCCAGTGTCAGGGTTATCACAGCCGGCAGGCCCTCTGGAACAGCGGCAATTGAAAGGCTAAGCGCTGTTAAAAACATGTCGAATATGTCTAACGATCTTGCAAGCCCTATAATGAATATGAACACTGCTTCTATCAAAACCACAATGCTCAAAGTCTTGCCAAGATGCTGCAGTTTTTTCTGCAAAGGCGTTTGCTCCTCTCTTTCCTGCACCATTCCAGCTATTTTTCCCATTACGGTTTCCATTCCCGTTGAGACCACAATGCCAACTCCCCTTCCGTAGTTGACCAAAGTTCCCATGAACGCCATGTTCTCCCTTTCTGACAGAGGAACATCGGTTAGCTTTTTTGTGTTTTTGGTTGCTGGCACTGACTCCCCTGTTAGCATGGATTCGTCTATTTTCATGTTGATGGCTTCAATCAAGCGCAGGTCAGCTGGCACCCTGTTGCCCGAATCAAGAATAACAATATCTCCCGGAACAAGGTGCTCAACATCTATTTCTATTTTTTGGCCGTCTCTTAAGACCAGCGCCTTTGTAACTATCATTTTCCTTAGAGCTTCTATTGCCTTTTCTGCCTTGTGCTCTTGGTAGAAACCAAGGAATGCGTTTAGAACAAGAATTGCACCAATGACCATGGCATCGGTTCTAAGGCCCATTAAAAGCGATATGAATGTTGCAAAAATCAGAAGTATTACAAGAAAGCTTTTGAACTGCTCAAGAAATATTATTATCGAGGTTCTTTTCTCCTTGTTTTTCAGCTTGTTTTCTCCGTACTCTTTAAGCCTTTGGTGCACTTGGGAGTTTTTCAGGCCGTTCTCATGCGTTTTCAAGTCCTTCTTTACCTGCTCGCATGTCATGGCGTGCCATTTTTTCATATTATTTTGTTGATTTCGCTGTTTTAAAGTTTAGCCATAGAAAAGCATATAAGACAGAATAAAGAAAATGAGAGTATGGCCAAAGACAGGGAAAGACTGCATCACAAGACATACAAGCATGTGAAAAAGCACAGGAAAAAGTATACCAGATTTGTCATGTTCTTTATTGTGCTTTTCCTATTTAGGGTCATGGAGGACTATTACCTTCTTAGCTCCTTTAACATAGAGCTTGAAATCGACTTGTTCATCTTTCTAAGCTTCATACTGGGAGCTATAGTGTTCACACTCATCTCAGAAATAACAGAGATAATGATAGAAAAGGAAGAAGCCCAAAAGCTTCTTAGGTACCTTTCCAAAAAGGAAAAGTCGTTTGAAAGGAAAATGAACAGGTAGAAATATAACATAGTTTTGCAAGATATTCTTATGCTATTTACTGACCTTTTGTTTTTCATGCTTTCGTGCGCAGGCCTTGCAGTAAGCGGACACTTTGTTGTAAAGAGCCTGATAAAAGTTGCCAGGTTTTATCATCTAAGAGAATTCGTGGTGGGCTTTGTTTTAATGGCTGTCATGACATCCATGCCGGAGTTGTTTGTGGGCATAATGTCTGCTCTTAGCGGTTTTTCCGGCATATCCTTGGGCGATATTCTGGGCGCCAATATTGTTAATCTGACAATTGTTGTTGGCATAACGTCGCTTTTGGGAAAAAGAATAAAGATAGAAAGCGAGATAGAAAAAAGGGACGTGTTCTACACCGCCCTTATAGCAATGCTGCCCATATTCCTCTTTATTGACAACGGTCTTTCTAGGTTCGATGGCATCTTGCTTGTGGGATCTTTTTTCCTATACCTGTTTAGGCTAATTTCGCAAAGGTCGCATTTCCGCAAGATAATGGCTGACCATATTTCTAGAAAAATGATGGAAAAGGAGGTTGTCCTTTTCGTTTTCAGCCTCTTTGTCTTGCTTTTGAGCGCAAGATTCGTTGTGGAGTTTGCAATACCCCTTGTGTCGGAGCTTAGTCTGTCTCCCTTGCTAATAGGCCTAACCATTGTCTCAATAGGCACGACATTGCCAGAACTTTTTTTCAATACGAATTCTGTTCTAAAGGGGCATTATGGCATGGCAATGGGCGACCTTCTTGGAAGCGTTGTAGCGAACTCGTCTCTGGTTTTGGGTATTGTTTGCATAATATCTCCAATAGAAGCTTCCATAATTTCCTTTACCATAGCGTCAGGTTTCTTGGCGCTTGTTTTGACGCTTTTTATTATTTTCTCTAAAACAGAAAGAGAGATAACCTGGAAAGAGGGCGTTGTTCTTTTGATGCTGTATTTTGTTTTCGTTATAACAAGCCTTATTTTCAGGTGATAGTTAACAATAAGAGGCGGGTTTGGCAAAATAAGTTTATGTTGCAGGTTTTTTTCGCTGCATTAATATCCCTGCTCGGGCTCTCGTTTTCCGTTCATTCGTTTTTTTACGAGAAAAAGAACTTTATTCTGATAATATCGCTGATGATTTTTTCCATCACTTCTTTGTTCTACTGGTACATCTCGGTTTTTGTGCTCATACTTTTTGCTTTCTACAAACACTATGATTTTGGCGAGTTTGCCAGCCTTAACATGTTTTCCGCTGTTTTGCTGTCTTGGTTTTTCCTAAATCTGTTTCAGACAAAAATAGCAATCCCGTTTTTTCTAATAGCGATGCTGTGCCTTGTCTTGATGTCTATACTTTCCATATTCGGCATATTCGAAAATCGGCTGAAAAGATATCTCATGGTTTCCAATTTCATACAGATACTTTTTGTTGTGTTGGATTTGTCTGTTACAATGATTAAAGGCGAGATGGGAATTCTTAGCGTCATACAGATATTCAACTACACCTTCACTGGTTTGCTGTTCTTCCTAACGCTTTGGATATTTGGCAGAAAGAAGACTTTCATCCACGAGCTCGAGGGCTCTTATTTCCAAAGCAGGTCAAATGATATCTTTGCCACCATCGCGTGCCTTTCTTTGGCAGGCCTTCCTGCTTTCAATATGTTTGTTTCGGAATGGTTCTTGTTTACTGGCAGTTTTATTTTAACTCCCATCATAACAATACTTGGAATCTTTATTGCGCTTTTGCTTTTCATAATGTATTACAAGATAGTTTACGTTCTGCTTGTGGGAGAGGGCAGGCAAAAGAGCATACCCGAGCCCATTACGGTCGTGAACGGTCTGCTTGCTATTACTTGCGTTATTTTGGGAATACTTCCGAGCTTACAAATTGAGCTTTTGAGTTTGGTGCTTGCATGAAGAAGAAAAACAAGATCGACATTTACATGGGCGGAGAAAGAGACCCCGCGAAGATAATCATACCAAAGGACCTTGGCAAGTTCTTTGACAAGAAAAGAATAATTTTGGTTTTTGTCATACTATTGTCAATGCTGCTAATTGCAGGTGTTAGCATATGAAGATGTTAAAAAAGTCCCCGTGGGTTAGCAACTATGACGCCGGGGGTTGCAACGGCTGCATACTCGAGATATTTGCCCTGATAACTCCAAGATACGACATTGAAAGGTTCGGGTGCCAGCTAAAAGAAAGCGCAAGGCATGCTGACATTTTGCTGGTTAGCGGCATTGTAAACAACCAAAGCAAGGAAAGGCTAAAGACCATATACGACCAGATGGCAGGGGACAAGAAGGTTATAGCAATAGGTTCGTGCGCAATATCCGGCGGGCCTTTCAAGGACTGCTACAATTTCGCAGGGCCGGTTGACAAGATAATACCAGTTGACATGTACATACCGGGCTGCCCCCCAAGGCCGGAAGCCATAATGGATGGCATACTAAAGCTGCTAGGTTTTAAAGATGATGAAGGTAAGAAGCAAGATAAAAAAAGGGCTTAGGCTAATAGCCATAGTCTGCAGACAAGACGACGGCTTTAGCATTGACTATCATTTCGATAGCAAGGGAGTTATCAGCACTGTCAGTGTCAAGGTTCCAAATGACGACAGGCAGGTCGAGAGCATAACAGAAGACTATCCTAGCGCCGATTATTATGAAAGGGAGATACATGACTTTTTCGGTGTCGAGTTCGTGGGCAATATCAACCTTCATCTCAAGCTGTTCCTTCCAGACAACTACAAAGGAGAGCCGCCAATGCTAAAGTGATGAAAATGCACGAGATAACACACGACTATACCCTGCCAATAGGTCCGCAGCACCCAACGCTCAAGGAGCCCATGTGCCTAAGAATCAGTCTTGACGGCAACACAATAAAGGATGTCAAGATAAGGATGGGCTACACGCACAAGGGAATAGAAAAGTTGATGGAGGGGAAAAATCCCGACTCTGCCTTGTACACATCCCAGAGGATATGCGGCATATGCTCGTCTGCGCATGAGAATGCCTATTGCATGACAGTTGAGGGAATTCTAAAATACGATCCTGAAGAAAGAGTGAAGCTGATTCGGGCCCTTATGATGGAGCTTGAAAGATTGCACAGCCATATTTTATGGCTAGGTGTCATTGCCCATGAGATAGGGTATGAGACCATGTTCATGTATTTCTGGAGGGAAAGAGAGAAGATAATAGATGTTTTCGAGAAAATAACAGGCGGAAGGGTGCACCACAATTTCAACAAGATAAAGACCGTTCGCTTTGATTTGGAAGAGGGCAACAAGAAATTCATTATTGATAGGATAGACAGCGTTGAGAAAAGCATTGCAAACTACATGAAGGATCTAACAACAGACAGGGTGATAGCTTCAAGGCTTAGGGGCGTTGGCATAATAACAAAGGCTGATGCCAAAAGATACAGCCTTGTCGGTCCTTGCGCAAGGGCCAGCGGGGTTAGGTGCGACATAAGAAAGTTCGACCCTCCGTTTGGCATATACAGGAAACTTGATTTCAAGGAGATCATAACTGACAACGGCGATTCTTTCGACAGGACATATGTCAGGGTTGCCGAGGTTTTGGAGTCTTGCAAATTGGTAAGGCAGATTCTTAACATGCTACCAAGCCAGCAGATACCAAAGTTTGTTATAACCAATGTTCCTGACGGCGAGGGTCTTGGTAGGGTCGAGGCGCCAAGGGGGGAACTTTTCTACTATATGAAATTCAAGGACGGCAAGATAGAAAGAGTAAAGATGAGAACCCCGACCTTTGCTTACCTTAAGATCGCAGAAAAAATACTTTTGGAAAGAAAGATAGGAGACATACCCGTTATAATGGGTTCTTTGGACCCCTGCTTTAGCTGCCTTGAGAGGGTGCTTGTCGCAAAAGACGGCAAGGTGGAATCCAACTGCGAATCAGAGTTTAGGAGGAAGTACGTATGTACGAGATAGTCTTCTTTTTTCTTGTGCCTTTCATTGCATTGTTTTACGAGGGCATTCTAAGAAAGCTAAACGCCAAGTTCCAAAACAGGGCAGGCCCACCGATCGTCCAGCCCTTTTATGACATAATCAAGCTTTTCGAGAAAAAGCTCCTGAAAACCCAGAACGATCCTTTTTTCAGGCATGCCCCGCTTCTTTATTTTGTTTCTGTATTTGCTTTGTTTTTGTTTGTCCCGTTTTCATTACTTAGCTTTAGCTACGATTTCATACTCTTGCTTTATTTGACAATTCTTGCCAGCTCATTTTACGTTCTTGCAGGCCTTTCGTCGGACAATCCGTTTTCCATTATAGGCTCGATGAGGGAGATGATTCTCATGGTAGTTTACGAGATAACGCTTGTCATAACTGTCGTGACCTTCATGCTTCATGCTAATGTGATTTCTTTTTCTGCTTTGCAAAGCAGCATGGTGATATTTGCTCTGCCCATATCCTCGATATGCTTAGGCCTTATCTCCATGCTCGAGGTGCATGTGACGCCTTTTGACACCACAGAAGCCCCGACAGAGATAATGGGCGGGAGCAGGACAGAATACAGCGGCAAGAACCTGGCTTTGATGAATCTTGCCATGTCAATGAAGAGGCTTTTCTTCATCTTCTTTTTGCCGATGCTTCTTTTTGGCAACAGCCTTGTCATGCTTTTTGTTTCAAGCATCTTGTTTTTGTTTCTCTACGGCTTGGCGCAGGCCACAACTTCCAGGTTCAGGGTTGACCAGGCTTTCAAGTTCTACCTGGTTGTCATGATATTCGCATTGGTTGAATTTGTTCTGGTCATGAGGGGAATTATATGAGCATACTAATCGAGGCTCTGAAAAGCCTTTTCAAAAAGCCGTTTACTAGAATGTATCCAAAGGAAAAGCTAAAGCCCTGCAAGCGCTTTAGGGGAAGAATCAACTACTACCCTGAAAGGTGTATAGGGTGCAGGATGTGCGAGAGGTACTGCCCTGTCGGGGCTGTCAAATTCAAGGAAAAGGGGAAAATAGATTTTGACCTTGGGATATGCGTTTTGTGCGGCATGTGCCAGGATGTTTGCCCTACCAAGCCGAAAGCAATAAACATTAGGAACGATTTCGAGTTTTCGTCCAGCGACAAAAAGAAGCTTGTGAATCTCACAAAGAAACAATGATTTCATCCACTTTTTTTACTATATTGTCCATCTTCTCTTCAAGCTCATCTGATATGCCCTCTCCGAAATCCACGCTTTTTGGCCTTATCCCGATGACTGTTATTTTCGCTTCAGGATAGAATTTTTTCAGCAGCGCAATCGGCATGCTGTGGGTCGAAGTCAGTCTGTCTTCTACTTCCTCTAGTTTGAATGCTTTGACTTCGCCGACATTTCCTTCAAACTGCACAGCGTCTAGCAGAATTATGTTGTCAAAGCCTGAAATCTTGCCTATGAAATTCTCCGGATTGGTATCTCCCCTCATTTTCTTGGCATCGGATTTTAGCATGCCTATGACAATATTGCCTATGTCGTCGTCTTTTTTCATAGAGTTGCCCATGCTCAGAA
>JAFGAZ010000012.1 GCA_016933455.1 Candidatus Aenigmatarchaeota archaeon
CAATAGAATGTTGTCTATTCATTCTTTTAATCGTATGTTTAAACATTCAGAAACTATTATAAACCAAAAACCTTCTATAAAGTATATGAAAATCCAGCAGTTTTTGAACGGTTTGTTCGTTTCGTCATTCATATTCATCTTCGTCTTCTTCCCATTTTCGCCGGGAATTTCAGGAGTCTTTGCAATACTATCTGCAGCTTTTTTGGCAGCAAGACTGGCAAGGTTTCTTGACACTGCCAAAAGAAAGAGCAAAAGGGGCATAAGAATAGAGGAAGTGACCTTTGGTCACTCGTTCATCTTCAGGTCGTTTTTCAAGCCAAAAGACATCTGGGTCGTATACGACAAGAAGGAGAAAAAGTTCAGGCCAGCGGACTTTAGGGAAATGCCTTTGGAAGTCGGCTTCTTTTTGATATTCGGGCTTTTCCTGCTCTACACGTCATACCTTATGATGTCGACCATGTTCGACTTGGCAGCCCTAATACCCATAAGGGCAACCATTCTCGTAATACTCTCGGTAATGGGATTCTACATTTTCTCAGTGAGCATAGGAAGGGTTGTTGCGCTTCTCTCGGGAAAGAACAGGGAAGCTGCAAAGATGCTAAACAAGAACGCCAAGCTAAGGGGCTTTGCAAAGAGAACCAATGCAAGAATAGAAGTCACCCCGAGCTTTAACATGCTGGGCTTTGTCACATCCGTTGAGATCAAGACCAAGCACAAGTACGACACTGCAAAGGAAGAGCAGCTGCTTTTGGATGTTTCTTTGGACCTAAACAAATACAAGTGATATTCCAAGCAGAACCAGCAATGCAAAGTAGAACAGGAATACGAATACCAGTGTCTTGGACGAGCCGAAAACGTACTTTATTATGAAATAGATGACAAGCGAGCCTATGAACAGCGCCAAAATAAAGCCCAAGGGGCTTAGCCCTGATATGTAGCCGAGTGTCACAAAAAGCTCGAGCAATTTTACATAGATTGTCACAAAGCTCTCTATGGTGTTGACTATAAGGCTGCCTAGAAGCTCGATAATTATTACCAACGGAGACCTTATTTCCATAAAAAGAATAATTGAAAGTTAAATATTAATGCCTCTGTTCTAAAGAAAATATATGAATAAAACTAATGCTAAAGAGTATCTTAATGAGATTGTTACTGTTAGCATAGACAGGCCTTTGGGAAGCAAGCATCCAAAGCATGAAATAATTTACAAGGCCAATTACGGTTTTGTTCCAAACACAAAATCTGCAGACGGGGAAGAACTTGATGCTTATGTTCTTGGCGTTGAAAAGCCTCTGAAAGAATTTACTGGTAGGTGTATAGCCATAATACATCGACTAGACGATGACGACGACAAGTTGGTGGTTGTTCCAGAAGATGTTGAATTTTCAGATAATCAAATCTTGGAGATGACAAATTTTGTTGAGAAATACTTCAAACCCGTCATTCTCAGAAAATAATCAAGTTATGCAGCTTTTCGGCCTTTCGTCCGATATCATGCATGAATTCTTTTTCTCGATGTAGAACGGGCAAAAACCCCTTTCGTCAGGGAGAATTGAATAATGAGTCTTTCCTATTGTGTCACCCGAAGCTTTGGCTGAAAAGTCGGAATTCAAAATCTCCAACACTCTTGGCGCATAATCTCCGAAAATTTCCTTAGCCATTTCTGGTTCTTGGGCTATTTTTTTGTATGCGAACACGTCAAACATTGTCAAAGGAACAAGTCCTTTTTTGCAGAATACGCTTGGCGTTTTTTGACTTTCCATACAATTCATAATGAGTAAAGAGATTTATGCTTAACTGAATGCCCCCGCCGCGATTTGAACGCGGGTCTGTTCCTCCGCAGGGAACTGTTCTATCCAAGCTGAACTACAGGGGCCTCAAGAATAAGATATTAATAAAGGTTAATAAAATATTGTTATGATAAACGAACTCGACGAATACCTAAAGGATGTGCAGGCGGCAGATTTGGCTTCTCTTGAAACGTCCATAACCTCGAATGTGCTAGATCCATTGGAAAACCCTATTTCTTTCAACATCAAGCTGAGGAAAAACCCGGCATTCGGGACAAAGTCGAGAATAGACCTGGAAAGGGAGACAAGAAGAGTCGAGCTCACAGCGGAGCTAAAGCCAAGGGCGCTTATGAACGACTGCATGTTCTGCGACCCGAAAAAGTGCGCCAACTTCGCGCCAGAGACAGGCCTTGAGAAGCAGTACATACAAAACAAGGCCATAACCTTCTCGAACTGGTACGCAAGCGGCATAATACACGGCATCATAGTTTACAACTACACGACCCACATAACAAATCCCATTGACCTTTCTCACGAGGAGTGGGTGGACGGTTTGAGTCTTGTTCGGAAGATTGGAAAACTTACAAAGAAAAAGTATGTTTCCTTGCACAACAACTACGGCTTAAAGGCGGCAGCCTCTTTGGAGCACTTCCATGGCCAGTACCACTGCGAGGACGAGCCATTGGCAATGACAAAACGAACAATGAAGAATGCTGACAAAGGATACTGGAAGTCCTGGGTAAAGGCCCTAAACAACATGAACCTTGTGTTGGACTTTGATCAGAAGACAAAGACCGTGTTTTTCGTTGAATGGTCCCCTGCTTTCGGCAAGGTCGAGCTTGTTATAATGAATCTTGAGAACCCCTCGTTTGTTAACCTGAGTGACGACGAGATAGACGCAGTTGCCAAGTACATGCACAGGAGCGTTAGGATAATTCGGGAGATAAGCGACCAGTTCAATGTCTTGAACTTCTCAGCTGCTTTGGATGACAATTATTGCAACCATTTCAGGATAATCCCAAGAGCCCCCATGACAATTTCTCTAAAGGCATGGCAGGGATATCTGGAGTTCATGGGCGAGACTGTTCCTCACATAGACCCAAACAAGCTAGCAGACGCTGCCAGGGACATGAGTTAGCATAAAAATTTCTAGTTTTGAGAGAAAAGGTATAGAAAACAATATATTTCATGGGTACCAATACTGGGCATGGTAGATATTAAGACCAAAAGCCTATACGATGTCAAACTCAGTAGCGGTTTTACTTACAATAAACTGGAACTGCCGTTTAGTTTTGGTTGTCAAGATTTTGCTCAAATGCCTTATTTCATTAAAGAGGCTTTGAGAGCAGATGAAATTGGTCTTGAAACGGCAGGCCAAAGCCATGACATTTACGTAAAAAAAGGCTCTAATATTACAGCCCGTTTGCGCATGTGCAACAATAATGGGAAAGGCGAAATTCTTGTCAAGAAAGATTTCAGAAACTTGGGAAATTTTATGTCTGAAAAAAACAAGAAAATTTTACAGGCAATGTTCAACTATTCTACAATTGACCATAAACTCACGGAATATCTGGAAGAACGCGGAATAGATGAAGAAAAAAACAAGATAACACAGTTGGCATTTTAATTAAACAAGCTTCTTTACAACGCTAGAATACTTTTTGTACAAATCGTTTAGCTTTGTCTTGGTCTTCGCCTCGATGCACAGATTTATCTCGTGAGTGTTCATGCTGGGCCTGAACAAGACCCACTCGTTCTTGCTCAGTTTCATTCTGACACCGCCCATGACATGCTTTTCGTCGTGGTACTTTTTCTTGAGCCTTTTCATTACCTTCTTCTTGTTATCGTCGCTCCCGACATTCATGTAGAACTTGCCGATAGGGTTTATCATTGAGAACTTTTTGTCCTTTGCAATCTCAGACAGGCTCTTTTTGTTTTCTCTTAGTATCTTGGCCATCACGGCGGTTGCCAGAAAGCCGTCTGAAAAAGGATAGTAGTCGTTGAAGGAAAAGTGCGCGCTCTGCTCGCCCCCGAAAAGCGCCTTTTCGAATGCTATTCTCCTTTCGATATAGCCGTGCCCTATCTTGCTCCATATCAGCTTGCCGTCGCAATTTTCGGTAAGCTCCTTAAGGCCGCTGGACGCGTCTCTTGTAACTATTATCTTGCCCCTGCTTTTCTTGTCTAGGACATAGTCTATGAATATCGCCATGACTTTGCTTATGTCCACCTCGTTGCCTTTTTCGTCTATGAACACCGCCCTGTCCCCGTCGCCGTCAAAGGCAACCCCAAAGTCCGCCTTCTTTGCCTTTACCTTGTCTTTTAGTGTTTTTAGGTTGGACGGATTTAATGGGTCAGGGCTGTCGAAGCCAAAGAAGTTGACGTCCTGGATGTCGTGCAGGGCTGTGACTTCTAGGCCAAGCCTTTTTAGAAGGGGGATCGTTGTCACAGCAGAGCCGCCAAAGAACTCGGCAACTATTTTGCTGTCGATGCGGCCAATCTTTCTCTTGATGTATGTCAAGTAGTCGTCTGAAATCTTGCTCTTTGTCATCTTGCCGTTGCCCTCGATGAACTTGCCGAAACTGTAGGTCTTTTTCAAGTCATCGAGTTCGTTGATGAAGCTAATCCCGGACGGTCTGACCAGCTTTAGGCCGTTCCATTCCTTTGGATTGTGAGAAGCAGTAATCATTGCGCCGAACGTCTTCTTCTTCCATGCGTAAAAGTATAGCATGGGCGTTGTGACCATGCCAATGTTTACAACATTGCATCCTGTTGAGGTTATTCCCTTTGTGAACTGGTCGAATAGCCTTTTGGAAGAAAGCCTTGTGTCATAGCCAACAGCGATGTTCTTGTTGCCCTTGAGCATTGTGCCAAGGGCCTTTCCCATTTTAAGCATTATCTTTTCGTCGATATCCTGCTTGTATATGCCACGTATGTCGTAGGCTCTAAACAATACCATATACTATAATTGTTATCTGGCTTAAAAAAAGAAAATTATGCGTATAGTATTAGCTTTTGTAAAAAATTTTCTTGAAGTCGTTTAGCAGAAGAGATGTTTTTTTAAGCGATGTCAAGGCTTCTTCGCCTTTTTTTGTTCTTTTACATTCGTATCTATCTTGAGCAGGTTTCCTTTCTTCTAAAAGTTCTGAACCTATTAAAGAGTTGTAATATTTCAAAAAATTTACGTATGATGTGTTTGATTTGTGATATACACACGTTTTGGATTTCCAGTTTCCCGTATTTCTAAGAATATTTTCTACTATGTCGTTTCTGCTTCTTTTTGCCATTATTATATTGATATAATAAACTTTAAACGTCTTTTCAAGAAACAATTGCTTTCGGGTGCAGAACAATGGTGTGCGGCTTTGTCATCTCGATTGCGCTGTGCATTACTCCCTGCCTGCCCATGCCGGATTCCTTGTCCCCGCCGAACGTGAAAAGTCCAACGCCGTGCGTCGGGTGGGCGTTCACATGCACAGAGCCTGACTCTATTCTAAGGCCAGCATCGATTGCCTTGTCAATATCCTGGGTGAATATGCAAGAATCCAAGCCGAATTCCGACTTGTTGGAAAGCTCGATTGCTTCCTCATAATTCTTAACCCTGATTATCGTAACAACAGGGCCAAAGGTTTCCTCCCAGGCAATTCGCATGTTCTTGGTAACATTGTCTAGTAAAGTGGGCTCGAAATAGCCGTGCTCGTATTTCTTGCCTCCACACAAAAGCTTGGCTCCCTTTGAAATCGCGTCGTCAACAAGCTCCTTGACAAAGCTGGCAGCCTTTTCGTTGATCAGCGGGCCAACAACAGTGTCCTCCTTTGAAGGGTCGCCGAACTTCCATTCCTTCATTTCTTCCATTGCCTTTTCAACGAACTTGTCCGCAATTGATTCAACAATTAGTATCCTGCTTATGGCATCGCACCTCTGCCCCGAGAACTTGAGAGAGCCTATCAGGCATTCTTTCACAGCATTGTCCAAGTTACAGTCGTCAAGTACAATGGCAGGCGCCTTCCCGCCAAGCTCCAAATGGAGCTTTTTCATGCCTGCAATGCTTGCCAGGTGCTTGCCCCCCTCTGTTCCGCCGGTGAAGGAAATCATGTCAACGTCAGGATGCGCCACCATAAAGTCGCCTATCTCAGAGCCCGAGCCAGTCACTATGTTTACTGTCCCGTCTGGCATGCCCGCTTCCTGCATAATCTTTCCAAACATCAAAAGGGAAATCGGGTCTGCGCTTGCAGGCTTTACAATAACAGAGTTGCCTGCCGCTATTGCAGGAGCGATTTTAGAAATTGCTGTAAACAGAGGATAATTAAAAGGGCTTATTGCCAAAACAACCCCTAAGGGCTGCCTCATGACAAGGGCTGTGTCTCTTGTTTCCTTGAGAATGTCGCCTCCTATTATCTCGCCTCTTAGGGCCTTGGCTTCTTCTGCTGCAAGCTTTAGCCTTGTAACGGATGCATGCACCTCTCCTTTTGCAAGGCTTTGAGTCTTGCCCGACTCTTTGCATATGATGTCTATGAAATCTTCAGAGTACTTTTCCAAAAGCTCTGCCATCTTGATTAGAATCTCGGACTTTCTAAAGGCAGGCATGTTAGCCTTTGGTTTTGATTTGAAAGCAGCCTTTATTGCTTTCTCAGCATCTATCTTGGATGCCTTTTGCACCTTTGCTACCAATGAGCCGTTTGCAGGGTTTATGACATCCAATGTTTTTTTTGTGGACGATTCCACCCAATTGCCGTTTATCAGAAGCTTGTAGGTGTCGCCTGATTTTATCTTGTCAAAAAGCTTGCGCATAATAGAATATTGGTATGCACTATATATTTGTATTGCTTGTGTAATGCGCGAATTGCTTTGCTTTTTTATTCTAAGAATTTCAAAATATAAACAATGAAAAAAATGAAGATAGGCGTTATGACAGGCGGAGGCGACTGCCCTGGCCTTAATGCCATAATACAGGCCATAGTGAAAAAGGCCAACGACTACAAGTTTGAGGTAGTCGGATTTCTTGACGGCTATACAGGCCTTGTAGAAGGCAATGCCAAGACTTTGACTGTTGATGATGTCAACGACATTTATCAAGATGGCGGAACTATTATCGGGACATCAGGGGCAAATCCCTTCAAGCTAAAGGACGGCCAAAAAAAGATGCTTGATACTCTGGAAAAATTCAAGATAGACGTTATGATTATTGTGGGTGGGGACGGCACTTTGAGCTCTGCTAAAAAGTTAAGCGGGCTTGGCGTCAATGTCATTTGCATTCCAAAGACAATCGATAACGATTTGTCATCAACAGACTACTGCATCGGCTTTCAGAGCGCAGTTGAAACAGCGGCCGAGGAGATATCAAGGCTGCAGACAACTGCAAAGTCCCATGACAGGGTGATGATTGCAGAGCTCATGGGAAGAAGTTCAGGCTGGCTGACCTTGATGTCAGGCCTTGCTGGGGGGGCCCATATAATTCTTGTTCCTGAAAAAGAAGTCGACATTGACAAGGTATGTAAGATAATAAAAAAGAGGAGAAAGCTTGGCAAGACCTACACGGTTATCGCTGCATCAGAGGGCATAAACCTGAAAAACTGCGATATTCCTCTTGTTGCTAGCGATGAGAGAGACGAGTCCGGCAACATCAGGATGGTCACAAGAAGGGTTGCTGAGGTTTTGGAAAAAGAGATAGAGAAAAAGACAGGCATTTCGACAAGGTCTGTTGTTTTGGGGCATGTGCAAAGAGGGGGCTCGCCTGTTGCATTCGACATAAACTTTGGCATAAGGCTTGGCTTATCTGCTGTTGAAATGGCCAAGAAGAAAAAATTCGGCTATGCTGTCGTCATAAAGGGAGTTAAGATATCCAGTGTCAAGATAGAAGACGTTGTCGAGAAAACAAAGGTCTTGGACAAGAAACTTTTGAAGCTTGCGGACTTTTTTTCTATGATGTGAAATTATGGACCATTTAGAATATTTCAGCAGTAAAAGAAATCCTCTGTCAGGAGATTTGGTTTTCGACGCCTTGTTTCCCCCAAAGGAAATAATTCTGGCCGCCAATGCAAGAGTTTCCATGCAGATTATCGAGGGAATACTAAAGGCTGCCAAGGAAACGCAAAACGTTGTTATTTTGGAGATGGCTTTGTCTGAGATGAATCTTGATGGCGGATATTGCGGGGTCACGCCAAAAACTTATGCCAATCGCGTAAGCAGGGCTGCAAAAAATGTTGGCTGGTATGGCTATGTTCTTCATGCTGATCATCTAACTGTCAAGAAAGGAACTAGAGATGAGATTGAAAATCTGAAAAAGGAAATAGACGCAAGGGTTAATGCCAAGTTCTCCAGTTTCGCAATAGACACTTCGCTTCTTTTCGACAATACAAAGGGGAAATCTGAGGACCGTTTGAAAAAAGTCATAAAAAATTATGTCATACTTTTCAAACACCTCAAAGGCAAATTAGACAGTTTCGGCAAAGAGGGCGAGGTCGGGGAGATAGGTATTAAGGAATTCACAAGGGTCGAAGATGCCATTTATTTTCTAGAAAAACTTAAGGAAAACGATATAGAGCTTAATTGGCTTGCCATCTCAAACGGGTCAAAGCATGGGATTAGTGTTGATGAAAATGGAAACATAATACCGAATAACAATATCAACATAAAAATAACGGAAAAGATTGCTGATGAGATTTCCAAAAAGTACAAGACAAGAATTGTGCAGCACGGGACAACAGGAACTCCAATTGATTTCATAGAGAAAAAATTCCCCAAGGGCAAGATAAGCAAATGCAATGTTGCAACGCACTGGATGCTGCTTGTCTGGGACATACTCAAAACATACGAACCCAAATTATACAAGAAAATTTACGATTGGACAATAGAAAAATACAAGAGCGATAGTGTCTGTGATGCAGAGACTTTTGCCAAAAACAGCAAGTACGCCATAAAGCATTTCTTTGACGAAATAGAGAACATAAGCGATGCTGCCAAGAGCGCTATAAGGAAAAAGTCCTACGAAGACGCATTGATTTTCTTCAAAGCATTTGGAATGAAAAAGACAGCCAAAAAAGTCTATGAACACATGAACAAATAGCAACATTCAAACTATTTTGTTTTCAACTAAAATTCTTAGAACTTCCGCAACGCTCCATGCCTGTGATGTTGTTCCCCCTGGCTCATAAGGTGAATTTCCTGAAAATACTTCCGGTAATGACTTGTATGGGCTCTCAAGGCAGAACCTAACCAAAGGTGTTAGAACCTCTTTGATTTCTTTTTCTCTTCCAAGCTTTGCCAGTGCGTCGCAGTAGCCGCCCATAAGCCAGGGCCAAGCAGTACCCTGATGATATGCCTTGTCTTTTTCCTCTATAGGAAGAGATGTGTCGTACGTTCCAATGTATCGGTGGTCCTTTGGAGAGAGTGTTCTAAGGCCTCCTGGCGTTAGAAGCTCTTCCTCTACTTTCTTTAGCACCTGCTTTTGCCTCATTTTGGAAAGAAGGTCGTCATTGACAGCAAATATCATGTTGGGTCGAACAGACCAGCCGTAAGGGTCGCCGTCAACAACGTCCATTAGGCATCTTTGGCTTTTGTTCCAGAACTTTTTGCTAAAAGAGGCCCTGATGTTTTCCGTAAGGTAGACATGGTTGTTGTCAAAATTAGAAAGGAATTTCAATGCCTCGTACCAGAGAACGTTTATCTCCACCGCCTTGCCGTTCCTTGGTGTTATGGGCTCTGCTTTGCCGAAGCAGTCGGCGTCCATCCAGGTCGCCTGAGCTGGGCTAACCAAAAAGCCGTCGTCATCCATCCAGATGTTTTGCCTTTTGCCGCATCTCTTGTAGAAGGTCCCCTTTTTGTAAGAGTCTATAACGCTTTTCATGGTCGGCAGCATCTTCTTGACGAATTCGGAATCGTTCGTGTATTCATGGTACTTTTTCATGGCGTGGACAAACCACAAAGAAGCGTCAACTGAATTGTACTCTGCGCATTCCTTTTGAATGATGTTGGGTATTATTCCGTTTTTCTGGAATTTTGCAAACCTTTCGAAAACCTGTTTTGCCTCTTTGAACTTTTTTCTAGTCAAAAGTATACCCGGCAGTGAGACAAACGAGTCCCTGCCGTACTCGTGCAAAAACCAGTCGCGGCTCGCAGCCCATATCTGCACAGAGCCGCCCACCTTTTTGACAAACAAGTCGGCAGCTTGATTGAACGTTTTCAATACTGCTTTATTGTCCCATTCGAACTTTCCTGTTTTAAGCACAGTTTCCTGGTTGGCTGACATGATTACAATATTTAGAATACTGAAATAAAACCTTTATCCAAAGCGTTTTAAGCCTTTTGGGATTCAATAATTTATAGTGATATTATGAAAAAACAGATAAATCAAAATAGATTATTCATTCCCCTATATCTCAAGGAAAGGGTAGTCGAGACATCAAAGAAAAGCTATGAATTCGAAAAAAACCAGGTAGATACGAAAGAAAATAAGGGTTTGTATAATCTTGAGAAAAAAGAAGACTACATTTTCAAGCTCACGAACCATATAATCAGCCCTTCCAAAATTTCTGTTCCAATGAACGATGTACTTAAAATCCTCGATAATATAGAAAAACCACAAGAAAAAGTAAAAGACGAAATACAAAAATATTCAATTGTTCTAAGAATGAGCCCCTTTGATAAAAAGCAAACACCTGATAATGGATACCTTGGTGGTATTGATGTTATGACAGGTGAAAAAGCAACTGATTATAGTTTTGATTGATTTTGTTGTAAAGAAAAAGTTTAATAGACGATTCAAGGATATATAATTATGAAGACGCCCGTCTTGATAGTTAACCTAAAGCAGTACGACCAGTCTCTCGGCAGAAACTCAATAAAGTTTGCAGAGATAGCTAAGAAGATGTCAGACAAGCACAATGTTTCTGTTGTTATTGCTCCGCCAGCCCCGATGATTGATGATACTTCTAGCATATGTTTGACAATGTCTCAGCACATTGATCCCTACGAGCCTGGTGCTCACACGGGTTCGCTTCTGGCAAAGCATGTAAAAGAGCTAGGTTGCATAGGCACCATAATTAATCATTCTGAAAAAAGAATTTCTTATGAAAATATTGAAAAGTGCGTCGAGCTTTGCAAAAAGCACAGGTTAATTTCCGTTGTTTGCGCCAAGGACAACAAGGAAGCAGGGGAATTGGCTGCATTAAAACCTGATTTTATTGCAGTGGAGCCTCCCGAGCTTATCGGAGGGGACATATGCGTTACAACAAAGCCTGAGGTTATTGTCGAATCCGTAAAGGCAGTTAGTGATGTTTCCCCTCAAACAAAAGTCCTGTGCGGTGCGGGAGTTAAGCACAGGGACGATGTTGAAAAGGCAATCGAACTCGGATCCCAGGGAATACTTGTTGCATCAGGGGTTGTAAAGGCAGACGACATAGAAAATGCAATGGAAGACCTTGTGATGGGGATGCTATGAAAACCAATTTGAAAAAATTTACTGGCAATAAAGTGACAATGAAAGTAAAGGATTCTGTAAAGAATGGAAAGAACATATACAAAAACACCAAAGGACATGAAAATGAAATCAATACTGTTCTTGTTGACTTGCCTTCCAAGAAATCGGGTTTGAAGAACTTGATGGTCACCATGAACACTGTTTGTTCTGGTAAGGTGAACAAAGAATCAAAGATGACAAGAGGCCACAAGCATGATGCCGACGAAGTTTATTTGTTTCTAAAAGGTTCCGGGAAGATAATAATCGACAAGAAAAAACTGACTGTTAAGAAAGACGACTTGGTTACAGTCCCGTCCAATAAATATCACAGAGTGATAAACACTGGGAGAAATGATTTAGTCTTTCTAACGATTTTCCAAAAGCATGGACAGAGCCATCTCAAGAGCTACTAGATTATTCATCGATTTCTATTGAAACTGCAACATCTTCCACGATCATTCCTCTATCATAGCCATAGTAATAGTCCTGGTAAGAAAGCTCTATTTCGCTTATCTCATCCAGAGTGTAGAGGTTATTTGCCTTGATCATTTTGTTGGATGCCGTGTACAGCACGTTGTCAATGTAGAGCGACCTTCTTATCTCAGAGTTCCAGTCATAGTACCACTTTTCATCTTCCTTTACTGTCTGGTTAGTGTGCGTTACAGTTCCCCTAAGGGTTATGCCGTCTGTCAAGTCGACATTCAACACATAAGCTCCTTGGAAGGTGTCCTCATAGTTGTTTTCATAGACCCTTACAGGCAATACCAGCAAGTTCTTTTCCCTGTCGAAAAGTATTGCCTTGTGTTCATACAAAGCCTCGGAATAGGTGCCGCTCTCCCCTATTATGTACTTTGAAATCTCAGTCGGGTTTGAAACGTCACTCACATCAAAGAGCGATACCTTCATGCCCAATGTTCTTCCCTGTTCTGTTGCGTCCCTGCCGACTCCTATTATGTGCGTCTCGTCATATGGATGCAGATACTCGGAGACGCCTGTAATCTTTAGATAGCCCAGAACCTCTGGGTTGGTCGGGTTGCTAAGATCTAATACAAACAGCGGGTCTATCTGCCTGAAGGTCACCATGTAAGCCTTGTCTCCCATAAACCTTACAGAGTGTATGGTCTCGCCGCTTGCCAAATCCTCGACCTTTCCTACTATGTTTAGGTTCTCGTCAAGGACATACATGTGGTTTAGTGAATCTGTTCTCCAGTTGTTGGTGGTTGTGGCAACCCTAAAGTAGCCGTTGTGCTCGTCCATTGAGAACTGATCTAATGTGTATCCTGGAACCTCGCCGCTAGTGACATAGTCTATGACGCCCCCTGAAATGGATATCTTATGTATTATGCTCTTTTCAAGCTCCTTTGATATCTCCTGGTAGACGTTTTGTACATCTTCTTCAACTCTTTTCATGAACTCTGCTCCCGCTTCCGGGTCAAGGGTTGCTATGTAGTCTTGCACAACTTCTCCGATATCGTTCATCTTTTCATAGTCTTCCTTATCGGAATTTCTTATGCCGTTTATCTTGAGCTGGACCTCGAAAGGTACGTTTGGAATTATGGCTTGGTCTATTATCCTGTCGTAATAGTCAGCCTCCCTTAGCCTTTGTGTGTATGTTACATAGATGTTGTTTTGGGAAACATGCATGTTTTGGGTATAGCCCAAAAGGAAGGTCTTGCTTGCAAAGTCCTCATTGTCTATTTTGGAGTTTATTGCCAAAACAGTCGTGAAAGTGTATGATGTGTCATAATGGTCAAAGTAGTATACGTCTGAAGCTGCCAGCCTTTTGGTGGAAGAGCCCGAGCTTATTGACGGCAGCTGTATCGGGTCAGAGCCTCCGTAGTAAATTGGCTGGTTAACTATCACATAGACATAGTCGCCAATCATCCTAGAGTCATAATAGTTGCCCTCTGTTTCAACGTTTCTTTTCAAAACAGGGTTTGCTTTGTCTGTTATGTCATAGACCTTGACAAAGGACACCTGGGAAGATCTTGACGCTATGCCTATTTCAGGCAAGCCTGAGCTGTAGTAGTACTCCCAGCCGAAAAGTATGAGCCTGTTGTCATTGATTAGAATTTCGCTGACGCTTCCATTGACCTTTATCTCTGAAACGTTTGTCATCTGTTCCGCAGGATATGCGTCAATTATAGTGACCTTGCCTCCAGATACAACATATATGTAGTCGCCGTCTGTCTTTATGATGTCAGCCTCGTCAACGCCCTCGACTTGGATGTTTGTTTCGGAGTAGCTTATTGCATCAGAAGAAGTTTGCGAAACTGTTTCTGCTTTGCCTGAATCAGAAATGCCCATGTTCATTTCCTCAGACACTCTTGAACCTGCTGCCATTGGGGCAATTGAAAGGTCGTACACGCTAGACGAGCTTGAGCTTTGCTTTAGGAAATTCTGCATCTCGCTGTAGGAATTAAATCTTTTTATTCCTTCTTGAGATTGTGCTGGATTCTGCAAAAAAGCTGCAGCCAAAATAATAGAAACCAATACCAAACCTAAAATCATGAACGCTGTTTGACCTTTCATAATTATTCTTTGTCAAAGCGGCTTAAATACCATTTGCATTTTGTTAGGTTTTTACCTACCCAATTTTTCCAAAGCCAAATCGTGCGCCTTCAGGTAGTTCTTTGCTAGTATCTTCCAGTCGGAAAGCATTGCAAGATCCTTTGCCTCGGCCTTTTTGGGTATCCTGTTTTTTCTTTTCATGCTAACAACTTTCCAGAGAATGTCGCTCATATTGCTGACTATTTCTTCCCTGCCTTTTCCGTCCCTTTCCAAAACCATCATGCCTTCTCTTCCCTTTAGCTGCGGCTTGATGAATATGCCAAAGCCTGTCAAATCTGAAGTTACAGCCAAGACGCCGTTGGCTGCAGCATCAAGAGGGGTGTAGCCCCATGGCTCGTAATATGACGGGAAGATGCCAAGGTGCATTCCCTGCACTGCCTGCTCATAGTTAAGACCCAAAAGCTTGTCAGTTGACGAAAGGTAAGAGGGGTAGAATATAACTTTGACCCTGTCTTCCTTCTTGTTGGTAAGGCCGTTTTTCCTAAAAGCCTTTATTATGCTGTCGTTTTCCTGGTCAATATTGAAAACACACAAAGGTGGAACGCCCTTTCGCTTGAATGCCAGCATCTTTCTTTTCAGTTCCAAAAGAAAGTCGTTCCTGAAAATATTCGAAGTTTTAGGCATCTTGCCCCTTACTATTGATTCTATTGTCATATCCTCTATCCAAGGCATCTCTTCGTGTATTTCTTCTTGCATGTCCTCATAGAGCCTTATGCTTTCAAGCAGTTCTATGTTGGGACCCGCTGTCCAGCTGGGTACAAAGAAGAAAACAAAAATGTTTTTCTTCTCGCCCTTCTCCTTCATCTTGTCATTTAGCTTGCCAAGCGCGTCTATTAGGATGTCGTAGCCCTTGTTTCTGAACTCGTATCTGCCTGATGTAAAGAAGAACAATGAATCGAAAAGATTGGTGTCATAGTAAGGTCCAAAGTAAGCATTAAGAAAGTCCTTTATCTTCTTTCTGTATTTTCTGTGGGATATTGCAAGCTCTTCCATGGTGGGGAACTTTGAAGTGTCCAGGCCGTTTGGCAAAACCATGTCGGGTTTTTTGCCCAGTATGTATTCTGCCTCCTTGGCGGTTATTTCTGAAACCGTTGTGAATATGTCGGCGTTTTCCGCACAGGATTTTTCCATCAAATGCTTTGACTGGATGCCGTAATTGTATGACCTTTTGGGGTCTATGGTTTTTGCGCTGTTTACTTCCGTGTACAGGTCCTCTCCGCTTCCTGCTATCGACCTGCCAAGTATTGTGGCATGCGTTGTAAACACTGTGGGCACCTTTCCCTTCAGATAAAGCAGCCCTGCCCCAGACAGCCACTCATGGAACTGGCAAACCACCTTTTTGTCTTTTAGTTTTGCAATTACCTTTTCAAGAAGCATGCCAACTACCGTTGACCAAACAACAGGCTCGTCAAAATCATATCCTGCGTTCCAAGAGTCTATCTTGTATTCGTTCCACAGCCTTTCCTTTATCTTGTTGGCATTCTTCATCATGCCAGAATAGTCGACAAGTATGACGTTCGGCTTGCTGGGTATTAGCCACTTGCCATAGAAGCAGCTTATGCCCATCTTTTCCATTTCCAAAAAAGCGTTCTTGAGAAATATCGGTGGCTTGCGCTTCATTGTTTCAAGAACCGCCTTTTCCTTGAACCACGGGCCTATCAAAAAGTAGTCTTCCTTGTAGTGTTCGACCATTCTCGAAGCCTTTGACTTTAAGACAGCGTATATGCCGCCCACCTTGTTACACACCTCAAAGGATGTCTCAAACAGCATTTGGTTTTTGCTTTCGCTCATTGCAATCTCCTCTTTATGTCTTGCATTATGTTCATGTAATTTATGAAAGCGTCATAAGGGGAGTTGTAGGGATTAAAGTATTTGTGCACATCCCCGTCAGCCCACCACTTTGTGCACATATAGTAGAAATGGTCTGAAGTTTGCAAAAGCCTCCAAAGATGCATTAGTTCCGGTTTGTTTTTTACAAGGCCCTCTAGCTTTGACATTTGCTCAAAGGCCAGCTGTTGCATCTCGTTTTCCAGCCATGCGGACGTGTCTCTTTGCACATCAGCCCATGACAATACAAAGGGCACGTCTATTTCCCCGACAGGTCTGTGGTTTGTCACAATTTCCGACGGCGTCTTGAAATCGAGGTGGTCGTATTTCAAGACCTCGTTGGGCAGATGTTTTAGGAATTCGAATATGCCAGTGTCCTCCCACTGGTGCTCCCCGAAGGTCTCATAGTCGATAAACAAGTTGACGCAGTCGCCCTGGCAAGATGATATCCAGGAAGCGTACTTGTCTGCTGTCAAAGGGTGTTGTTCCCACCACTTGGCAGAGAAGCGAAAGCCAATGTCATCGCTTAGCTTGTAGTTTCTTAGCATGGCTGATATGTTCGAGCAGTTCTTTGGACGGTAAAGATAATTGGGGGATCTCCAGCCAAGTATGTTTTCATGGCCCTCTGTTATTATGCCCTTAAAGCCCATGCCCTCCACTGTCTTTGCTATGTCGTTTGAGTACATGGCTTCAGTGTTCCTGAAAACCTGAGGCTTTTGGTTAAAGTTGTCCTTTATCATGTCCTTGTGCATCTCTATTTGCTTTTTGAATTCATCAATGGAGAAAAGAGCTGCCAGCGAGTGATAGTATGTCTCGTTTAGAAACTCGACAGAGCCTGTTTTTGAAAGCTCAACAAAGGAATCCAAAACATCCGGAGCGAACTTTTTGCACTGCTCCATGAAAACCCCTGTTAGGCTAAAAGATATCCTGAACTTTTTATCATGGTTGTCTATCAAATCCAGCAATACCTTGTTTGTCGGAAGGTAGCATTTTCTTGAGATCCTTTCGAAATATTTCCTGTTCCTTTCGTCGTCGAAATACGGGACGTTTTTTGAAAAAACATTAAAGCGATTGAGCCTCATTGGCTGGTGCACCTGGAAATAGAAGCATATTGATGTCATAGAGATCTCCTGTAAACATCTATTGTTTTGTCTGCAACGCTGTCCCATCCGAATATGTCAAGTTCCCTGTAGGAATTTCTTCTCATGCATTTTCCAAGAACAGGATAATCCAAAATCCCCATTATTATGTTGGCCATCTCGTGCGTGTCCCAGTAGTCTACCTTGAAGCAGTGTGATATTTTCTCGGCAACTCCCGCGTTCTTTGAAACTATTACAGGCGTTCCTGAAGCTATTGCCTCAAGGGCGGTTATGCCAAAGGGCTCTGCAACAGATGGCATGACATATGCGTCTGCCATGGAATAAGCCTGGCGCATCTCATCTTCTGACAAGTAGCCGGTAAAGACAACGTTTCCCATTATGTTCATGTTTATTGATGTTTTGATAAGCTCGCTTAGCTTTTCTCCTTGGCCCGATACTGCAAAGAGCACGTCCTTTCTTTTCTCCAGAACCTTTGCAGCTGTTTGCAAAAAGAATATGGGGCCTTTTTGGTTTGTGAGCCTGCCTAAAAATAATATGACCTTCCTATTCCCCTTTTCTGTCAAACCGAAGAATTTCTTGCGGTCTATGCCGTTGTATATGACTGTTATCTTACCAGAATCAGCTCCGTACCTTTCTATTAGCTGCACTTTCATCTGCTCGCTAACTGTTATCACAAGGTCCGCATTCAAAACGCCTGACTTTTCAATTTCTACTATTCTTTGATTGGGAAATATGTTTGCTGTTCTGTCGTATTCTGTTGAGTGCATGGTAAGAACAAACGGCTTGCTTTTCCTTTTTTTTATCTCAATGCCAGCAGGAACGCTTATCCAGTCATGGGAGTGTATGACATCAAAATCGTATTTCATGGCCAAATCAACGCATTTCTTGTTGAACGACTCTACTTCCTGGAAAAAGTTCCAACCATAGCCCTTTTCGAATGTTTCAGGCGGCGTGGTGTTGTACGTGGAGACTACGGAACTTCCCACTTCAACTATTTCCACGTTCTTTAGATTGTGCTTTACGTTGCTTAGCCTTTTTGGTATGAACAAAAGAACACTAATACCCTTTTCGCCAAGGTTCTTTACCAATTCATAGCAATGAGTACCAAGACCTCCTGTCTTCGCAGGGGGAAACTCCCACCCTAAAATAAGAACTCTCATTACATCAACTTTTCATCTAAAATTCCTAAAAATCCAGATGAATTTTATCTCAATTTGGACAAGATAATAATAAGATAAGCTTTATATTAAAGATATCTTATAAAAGATTATATAAAGGATGATTCGAATGACAAAAAACGTTTCAGATGAACAAGCTTTTTGGTTTTCTACAGAGGAAGGGAGCGCAGGTTTTGTTGCCCACGACACGCTCGAATTAAGGGATGCTTTCAGAAAAGTTCCCATGAAGTCAATAAAGTTCCACCTAAGAGAGGACAAGAACGATTTCGAGGCATGGCTAAGGAATGTTATGGAAGATCATGCTGTTGCAGACAGTGTTGTCAAGATAAAGGAAGACTTTTCCAAAGGCTCCTTGAAGGGAGTTGCTCTAAGAAAAACTCTAGTTAAGACCCTAAAGAAGTAAAACAATCGCGTTTCTTAATGGAATAGCTTTAAATATATTTAATCAATAACTGTTATTCTATAAAGTGAGCTTAATGAAACTAATATGCACAAGTTGCGGGGAAAATGTCGTAGGGCAGGAAGAGTTTGTCAAATTCAAGTGTCCTGCATGTGGCGAAGTAGAGGTAATAAGATGCAAGAAATGCAAGAAAATGTCAAACCCCTACAAGTGCTCAGCTTGCGGTTTTGAGGGTCCATAATGGGTATTGTAGCTGTTGAACTAAAGATAATGCCCTCTTCTCCTGAGGTCGATTTGGAGAAGATAAAATCAGAAATTTCTAGTATGATGAAGCTGCAAGACTCCAAGATAGAGCCTTTGGCTTTTGGCCTAAACCAGCTCAAGATTCTTGTGGTTGTGCCTGACAGCGAGATGGGAGACATCGAGGGAAAGATAAAGGAAATTGAGGGTGTTTCAGAGGTAGAGTCGGGATCTGTTACAATTCTTTGATTCTACAGAACTATTTAAATAATATCAACGGCTATTAAGATTAGAAAATAGGAGGTAATAGAAATGGTAGAATTCGAAACAAAAGAAACCCGTGAAGTCAAGTTTGGAAACAACAAGTTCTTAGAAGTAGCAAGAAAGATAGCAAAGACACCTGATGGTGACAATGAGTTTATTTCGATCTCGAAAGGATTCGTAACACCCATGGGTCAGAAGAGATTCAAGAACGCTTTGGGTTTCCCAGCTGAAGACGAAATCAAAACACAGTTGATTGAAGCATTGCAGAACATATGATTTTTCAAGACTCTATCAACTAAAGCTTCATTAGATTTATAGTCAATCAGGAATGAGATGAGACTAAACTTTCTTTTTACCATGACACAGCTTGCAGCCGCACTGTTCTTTGCATCTAACGCAAACCATGGCCCCGCACATTGGGCATGTCTGCGTTGCCATGCCGCCGCAGGATTGGCATATTCCCATCATCATGATATCACTTTAGCTTGTGCAAAAGACCCACATACTTGTTTACACGGTTGACCTCGTCTTCTAGAATGTTTAGAGCTTTCATAACATTCTTCTTCTCTTCACCGTCCTTTATTATTTCAAGCTCGTCTTTGTACTCGTCGAACTTTGCCAGGGTCCCGTCTATGCTTTTTTGTATCCTCATTATGAAGGCTTTCTTTAGGCCTTCAAGCAGATTGCCGTGCAATTCGACATAGAGCTTCCTGTCCCCTGCCTTTTTGGTCTTCTTTATCATACCCAAAAACTCAAGAAGGTCCAAGCTAAGAGAAACAGTGGATAGAGAATAGCCGGTTTTCTTTGCCAGCTCGTTTAATGACAATTTTTTATTAGAAACCAAAAGAGCGCCTATCACCCTGCCGTGAATTTCAGAGTAGCCGATTGCTGTTGCTATCTCAGCAAATGTCGTGTATATGCCCTTTTCAATGTCTTTTGTCTTCATTCTACCACAATAATGAGTATATTGACAGTGTTATAATAATTGCAACTGTTGCTCCAGCAAAAAGCTGGTATGTGTCGTGTGCCTTTGCCTTGAGCCTAATCCACATGGTGATGATAGTTATCAGGTAAAGCGGTGTTAGATGGGCTCCGAAAACAAATACCAATGCTGTTGTTGGACCTGCCATCCCAGAAGCATGAGCCGATATCTTCCAAAGGATGTTCACAATGGCTATTGCAGATGTCACAAAAAAGTATGACAAGGAAAGCAGAAACATTACTTTTGAATCCAGCAACCAAAAGGTAACTGAGCAAGCCAAAAAGCAAAGTATTGTTACAAGATATGGTTTTGACCTTCTTTTCCTATCCTCTATGTCAAAGTCCTTTTCAAAATAGTAGACAATTAAAACAGGAGCCAGGATAAGGAAGATGGTTGCTATCAGCATGCTTGAAAGGCCAGTTGCATTGCCAAGGCCTATTGGAGAAAACAGAGAAAAAACTAGAGATGCCATGATAGCACCTGAAGTCGGGGAAAGAATCAACGACATGATGTCGTACTTGCTATATCTCATCGTAGATAATTTTATATAATCTCGAACTTATAAACTTTTATAACTTTTGAAAAGTTGCAAAAGTTGGTTTTATCATGAATGTTATCAAGACAACACAAACATTATGCCCAGAGTGCCTAAAGATTCTGCTTGGGACGATTTTCGAAAAGGACGGCAAGGTCATGATTAAGAAGACCTGTCCCGAGCACGGGGATTTTGAGGACGTTTACTGGGGCGACTATGAGATGTACAAGAGGTCGGAAAAGTTCGCTAAAGACGGCAAGGGAATTGACAACCCCAATGTCGAACTGAGCAAGGCCTGCCCCCAGAACTGCGGACTTTGCAATATGCACAAATCCCACACAGCACTTGGAAACATAGTTGTCACCAACCGCTGCGATTTGCAGTGCTTTTATTGCTTCTTCTATGCCAAGGCCATGGGCTACGTATACGAGCCTACCTTGGACCAAATAAGAGAGATGCTAAGAAACATGAGAAAGGAAAAGCCGGTTCCCTGCACTGCTGTGCAGCTAACAGGCGGCAACCCGGAAATCAGAGAGGACCTATTGGACATAATAAAGATTGCAAAAGAGGAGGGCTATCACCACGTTCAGCTAAATATCAACGGCACGCACAAACTGCAGCACGATGCAGAGTGGGCAAAGAAGGTAAGGGATGCTGGTGTTAACACTGTTTATCTTAGCTTTGACGGCACAACTCAGCAGACCAATCCCAAGAATCATAAGGAGATTCCAAAGATGCTGGAAAACGCAAGAAAGGCCGGTATGGGCATTGTTCTTGTCCCCACTGTTATCAATACTGTCAATGATCACGATGTTGGAAATATTCTAAGGTTTGGAATAAAAAATATAGATGTCGTGCGCGGCATAAACTTCCAGCCGGTCTCGCTTGTTGGAAGGATATCAAAGGCCGACAGGGAAAAGATGAGAATAACAATTCCTGATGTGATAAAGAGAATGGAGGAGCAAACAAACGGCGCTGTTTCCAAGGACGATTGGTATCCTGTTCCAACCGTTGCCCCAATAACTCATTTTGTAGAGGCCATAACAAAGAAGCCAATGTACGAGCTTTCTGCTCACCATGCATGTGGAATGGCAACATACCTTTTCCTTGACGGTGATAAGATTGTTCCTCTTCCAAGGTTTGTTGATGTCGAGGGTCTTGTAAAGTACCTTGATGAGAAGGCTGAAGAGATCAAGGGTGGCAAGAACAGGGCAATAACTTCCATGAAAGTTATAAGCAAGATAGGAAGCTTTATTGACAAGGAAAAGCAGCCCAAGAACTTGGACCTAAAGAGGATTCTAATCAATGCTTTGGTCAAGCACAACTACAAGGCTTTGGGCGAATTGCACCACAAGTCGTTGTTTGTAGGAATGATGCACTTCCAGGATTTGTATAATTACGACATCGAAAGAGTGAAGAGATGCTGCATACACTATGCCCAGCCTGACGGCAAGATTGTTCCGTTCTGCGCTTTCAACGTCATACCTCAGTGGTACAGGGACAAGATACAGAAAGAGTACTCGCTTTCAATAGAAGAATGGGAAAAGAAGACCGGAAGAAAGCTGGAAGACGATTTCTACAAGAGACAGTAGAAATTAATTTTAAATTTTTTGAAACTTTATAATTTCTATGGAGTTAAAGACTAAAAGGCTTGTTCTAAGAACAATAACAAAAGACGATGTTCAAGACTTGATTAGTGGTTTGAACAACATAAATGTTTCTAGAAACTTGGCTCTAGTGCCTTTTCCTTATACACAAGAAGATGCCATTTGGTGGATAAACAAGTGTTCTGAAGAGGAAAAAAAGAAGCCGAGGACAGACTACAATTTTTCCATAGAACACTTTGTCGACAAAAGAATAATTGGTTCTGTCGATCTTTCACATGTTGACGAATTCAACGGAACAGCTACTTTAGGATACTGGCTGAATGAAAAATATTGGAAACAAGGTATAATGACAGAAGCTGTTGAAAGATTATTGGAATATGCTTTCCAAGAAATTGGGTTAAGAAGAATAAACGTTTCGGCTTTCGTTGAAAATGATGGGTCTAATGCTTTGATAAAAAAAATGGGTTTTGATGAAGAGGGAAAAAGAAATAAAGCAGTAAAAAGCAAAGCTGATGGGAAAATACATGATGAATTTATTTATGGACTTTTGAAAATTAATTGGAAAAGAAAAATAATTTTATAATGGTTAAAATTCTTAATGTATCTTATGGGAGTTCAGATATCTAGGATACTGCCTAAGAAGGAAATAGAGTTTAGGGACCTTTCGGGCAAGACTTTGGCAGTTGATGCTTTTTTGTGGATTCATCAGTTCCTTAGCATAATAAGGCAAAGGGACGGTACGCCTCTTAGGGATTCTAACGGCAGGACAACAAGCCACCTTAGCGGCATACTATATCGTTCTGCAAAGCTTATGGAAAACGACATAAAGCTGGTTTGGGTATTCGACGGCGAAAAGCCTGACCTTAAGACCATGACAATAGAGGAAAGAAAGGAAAGAAAAGAGGACGCCTTGAAAAAGTGGAAAGAGGCTTTGGATCTTGGGAACATGGAAGAGGCAAGAAAGGCTGCGCAGATGTCTTCTTCCATAACAGGCGAGATGATTGAAGAGTCAAAAAAATTGCTTTCTTACATGGGCATACCTGTTGTGCAGGCCCCGTCGGAAGGGGAGGCCCAGTGCGCCCACATGTGCCGCAACAACGTTGTCTATTCTGTTGCCAGCCAGGACAGCGACAGCCTTTTGTTTAATACTGCAAGGCTTGTTAGAAACCTTTCCATTACTGGCAAGAGAAAAATACCCGGAAAGAATTCTTATGTTGAAATAAAACCTGAGATAATAGAGCTCAAATCGGTTCTAAAGGAACTTGGGATAACGCGCGAACAGCTTGTCATACTTGGAATTCTTGTTGGTAGCGACTATAATCCAGGCATAAAGGGCATAGGTCCAAAGAAGGCTCTCAAGCTTGTCAAGACAGAAAAGACTTTGGAAAACGTCTTAAAGAAAATAGAATGGGACTATGACACGCCTGCTCAGGCCGTGTATGATTTTTATCTAAACCCTCCTGTTGAGGATGTTGAATTGAAATTTGGTGAGGTCGACTGCGAAAAGATCACAAAGCTGCTTGTTGACGATCACGACTTTTCCCAGGACAGGATAGACAAGGTGACAAAGACCTTGACTCAAGACAAGCAGAAATCTTTAGGAAGCTGGTTGAAATGAAGTTCACAGAGGCATTGGATTTCAAAAAGTTGGTCACATACATTCCAAACAAGATAGAGCCAGTTCATAACTGGTACTATTTCAAGGAGGGCTTTTCAAAGCAGCTTGTCGACACATTTATCCAGAGATTTGGTCTTAATAGCAAATCTCTTGTGCTAGAACCTTTTTGCGGTTCAGGCACAACGCCCCTTGCATGCAAGCAGCATGGCATAAGGTCTGTCGGGTTTGAAGTTTCTCCGTTCTTTGCTTTTGTTTCCAAGGTAAAAACAAGAGACTATGATTTGGAAAAATTAAAGAGAGACATTGACATAGCCATATCTTGGAAATTCGAAAGGCCTGAGAGCATACCCAACGAAAAGCACATAAGAAAAGTGTTTTCCAAATACACTTTGCAGGATGCAATCTTCTACAAGAACAAGATAATGGAAATAGAGAATAATTATTCAAGAGATTTTTTGCTACTAGGTCTTATAGACTCTGCAATGAAATCCAGCTGGACAAAAAAGGACGGCGCTGTTGTCAAGATACAAAAGAAGGGCAAGCCCCCTTTGAAAAAGTTCTTCAAGTACAAGATAAAGAAGATGTTCAAGGACTTGAAAAGGTCAAACATCAAGCCTGTTGAGACGCAGATAATTCTGGGGGATTCGAGAAATCTTAGCCTTGACAATGAAACAGTTGATGCAGTTATAACATCCCCTCCATATCTAAACAAGATAGAGTATTCCAAGATATACAACATTGAGACTTCTTTGTTCTTTGATTTCCCAAAAAGCAAAGTAAGGTCATACATTGGTTCGAAAGTGGACGAGTTTGGCAGCGAGATCGGATTTTCAGATTTTCCCCTAACAGCCAAGGCTTATTTTAGCGACATGAACGACGCAATAAAGGAAATGTATAGAGTCTGCAAGGATGGCTCAAAGCTTGCAGTAGTTATAGGTGGTGGCTGTTATCCTGACAGAGCAATAGAATGTGATAGGATAACTGCTGAGCTTGCCGAGAAAGTAGGGTTTAAGGTAGAAGAAATTTTGGTTGCCAGAAACTCCTGGTGTACAAGGGCAAGAACAATCAAAGTCGGTCAGGTCAGGGAAAGCATAATACTTTTGGAGAAATAAAATTTACTTAAAGCCGTGCTTGCCTTTCAAAGGAACAAACATGAAATTTCCAAGGTCCTTCTTTTCACCCTTCTTTGTAACCGAATATAATTTTTGCAGATACAAATTCCCAACAGGTATCAAAAGAATTCCATCTGGTTTTAACTGCTTCAAAAGCTCTTTTGGTATTTCGGGAGACCCTGCTGTGACGATTATCCTGTCATAAGGCTTGTGCTTTTCCAAACCAACTGAGCCGTCTCCCTTGAAAACCTTCGCGTTCTTTATTTTCATTTTTTCAAGATTTTCCTTGGAGAATTTTACAAGCTCAGGTATTATTTCCAAACTATATACAATGCCATTTTCTCCGACCATATCAGCTAGAATGGCTGTTTGCCACCCGGAGCCTGTGCCTATTTCTAATATCGTTTGCCCTTCTTTGACATCCAGAGCCTCTGTCATGGCAACTACTGTTGCGGGCTGAGATATTGTCTGGTCCTTTCCTATGTATAAGGGAACATCCCTGTAGGCCATGTATCTTACAGAATTTGGAACAAAGTTCTCTCTTGGTACATTTCTTAGAGCCTTTTCCACATTTCTTGACTTTAGGTATCCGATGCTTTTGAGGTGTGTAATTAGGCTCTCGTTTTCAACGTTTACCATATATTTATTTTGTCTGTATTACATAAAGAATTTATGCCTGAGAGTCTTTCTGGTCTTGAAAAAAGGATAAAGAGCCTTCAAGTGCAAGGCGCCAAAAATATTGCGATTGAAAGCCTGATATTTCTAAGAACGCTTGTCAAGAAAAAGGGTTTCAGGAACGACTTTAGGGAGGCTGTAAAGAGGCTAGAAAAAACAAGGCCGACAGCCGTTGTTCTTCACAACTGTTTAGAAGAGATAAAGAAAGAAAAAGATGTCAAGGCGATTGAAAGGCTTCTAAGACAGCTAAAGGATGCTGACAAGCAAATAGCCCTTAAGGGAAGGGGCCTGATAAAGGACAAGACAAGGATAATGACAAGATGCCATTCAAGCGAGGCTTTGGCTTTAATAAAATACGCTTGGAAGGACAGAAAGAAGATGAAGGTTTACGCCACTGAGACAAGGCCAAAATGGCAGGGAGTTAAAACCGCAAACGAGCTTGCCAAGCTCGGTATTCCCGTAACTTTGATAGTTGATTCTGCAATGGGTTTTTTCATAGACGATGTCGACATGGTAATAGTGGGTACGGATGCCATGAGAAATGAAGGCTTTGTGAACAAGATAGGAACATACATGCTAGCCCTTTTGTGCAAGGAGCACAAAAAGCCCCTTTATGTTGTGGGAGATACTTTGAAGCTTGATAAAAGAAAATACATACAAATAGAGGAAAGAGACCCAGACGAGGTTTACAAGGAAAATCTAAAAAATCTCTATGTTAGAAACCCGGCATTTGACATAACGCCTTGGAAATATGTTAAAAGGGTTATAACTGAAAAGGGTGTTATGACGCCTGGTAACATTAAGAAATTGTTATAAGCGTAAACAATATCTATCTTAAATAACAAAAAGAAAGAAGAAAAAAAGTGTTTAAAATGGGTTACAAAGATTTCATTGATTTGAGCTACAAGCCAAAGGATGACATAGTTTGTCAGTTCAGGGTCGAGCCCGCAAAGGGCATTTCTGTCAAAAGAGCGGCCGAGATGGTCGCCGGCGAGTCTTCTGTTGGCACTTGGACTGATGTTTCTACCATGAAGCCTAGGATTAAAAAAATAGGGGCCAGGATATTTTCGATAAAAGGAAAGAATGTCAAGATAGCGTATCCATCAATTCTTTTCGAGAAAGGCAACATGCCCCAGATACTTTCAAGCATTGCTGGCAATGTTTTTGGCATGAAGGCGGTCGAAGGCCTAAGGCTCGATGATGTTTCTTTTCCAAGAAGCATTACCAATTCTTTCCAAGGTCCGTTATATGGTATCAAAGGAATAAGAAAGCTTCTTGGTGTTAAGAAAAGACCTTTTGTTGGTACAATAGTAAAGCCCAAGATAGGTCTTAATGAGAGCGAGCATGCAAAGGTTGCATACGATGCTTGGTCTGGTGGCATAGACATTGTAAAGGACGATGAGAATCTATCAAGCCAGAAATTCAACAAATTCGAAAAAAGAATAGTAAAGACATTAAAGATGAGAGACAAGGCAGAAAAAGAGACTGGTGAGAAAAAAGTTTACATGGCAAATGTCACAGCAGATGTTGGAACCATGCTTAGAAGGGCCGAATTTGTAAAGGATAATGGCGGCAGGTACATGATGGTAGACATTCACACTGTGGGATGGTCTGCTCTTGAGACTCTTAGGGAAGCTAATGATGATCTTAAACTTGTTATGCATGCACATAGGGCAGGTCACGCTGCCTTTACAAAGGATCCTAGGCATGGCATTTCCATGAGGGTCATTTCCCAGATAACAAGGTTAATAGGCCTTGACCAGTTGCATGTTGGAACTGCTGTGGGCAAGATGTTTGAGACAAAGCAAGATGTTCTAAACAACTGTGACGCCCTAAGAAGCAACATGAACGGCATAAAAACAACAATGCCGGTGTCTTCAGGAGGCCTTCATGCTTGCATGATACCTGCTCTTGTCAAGATATTTGGTAATGATTTCATAATCCAGGCTGGTGGTGGAGTGCACGGCCACAAGGACGGGACTGTTGCAGGCGCAAAATCCATGAGACAGGCGCTAGATGCTGCCATGAATGATATTCCTTTAAAAGAATGCGCAAAGAAAAATAAAGAGTTGGCAACTGCCATAAGACAATGGGATTAATATGGAAAACGAAAAAAAGAGCAGAATTCCGAGGATAAAGCTGACAAGAAACGACTATGTCGCAATAGTTGCGCTTTTGTTGTTCGTTATAGTTCTAACAATACCTACTTACTTGCCAAAGGACAATTGCGAGGTTGCAAGACCAGAGTACAAGTGTGCAACTTTCGAGCAGGTTATGATAGAAAACTGCCAGTATTGGAGTGAGTATGGCTGCGATACTGATTCGGATATCAGCCTTGTTCAAGTGGAATGGTACATAGAAAATTTGTGCGATTTGCAAAACAGATACCATGGAACAGACCTTGATTGCTCCAATCTCAAGATGGCATGCAACATTATTACAAAAAGCGACACTTGTTCCTTGGCCTGATAGAATTTTATTAACTAAAATTTCTAATTAAAGTTAGTTGATTTCATGGTAGATTACGAAAAAATAGGCTTCAAATGTGGCGTTGAGATACACAACCGTCTGGACACCAAAACTAAATTGTTCTGCGGCTGCAAGCCGAGGTTTTCCAAAGAAAAGCCTGACAATCTTGTCAAGAGAAAGCTTAGGGCTGTTGCCGGAGAGATGGGTCAGGTTGATTCTGCTGCTTTGTACGAGTATCTTAAAGATAGGACCTTTTTTTACCAATGCTTCCCAGAGGAGACATGCCTTGTGTGCGTTGACGAGGAGCCTCCAATGTCTGTAAACAAGGAGGCTTTGGAAATAGCTCTGCAGATAGCCAAGATGCTAAAGGCTGAAATTCCCGAGGAAATTCATGTTATGAGAAAGACGGTTGTTGACGGTTCCAACACTTCCGCATTCCAAAGAACAGCCATAGTTGGTCTAAACGGTGTTTTGAAAACTTCCCAGGGTGATGTCGGCATAACCAACATATGCCTTGAGGAGGAGTCTGCAGGTAAGGTCAAGAAAGACGGCAATGAGCTAACTTATCGTCTTGACAGGCTTGGCATTCCTCTTGTTGAGATAGGCACTGCGCCTGACATAAAAAATCCTGAGCATGCAAAGGAGGTTGCTGAAAAAATAGGCATGCTTGTTAGGTCCACAGGCAAGAGCCAACGAGGTATTGGCGTTACAAGAGAGGATGTTAATGTTTCTATAAAGGGGGGTGCAAGGGTCGAGATAAAGGGCGTTCAAGCTCTTGACATGATACCGCTTCTTATTGAAAACGAAATCAAAAGGCAGCAAGAGATGATAAAGAAGGGTGAAAAGCCGATCGAGGAGACAAGGGTTGCCAAGGACGACGGTACTACAAAGTTCACAAGGCCCCTTCCTGGTGGGGAGAGGATGTATCCTGAGACCGACGCTGAAAGCATCATGGTTACAAAACATATGCTTTCCAAAATAAAGATACCTGAAACATGGGAGGAGAAGGCAGAAAGATTTTGCAAGATTCTTCCTGACGGCATGGTTGACCAGGTGCTAAAGAGCGATTATCTTGGCATTTTTGAGAAGCTTGTTGAGAAATACGACCCGGTTCTTGTGGCAAATACGGTCACATCCACTGTAAAAGACATTCGAAGAAATGGTCTTGATACTGATTTGATAACTGACGAGATATTAGAGGAGCTATTTTCTTTTGTCAAAGAAAAGAAAATTTCCAAGGAGGCAATACCTAAGGTTCTGGAAGTTGTTTGCAAAAATGATATTTCTGTTTTGGATGCTATCGACAAAGCTGGTCTTGAGTCTATGGACGAAAAGCAGCTTGAAAAGATAGTGGAGAAAACACTAAATGATCATTTTGATTTGGCTAAAGAAAAAAGGTTCGCCCCTTTGATGGGACTTGTCATGAAAGAAGTTCGAGGAAAAATAGGCGGAGACATTGTCTCCAAGGTTCTAAAAAAGAAACTGGAAAAATAAAAATAGGAGTCCTTTCGGACTACCATTTGGGCTTGAATTTGCTGCTGTCTCTTGGAACAGAACTTCCGCTTCTTCTCCTTCCGCCCCTTGAGCCACCAGAGCTTCTTGAACCAAATCCTCTTCTAGGACCGCCCCTTCCTCTTGGACCGTCGTTTCTCCTGCCCGTGTCAAACGGAAGCATCTTGAGGTTTTCTATCTCAAGCTTCTTTATGTCGTAGGAGAACTCGTTCACAATCCTTCTAAAGGAGTCGTGGTCTTCCCTGCTTAGCATGGAAATTGCCTTTCCCTCTTCACCAGCTCTTGCTGTTCTTCCTATTCTGTTGGCAAAGCTTTCCGCGTCCTTTGGTATGTTGTAGTTGAATATGTGCGAGACGTTCTTTATGTCAAGTCCTCTTGATGCAACGTCTGTTGCCACAACCACTTTAACCTTGCCTTCATGGAAGTCGTTTAGCACTCTTTCCCTTCTGGCCTGGGTTAGGCCGCCGTGAATTGCCACAGCGTCGATGTTTTGGTTTTTTAGGTTTTTTGCAATCATGTCTGTTTCCCTTCTGGAATTGCAGAATATCATTGCAAGCTCAGGGTTTTCCTGCTTTACTAGGTGCACGAGCAAAGAGAATTTGCTCTTTCTGTCGGCATTGCAGTAGAACTGCTTTAGCATGCTCTCGTCTACCTTTATCTTGGTTCTTATGTCCTTTGCGTTTTTTGTGAACCTTCTTTTCATCCTGTCTAGTCTTTCTGGCATTGTTGCGCAAAAGAGCAGATTTTGCTTGTCTTCGGGCATTCCCTTTTCAATGTCGTCGATGTCCTCTGCAAAGCCCATGTCTATCATCTTGTCGGCCTCGTCTAGAACAAAGACCTTGATGTTTTTTAGGTCCATGTTGCCCCTTCTTATGTGGTCAAGCACCCTTCCAGGAGTTCCCACTATTATCTCGGCTTTCTTAAGGCCTCTGAGCTGTGGCTCAAAGCCCACGCCGCCGTATATGGTTTGCACAAACAAACCCTTTTTGCTAGAGAACTTTTCTAGTTCCTTTGCAGTTTGTATTGACAATTCCCTTGTAGGGGAAAGTACTAGGGCTTGTATGCCGCTTCCTTTCTCTGTTTTTTCAACAAGGGGTATGCCGAAGGCCGCAGTCTTGCCAGAACCTGTCTGGGACTGGCCGATAACATCATGACCGTCTTTAATAAGAGGTATTGTTTCAGCCTGTATCTGCGTAGGCTCCTCAAAGCCTATGTTTTTCAAAGAGCTCAATACACAGCTCTCTATGTTTAATTCTTCAAATTTCATTCAAATCAAATCCTTAATTTTTTCAAAAAGTCACACATGCAATAGAATTAGTATAACAAACTAACGCTATTTTAACAAGGCATTGTACTTTTATTACTATTTAATAGGAACTAATAGTATTTAAAACTTGTTTTTTCACGAAACATTCATTACTCCGGAGTAAATAATAAGCATTTAAGCTTTTATGCCCTATAAAGTTTTGATTTTAGTGTGTGGTATAATAGGTTACACGGGCAACAAGAAAGCTTCGAAAGTGGTTCTAAAAGGTCTTATGACCTTGGAATACAGGGGCTATGATTCTGCAGGCATAGTGACGCTTGATCCAAAGATAAGAATACAAAAGAATGTTGGTAAGATAAATCAGATAGACTTTGACATGGAAAAGTTGCCAGGAAACGTTGGTATTGGTCACACAAGATGGGCCACGCATGGCGGGGTCACAAAGGAGAATTGTCATCCTCATATTTCAAACAACGGCAAAATTGCGGTTGTTCACAATGGCATAATAGAGAACTATCAGGAGCTGAGAACTTTTCTTGAGGCAAAGGGTTTTGTTTTTAATACACAGACAGATACTGAAGTTATACCCAACCTGATAGAGATGTACATGAAGGAAAACGATTTTCTGGATGCTGTCAAAAAATCCATAAAGATGCTCGAGGGAAGCTATGCCCTTGCCATAGTTTGCGAGGGCCTTGAAAAAGTAATAGCAGTTAGAAAAGACTCGCCCCTTGTTGTCGGAGTCGGAGATGAAGAATTTTTTGTCGCATCAGATGTTCCTGCTTTTATTGAGCATACAAAAAAGGTGATATATCTTCATGAGAACGATCTTGTCATAATCAACAAAAAATTGAAAATATTCAATCTCAAAGAGGACAGAGAGGTTGAAAGGCCTGTGCATAACATTGATTGGGACATGGAGCAAGCAAAGAAAGGCAACTTTGAGCATTTCATGCTAAAAGAGATTGCCGAGCAAACAGAGAGCATCAAGAAATCCCTGAGGAACAACACGAAGGAAATAGAAAGGGTTTCTTGGATGATAAACGATGCCAGAAAGGTTTATCTCATAGGATGCGGTTCGTCTTACCATGCATGCCTTTCCGCAAGCTACAAGTTCTCATCTCTTGCAAAGAAACACCTTGATGTTGTTTTGGCATCCGAATTTTCCAATTACAGGGATCTTATTGAGCAAGACAGTCTTGTGATAGCTGTTTCACAGTCAGGCGAGACCGCAGACATTTTGGAGGCCGTAAAGTCCGCAAAGGAAAAAGGAGCCAAGGTAGTATCCATTGTCAATGTTACAGGGTCATCGCTTACAAGAGAGTCTGACGAGCTTTTGATGATGAACTCAGGCCCTGAGATATCTGTGCTTTCTACCAAGACGTATACTTCGCAACTTGTTGTTCTCACGCTTTTGGCGTATGCAACAGCTGGCAGGTATGACGAGGGAAAGGCCAAGATAAAAGATCTTATCAATTATGTTTACTACATAACATCGGCCAATGCAAGAGACTATATAAGAAAACTTTCCGAGAAGATAAAGGACTCTGAGCACATATACCTAATCGGCAGGGGTCTTCAGTACCCAACAGCTCTTGAAGCTGCTCTTAAGATCAAAGAGGTTTCATACATACATGCGGAGGGTTTTGCCGGAGGTGAGCTAAAGCATGGCGCAATAGCCATGATAGAAAAGGGAACGCCTTGCATTGTATTCACTTCAGATTTGACCGAAAAAGAAATGGTCGGCAATGCATCAGAGCTCAAGGCAAGAGGGGCATACATAATAGGTATAGGCCCAAGAAACAACGACCTTTTTGACTTCTTCATAAAAGTCATGCAAGCCGACGAGGCCAACTCCATATGCCAGATAATACCAATACAGATTCTTGCCTACCAGTTGGCATTGCTAAGGGGCTGCGATCCCGACAGGCCGAGAAATCTAGCCAAGTCTGTTACTGTCAAATAAAACAGAAAAAAAATTCAAAAAGAGTTTTCATCTCTTGAGCTTCTTTCCTATAAAGCCGCCTATGGCTCCAAGGATTATGCCCATTGCGATGAACCAGGCAAATGCACCTACATAAGGTGAAAGCATACCGCCCAATAATGCCACAACGGAATCAAGGAATGAAATTCCTGTTGATGCGGTTATCCACTCCGATCCTATTAACATTGTTATAAGACCGCCTAGAACTCCGCCAATCACGCATGCGATTATTCCGTTGATAACTGCATTTATCGGCTTTGCTGCCATTCTGCCTATGTACATACCTGCTATCAATGCTGAGATCAACACAGCATATGGTGCCAGGTTTATTGGTAGCATACCACCTACCATGCCAAGGGCAATTGCCAATACCACGTAGATTAATGCTCCTTTCAAAAATGGTTTATAGTCCATGTACTCACTTTTTAGAATAATAATTTCCCTGAATATAAACCTTGCTTTAAACGGATTCCGACAGGATGTATGCCTTGTCCGCCTTGATAGCCTCGACATTGACAAATTTTCCAAAATTGTTGCCTTCAAGCTCGACAATGAACAATTTGTAGGCGCAGTTCCTGCCAAACCACTGGTTCTTTTTATTGCCCTTCTTGAAAAGCAGTATTCTTCCCTTCCATCCCAGCCATTCCTTGTTTTTTTCCAAGGAAAGCTGCCTGACAATCTTGGATAGTTTAATGCTTCTTTTAATTATTGCATCGGAATTTACTTGCTTCATCTTTGCTGCGGGCGTGTTCGGCCTTGAGCCGTACTTTGACACATTTACCCAGTCAGGCCTTACTTTTTTCACCAAATCAATAGTGTTTTGGAACTGCTCTTCCGTTTCTCCTGGAAAGCCAACAATGACATCGCTCCATAAATTGCATCTGAAACTTTGCTTGAATTTTGATATTATCTTTTCAAAATCCCTGACACTATGACCTCTGTTCATTTTTTTAAGGATCGCGTCATCACCGGACTGAACAGGCAAGTGAAGGAATTTGTATACCTTTTCATTTTCATATGCCCTGATTAGTTTAGGGAGAATTGGCAGAACGTTTCTTGGGTTCATCATGCCGACTCTAATCATAAAGTCCCCTCTGATTTTTGTCATGTCGTTCAATAGTTCTGGTAGCTTGCCGTTGCCATATGAAGCATTATCTTGTGACGTTATCCACATCTCCTTGCAGCCTTGTTTGATTGAATTTCTTACCTCCTTTAGGATGTCTTCTTTCGGATACGAGAAGAGCTTTCCTTTGGCCAATCTGACACAGCAGTATGAGCAGGAAGAATTGCAACCTGTTGATATAGGAACTATGTCTATTAGAGAATTTTTTCTAATTTTTGCAAGACATGCTTTTACTTGATTTGATTTTCCTACCAATTCAATTCTCTTTCCTTTTATGGTTTGCTTTGCTGCTTTAACTATGTCATTGACATGATGCGTGCTAACAAGGCTTGCATTAGGAAATTTTTTTACAAGAATTTCATGTATGCCTTCTGGCATGCAACCTGATATTATAATTTTTTTTCTCGGATATTCTTCGATTATATCGCTTATTCTTCTTAGTATCTTATGCTCTGTTGGCGTTTTGACATAGCATGTAACAAATATCAAAAGACCTGCATTCTTTTCATTGTCAACAATTCTAAAGCCAGAATTTTTCAAAAGACCCGCTATTGCTTCCCCTTCGGCTTGGGAGTTTGAACAGCCGTATGATTCCACATAAACATTTGTCATGTAATCAAGAATTATATTTTCAAAAGAATTATAAGAAGCTAATCACTGATTATTGTGACGATAACTTCTCTTTCCCTATCCTTTGTGTCAAAGTTGGCAACCATTATCTCTTGCCATGTGCCGAGCTGCATCTTGCCATCCTTTATCGGGATAGTTTGGCTGCTTCCCATAATAGCGGACCTTATGTGAGAATGGGCGTTTTCTGCATGCTGGTATATTCCCTTCTCAGGGGCTATTTTTTCCATTGCTTTTCTTAGGTCTTCAAGAAGCATGGGATCGTCCTCGTTTATTATAACAGAACATGTGGCTCCTACCGAGAACAAAGAGCACAAACCGTCTTTTATTTTGGATTTCCTAAGAACATCTTCGACCATGCCTGTTATGTTAACGATTTTCTGAGACTTTACTTTCAATTTAACAGAGTCCTTGTACATCATATAATTAGATTGATGTTGAAGATTATAAAATTTGTTTGTCAACAAACTTGGCATCAATTATTTTGTATACCAGTCTGTTCTTTTCCAGTATTTTCTCAGTTTTTGTTATTTCAAGCTTTCTTGAGAATATGGGGCAATCCAAAACCAATGTCTCGAGCTTGCCGCTTTCGCCGCTTATGTCAATTCCCTTTTTCTTGAGGGACGCTATTGCTTTTTTGTCTATCATCTTTCCTAGCCACGTTTTGGTAAAGCCTTTCTTTGGAGCAGCTGTCACCATTATCTCATACTTTTGTTCTAGCATTTCCTTCAAAATATCAAAGGGTTTTTTGCCCCACAAAGGAAACAATGCCTTAAGGCCAAGTTCTTTGCAAACATCCACAATCATCTTCTTTTGGTGCTTGTTTGCAACAGCCCCGCAAACAACGCCCTCGACCTCGAGGTTTGTCAAAAGCACCTTTAGGTCCTTTGACTCCAATTCGTCCATGCCAGTTGAGCCCTTTGATATCAGCTGCATGCCAAGAAGCCTTGACTGCATAAAGGCAAGCCCGACATTTGGCGTGTAGAATATGTAGCTTTCAGGCTTTTGGGAAATTGCTGTTGCCAGCTTTTCAACAGAATGACCCATCTCCTGGGCCTTTTGTATGGCAAAAACCGAATCCTTTCCACCGGAAAACAAGGCTACTAATTTCATGCTAATCAACAATTAACTTATAAATACTTTATAAAGTATTAATAATATTTAAATAAAGTGATATTCTATGAAAAGTTTTAAAATGAAAATAGAGAATGTTGTTGCTTCATCTTCTTTGAACGTGCCAATCAAGCTTGAGAAGCTGGTCGCGAACCTTAGCGGAATCGAGTACGAGCCAGAGCAGTTCCCAGGTTTGGTGATGCGTTTAAAGGACCCGAAAGCTGCTGCTTTAATTTTTTCTTCGGGAAAGATAGTATGTACTGGAGCAAAGTCCCCAAAGGACGCAAATATAGTAGTCTCAAAGATTGTGGCTAGAATGAACAAGCTGGGCCTTAAGATACCCAAGACATACAAGGTAAGGCTTGAAAACATAGTCGCTTCTGCAAAGTTGGATACTGAGCTGAATTTGAATAATATTGCTTTTACTTTGGAAAACACCGAATACGAGCCAGAGCAGTTCCCTGGTCTGGTATATAGGATGGATGATCCAAGAGTAACATTCCTTCTTTTTGGTAGTGGCAAAATTATTTGCACTGGTGGAAGAAGTATAGCTGATGTGAAGCGAGCAATAGTTAAGCTTGACAAACGCTTAAGAAAATTAGACGCGTAGTGTTTTCATGGAAGTTGAAAAGTTTGAAGAATTTTTTAGTCAATACTATGAAAAGGATTTGCTTGCGGCTGCGGCTAAAGGCGAAAAATCCCTTGTAGTCGACTTTTCACTTCTAGACAAGTTCGACCCCGAGCTTGCAGACCAGCTGCTAAACAGCCCTGATGAGGTCATGGATTATGCCAGGGAAGCCCTTTCCAACATAGACTTGCCTGAGGGCAATTTGGAAATAGAGCCAAGGTTCAAGAACCTGCCTGAGCAAAACATTCTAAGGATTAGGAATTTGCGTTCCGAGCACATTGGCAAGTTCGTTTCTTTGGACGGAATTGTTAAAAGAGCTTCCGAGGTCAAGCCCGAGGTTTCCTATGCTGTTTACGAATGTCCCCTTTGCCAGGAGAAAATTTCTGTTATGCAGGATGAAAGGACAATAAAGCCCCCTGCAAGGTGCACCAATCCAGAGTGCAGGGTAAAGTCCGGCTTTGTTCAGGTTGACAGGAAACTTTTCGATGCTCGTTGGATTTTCATTGAAGAGCCCTTTGAAATGGCTGACGGTGACAGGCCGGGAGAAACTTCTGTTTATCTAAAGAACGACTTGACTACACCCAACATGCAAAGAAAAACAGATCCAGGCAACAGGATTCGCGTTAACGGTGTTTTGAAGGAAATACAAAGAACTGTCAGAGGCAAGGTCAAGACCCAAATGGACACATATGTTGAGGCCAATTTTGTCGAGCCCACTGAGATAGAGTGGGAAGAGGTAATAATTTCCGAAGAGGACGAGGAGAAGATAAAGGAATTTGCAAATGATCCAAAAGTTTACAAAAGGCTTGTCGATTCAATAGCACCTTCCATATTCGGCATGGACGAGATAAAGAAGGCTGTTATTTTCCAGCTTTTTGGTGGCGTTCCACAAAAGCTGCCAGACAGGACCAAGATAAGAGGAGATATACACATTTTGCTTATCGGTGACCCTTCAACTGGTAAAAGTCAGATACTCAAGCTTGTTTCAAAAGTCATACCAAGAGGAAAATACGTTGCCGGTAGGGGAGCTACCGCAGCTGGTCTTACTGCCACTGTTGTCAAGGACGAGGAATTTCTTGGTGGATGGGTTTTGGAGGCTGGAGCCATGGTGCTTGCAAACAAGGGTATCATAGCAATAGACGAGTTTGACAAGATGACAAAAGAGGACCAGATCGCCATGCACGAGGCTTTGGAGCAGCAGACGGTTTCTGTTGCCAAAGCTTCGATTGTGGCAACGCTTCCTGCACAGGTCTCTGTTCTTGCTGGCGCCAATCCCAAGTACCTAAGGTTCGACCCTTACAAGTCTGTTGCCGAGCAGGTGGAAATTCCTGACACCTTGCTTGGAAGGTTTGACTTGAAATTCGCCCTAAAAGACATTCCAGACAAGGTCAAGGACGAAAGGTTGGCAACACACATAATAGAGACAAGGCTAAAGCCAGAGACTGTGACACCCGAGATATCCCCTGAGTTCATAAGAAAATATGTTGCTTATGCAAGAAAGTACTGCAAACCCGAGATGACAAGAGAAGCAGCTGATAGGCTCAAGAACTTTTACCTTGACATGAGGAGTCTGTATACTGGCGAAGGTGCAATAGCCATAACCCTTAGACAAAACGAGGGTCTGCTTAGACTTGCCGAGGCTTCTGCAAAGATAAGGCTTTCCCCGAAAGTCGAAATACAAGACGCTGAAAGAGCTGTTGAGATAATGAGGTATTCCATACAGCAGCTTGGTTATGATTATGAGACAGGAAAAATAGACATAGACAAGACAGAAGGCATGCCAGCTTCGCAAAGAAGCAAGATACATGCTATTTTGGACATACTAGAGATGCTTGAAAAGAAGCTTGGAAAGCCTGTTTCAAAAGAGGAAATTATTGCCACCGCGGAGGAGCAAGGTATTAAAGCTTCGACCACAGAAGAATTATTGAGAAGACTAAAAACAGAAGGTTCTATATTTGAACCAAGAGTGAATTATATTGAGAGGATAGGTTAATATGGATATCAAAAGGCTTACAGCAAAGAAAGTTTCTGTAAAGGAAATCCAGGAAGGCAAGTACGTGAAGCGAGAGGGTTTCCAGAGCAGCTATGTTCTGACCAATCTTGGAAGAAGGCTTTCAAGAGTTAGGCTCTTGGCTTTAATTGTTAACAAATTCGTGAGCGATGATGAAAAGTACGCTTCAATAACCTTGGATGACTCGACTGACACCATAAGATGCAAGTCGTTTGTCAACACCAAGATATTCGACGGCTTTGGACCCGGGGACCTTGTGGACCTTTTCGGCAAGCTTCGCGAATACAACGGCGAGATATACATAATGGCCGAGATAATAAGAAAGGCAGACCCTAACATGGAAACTTTAAGGATGCTCGAGCTTGAGAACACAAGCGAGGAGCAAAGAAAGAAGATAAAAAAGATACAGGGGCTGCAAAAGCAGACATCTGATGCAGACGAGCTAAAAGCCTTGGTTAAGGATTTCATGGGAGTCGAAGACCTTGACGGCATTGTCGAGGCTCAGGCTGTTAGCGAGAAGATAATAGAGGAAAAAACAGTGACAACCAGCACCATAAAGAGTCAGCTGCTAAAGATGATAGAAAAGCTAGACAAGGGAGACGGTGCTGACTATCAGGAGATCTTGAAAAAGTCCATGTTTTCCGAAAACGAAGTCGACATTGCTATTCAGGATTTACTAGAATCTGGCATGTGCTACGAGCCCACGCCGGGAAAAATAAGGAAGTTGTGATATGGAATACGAAAAATTGCTAAACAAGGCTTACGAAAAAATGCCCAAGATAGAAAAGACAGTCGACAGGCTCGAGGTCCCTGATCCGGAGATAATAATCCAGGGAAGGCAGACAATAATTAGGAACTTTTCCCAGATATGCGAGATCATAAGAAGAGACCCCAATCATCTTTTGAAATTCCTAACAAAGGAACTTGCAACGCCAGGGGGTTTTGATGGCACAAGAGCCACAATGCAGTCAAAGATATACAGGAAGCTAATCGAAAACAAGATGAAAGCTTATGTTCGTGACTATGTCATATGCAAAGAGTGCGGCAAGCCTGACACCAAGCTTGTCAAGGAAAACAGGATAGATTTTCTAAAATGCGAGGCGTGCGGTGCCAAGTCTCCTGTCAAGTCGATAAAGTGACACAATGAAAGGCCAATTCTTCATGGTGGCTACGGTAATAATGATAATTACGCTAATGGCCCTTGTCAGGTACTTTTACAGCTTCTCTGACATAAACCTAACCCAGATAAAGGAGATAAGCGAGCTTGAGTATGTGCCATACATTAGGCAAAGTCTTGATGACGTTATAGCCTCTAATAGCGGGGATTGCAACAAGCTTCAGGTTGATTTCGACCAGACCGTTGTTTTTCTTGAGAACAAGATGATAGAAAGGGGCATGGTCTTAGACATCGATTACACTGTCAACTGTCCTTCTGCGCCTCTTGTTACATATTCTTTTGAAATACAAAGTCCGGATATTCTAATTGAGGCATGACATCATTTCAAGAAAAGCTTCATGAAAGGCATCTGCTCTCTTACTTTTCTTTTCGAGCAGTGTAGCCTTTCTGACAATTCCCCATAAAACTCGTCGTCTTCTGCTCTTTTCTTTTTAGTCCTGCCAAGAATCATGAACATGTCAGGTGGCCTATACATCGTAAAGCCCTTTTTGCTTCCAAGAGAAGACATGGAAGCTATCATGTCCTTCATGTACTTTTTGAATCTCCAGTTCTGGTTCTTGTAGATTTTTTCCCTGAACATGTCAGCCTTGCTTAGAAGGTCGAAGGCTTTTGCAATGTCTTGCGTTTTGCTAAATTCGGTTGTGATGTTTTGCTCTGTCCACCAGAGTATTTCATCTGCATTTTTTTCCGAAAGGTTTATTGCATCAAGAGCGGTCTTTATGTCTTTCTTGAAAATTGCCTGCATTGTCTCAAATATTGAAAGCTGTATTTCTCTGTACCCCATGGCCCTCATCTCGAGGTCGTTTAAAGCAGAACGCATGTCCCCGTTTGAGTTTTCCGAAATGTCTGACAGGATTTGTTGGTCTATCTTGAAACCCTCTTTTTCCGCCACGTTTGCAAGAAACTTTGCTATCATGTTCTTTGGAATCTTTCTGAACTTTAGCATGTCGCAGTACCTTCTTATGCTCTGCAGCTTCTTGTCGTAGGGGTTTTGGGAAATTAGTATTACAGGATGAGCGCTCTTTTTTATTATCTCAATTATTTCCCCAGAGCCCCCTCTGTCGCTCATGCCAGAGAGGTTTTCCGCCTCGTCAACAAGAATTAGCCTCCCTCCCATCAAGGAGCCCTCCTTTGTTGCCGGTATTAGCTTTTTCATGGATTCCGCGTTTCTCTTGTCGCTGGCGTTAACTTCCAGAATACGAAGGTTTCTTTCCTTTGCTATTAGTTCCACCAATAGATTTTTCCCAAGACCTGATGTCCCGTGAAGCATTAAAGCCTTGCCAGGCTTCCATTTCTCCAGCCAAGAAATAATGTCGCTTATCATGGACTTTTGGCTAACCACTTCTTCCAAAGATTTCGGTTTGTATTTGTCAACAAGCATCTAATCAACATCCTCAGATATTAAGGGTCCCCTGTAGTTGCATTTCTTGCACTTCCACACAAGGCCTCCTGCCCATGGAATAAAAATGACATCCTGGCTTTTGCAATTCGGGCACTGCTTCATTCTATTGCCTGCTAACAGTGAACTGCGCCAAAAGCGCCTCGAGCTGTATCAATTCGTTGCCTGTCTGCATCCTGTACTCAAAGTCCCCGACCTTTTCGATAAGGCATGCCTTTGCCGTTTCTGATACGTCAAGGTCGTATATCTGGCTGGAAATTCTTTTTATGATGTCTTGGCCTGATATCCCTCTTTTCAGCAAAAGTTCCTTTAGGATGCTTCTTGCTTCAACAAATTTGCCCTTTAGGGCAAGATTTACCATTTCCTTTATTTCTTCCGGCTCTGCCTGCGCAGCCACCTCGTATATGGTGTCCTTTGTTATCTTCTTTCCAAGAGTCGCAGAGGACTGCAGAAGGTTCACTGCCTTTCGCATGTCACCCTCAGAAATATCATATATGGCATCAAGGCCGTCCTCGCTGATTTCTATTTTCTCGCCTTTGACTATCCTGTCAAGATAGTCAACAACATCCTTTTTGGAAAGGAACCTGAACCTGAAAACCGCGGTCCTGCTCTGGATAGGCGATATGAGCTTTGATGAGTAGTTGCAGCTTATTATGAACCTGCATGTGTCAGAGTATTTTTCCATTATCCTTCTAAGCGCGTTTTGCGCATCTGACGTTAGGGCGTCCCCCTCGTCTAGAAATATTATCTTAAAGTTCGAGTTAACGGACTTTGTCCTAGAGAAGCTCTTTATTCTGGTCCTTATAACGTCAATTCCCCTCATGTCCGAGGCGTTGGTTTCCTGGAAGTTGTGCGTCCAGTTCTCCCCGAAAAGCTCCTTTGCTATGGCTATTGCGCAGCATGTTTTGCCGGTTCCTGGGGGCCCTGCAAATATCATGTGGGGTATTGTCTTGTTTTTCACAAACGACTTTAGCCTGTCAACGACGTGTTTTTGGTTGACCACGTCATCTAGTTTGTGAGGCCTGTATTTTTCAGTCCATATAGAGAAGTTCATAAGAGCACCTGTAATAATACCTTATGGAGAGTTAATAAATTTAAATGTAAGACTTAAAAGCTTTCATTTACAACTTAATGCTTATCGAAAGCGTTTACTTTAAATAAAGTAATCAAGAAAGTGATTTTATGCCAAAGACAAAAATAGAAGCTGTAACAAACAGGTTGTACAACAGGGTTTTCATATGCATGAAGTGCAACGCCAAGCTAAGGACCGACCAAAGAAAGGTGTCCCAAGGCAAGGTAAAGTGCAGGAAATGCTTCTCAAAGGACCTAAGACCCAAATCCAAAGAAAGGAAGATATGATGCTAGCTTGTCTTGAAATGACAAGACCTTTGAACGGATTGATGTCAGTTTTCGCTGTCTTTGTCGCTGCAACGCTTGTCAACTTTCCTATATCTTATCCCATGCTCTTGGCCTTTCTTGTGGTATTTCTCGTTTCAGGGGCAGGCATGGTCATAAACGACTATTTTGACTATGACATAGACAAAATAAATCGTCCCAAAAGGCCTCTGCCTTCTGGCAGAGTTTCAAAGAGAATGGCTCTTGTTTTTGCCTTCGTACTTTTCCTAATAGCCAACGTCTTGGCATTGATGCTCAATGTGCAGATTTTGGCATTAACTGTTTTCAACACAATTGTCGCCTTTGTCTATTCTTGGAAGCTGAAAAGAAAGCTGCTTATAGGAAACATGACTGTTAGCTGGATGGTGGCCTCAACTTTCATTTTTGGCAGCCTGCTTACCAAAACCTTAGATCCAATAATAATAATACTTTTCATGCTATCGTTTTCCGCCAATCTTGGCAGGGAGATAACAAAAACCATTGAGGACATGAAGGGCGACATGAAAGCCAAGGCAAACACCCTGCCGATAGTGGCAGGCAAGAACTTTGCCGCGTGGGTTGCCTGCATTTTCGTGATATTTTCCATATTCTTCAGCTTCATGCCGTATATGTTCGGTTTGCTTGGAGTGAACTACCTTTCACTTGTGATAGTTGCTGATATTTTCTTTGCAATATCATGCCCCTTGGCATTGGTCACTCCTCACAAGTCCCAGAAAGTAATGAAAATAGCCATGATCATAGCACTGACGGCATTTCTTCTCGGAGCCTTCTAGCAAAGCTTCTATAGTCTTCCACAAGATGCCCTTCGCTTCTGCATTTGCCTCTTGAATAGCAGCTGGCCAGAAACACCTTTGCTGTTTTTCCGGGTATAATATCCTGGTCAGAGTCGCCTATGTAAGTAAAATCCTCAAGACCTGAGCCGTATTTTTTCTTTAGAAAGTTGTCTACTTTTTTTTTCTTGTCTTTCCCGTCTAGCATATCTATCACCACTTTGTCAAACTTGTTTTCTTTGAAAAGCATTTCGTTCGAAACAACATCTGTTATGTGCGGTGGTCTTAGGATGTACTTTGCTGCAGGGTTTCTGCTGCAAACTATGACAGGCTTGCCTGCTTTTTTGAAAGTATTCAGCAGCTCCAAATAGCCAGAGTCTATACGCCTTTCTAAAAAGCGCTTTCCTGCTGTGTCTATGTCTTCTTCGCTCATGCCCTTTGCGAACGAGTGGTAAAGAGCGTTATACAAAGAGCTCTCTATTTTGTGTATTTTTCCCCTGCTGGCGTTTTTCGAAAACCAGAAAGAAAGATAAGCTGCCGGGGAGTAAGGCTTGCCTTTTTTCAATGAATCGGATGTAAAACGGATAAAGTTATCTGGCAATTTTAGTCTCAAGACAGTTGGGTAAGAGACGCCGTCAGCATCCGAAACCAGGCCTTTAGAATTGGCAATTTTTCTGAATATATCCATTTTATTCTTTGAATAGTTGGTAAGTAGTTTTTTTAAACCCTGTGGGAGAAAGTAATATAAGTGATTATCATGTTCGATAAGATTGACAAAATAATAAAGGAAAAAAAGCTAACACCGCCTGACTGTACTTATCATACTCTAAGGCCTTTGGAAAACGGGGGCAGGCTTAGGGTTCTTGTTGTCAAGGGGGAGGACGTTGCCCATGCCGAGCTAATTTGTCCTTTCTGCGGCAAGTACACCTATTCAAAGCAGGAGTACAAGAAGGTGTCCAAGACATCCAAGATAAGGATGAGAGTCGAGTGCTCAAGCTGCGGCAAGAAGACCAAGGTCGAGAAGCTCAAGGGAAAGAAAGAGAAGAAATGATTTCTTATAATCGAATAAATAAATATCTCTTCTAAATAACTATAACATAATATGCCTTGGTAGCTCAGCCTGGTAGAGCGCTTGCTTGGTAAGCAAGAGGTCGCGAGTTCGATTCTCGCCCAAGGCTCTTTAACATTTAAATAATCTTCTTCTATATTCTTTCTATTGCGGGCTCGTAGTATAACTTGGTTTAGTATTCCAGCTTTGGGAGCTGGAGATCGGAGTTCAAATCTCCGCGAGCCCATTAAATTTTTCTAATAAATGTCAGAAAACCCGTGTGCGCAAGCATTTGTGTTTTAGGTCTAGTGTATGTGTCTCCCTCTATCTGCCACTCTCTTTGAAGCTTCTCCAAAATCTTCGGCTTTCCAAATTCGTACTTTTGCACTTCCTTCCAAAGGTCTTGTATCTGCTCGATGTGCATGGAGTATACAACAAGATATCCTCCTGACTTTAACGCTTTGAAGGCATGGCCTACAACCCTTTCGGGATTTTTCATGTCCAGTGTCACCAAGTCAACATCCTTTTCCTTTATGCCTTTGGTAATGTCAGCATTCTTTATCTTGACGTTCTTGAAGCCGGCTTTCTTTATGTTGGCGCTTGCAATGTCAAAGAACCTCTCCTCTTTTTCGTATGTGTAGACCTTGCAGCCCAGATTGCCAAGAAAAAGCGAAAGAAAACCTGAGCCTGAACCAGCATCAACCACTTTCCAGTCGTGCGTGCAGCCAGTAAAGGCTATGATATCGCCAATGTCTTTTTGCGTTATTACAGCAGGGCCCCTTTTGGCCTTGCGCAAAAAGTCGTTTATGTTTTCAAGACTCTTCATAATAATCTTTCTCATTTATAAGTAACATTGAAAAATATAATAAAGTATGTTCGAACTTTTGTTGTTCTTGATTGCCTTCATAGGCAGCCTTGCATGCGGCTTGTATGACCTTAAGACATCAAACGTTCCTGATTCTGTTTGTCTTCTTATGATAGCATCGGGTTTTATCATTCATATAGTATACGGCTTTTCAACAGGCGACTTTGCCAATCTTGTAAACTCCTTATTGTTCGGGGGGCTTTTCCTCGGCTTTGGCCTTCTCATGTACTTTACCGGTCAGTGGGGAGGCGGGGACGGAGAGCTGCTAGTCACAATAGGAGTGCTTCTTCCAACAATGACTAGCGTAAGCACGATATTTCCCTTTTCCATAAGCTTTTTTGTAAACAGCTTTTTCATAGGGGCAATATATTCCATAATATACTCCCTGATACTTGTGTGCAGAACGCCCAAGATAAGCAAAAAGTTTGTTTCCAACATGAAAAGCAGCAAGGTGCTTTTTGCATGCGTTGTTGTTGCAGCCTTTTCAACTATATTTCTTTTCTTTTCGCAGCCGGCATTTTTTGCAATAACCATACTCTTGCTTGTGCTGATTGTTTTCCAAAGGTTTTCCAAGACAATAGAGGAGAGCTTCTATAGGAGAATACCCACAAAGAAGCTGCAGGTTGATGACATGCTAGGAGAGGACATACCAAAGCTTAGGTTATACAAGCGCTATATCAAGGGCCTTTCGCAAAAGCAGGTTGACAGAATAAGAAAGCACAAGAGATATGTGATAGTGCGCGACGGCATAAGATACGGTCTGGTCTTTCCCCTAAGCTTGCTCTTCACTTATTTCATCGGGGACTTTTTGCTCTTCTTTGTGTAGTTGAACGTATGAATCAACCACTTCTTTTATTGCTTCATCTAGGCCCACTGTGGGCTCAAAGCCAAGGTCTGTTTTGGCCTTTGTCATGTCAAATGTCATGTTGGTTGTGAGCATGTCGACATGGCAAGGAAGCATTAGCGGCTTTTCTTTGGAAAGCCTGCCTTTTATCATGCTAGAGTGCATTTTGGCTTTGGCAAAAAGACTTGACGTGTGCTTTGTCGGAGGTTCCACACCCAGATGTTTGCAAAACATGGCAAGCAGTTGCTTTTGAGTCTTAAAGTCCTTGCCTGCCACTATGTATGTGTTTTTAGGCTTTCCCAAGGAGTTGGCCAAAACAAGCGCCTGTATAATGTCGCTTACATGTATCCACTGCAAAAAGTTTTTGCCATCACCTAGTATGTGAAAATCCCCTTTTTCAAGTTCAGAAATAAGAAAGCCAAAGTCCTCTGCGAAATCAGAGCCGAGAGCTTCTGGAGACCTGACAACAATGCCGTTGTTTTCCAAAACCAAATTCTCAGCCTCCTCCTTTGTCTCAGCGTAAAAGCTTGTGGGGCTGCATTTTGTTTTTTCGCTAACAGGCAGTTCCTTAAAGTTCTTTCCCATGACCGATGTTGTGCTAAGGTAGATTACCTTCTTGCCCTTGCTTGCATCAATAACGTTTTTTGTGCCAAGCACGTTCACTTCGTACATGTCGTCTTTTGGAGAAAAATTGTCTGTAACAGCAGCCAGATGATAGATTGTGTCAACATCTTTCATGGCCTTTTCAAGCGTGCTTATGTCTAGTACGTTCCCGTAGAATATCTCGACGTTCTCGTCTTTTATCATGTTGTCTTTTACAAGAGCTCTTATAGTGTTTCCGCTTCTTAGCAGAGAAGTGATTAGGTTCTTTCCTATCTTTCCAGAGGCTCCTGTTATTAGTATGCTTGCCATGTAAAATCAATTATAGTTTGATTTACAACTATAAATTGTTCCTTGCTTTAAAGAAAATATTACTTGATAAGATATGTGCCTGGCAGCTTCTTTGATGCCTTTTTCAGGGCTGCTCTTACTTCTTTTTCTGTGTTTGGTTTTGACTTTACGCTGAAAACTCTTTGGCCCTCTTTTATCCTGGCTGCCTGCCCTATGGGCTTGCCAAAGCTTCTTCTCATTCCCTGCGAGAACCTGTCAGCTCCTGCTCCTGTTGCTATTGAGTTTTCCCTTAGAACATGATGGGGATATACCAAAACTTTGAAGAAGAATGTTCCTTCTCCTAGCTTTTTGCTTAGGTGTTTTAGGGTTGTAATTCTGGCAGATTCCAAGGCATTCGATCTTATCTGGACATTGTCTTTGCATACAAGCTCTAGTGTCTGCTCATAGTCGCCCTTTGCGCCCATTTCGAATTGGTGTATCTTTCCTACAGGCACACCTTTTACATAGCTCTTTCTAGGCTTGTGTATCGAAATCCTTGTGAAAGGCTTTTTCGTTATTTTGTTGTATGCTCTTCCTGGTCTTAAACCCATAAAATCATCTTTCAAAGATTACGCACGAGAATTTTATAAATGTTTCTAAAGCTTCCAAAAGCTCTTTTTCTTCTTCTCTTTGCTCTTAACATTATGCTTTCTAACGGCCCTTTCAACTGTTTTTAGGACCTTTTTGTCATTGCCAACACCGCATGTGTTGCCAACCCCTATGAGTAGTATTTTTTCGTTTTTCTTGGACCTTTTCACAGAATCCAATATGCTCTCCTTTGCATTTGCAACTGAGTCGTATATCTCCTTTTTCATTGGCATTAGGGCTTCCATGTCAGAGACCTTTACCACAACAGCGTCCAAAGGCATCATCTTCTTGGCTGCAAAGTCCTCTATTGCAAACCTCTCAACGCCTATGCCTCCCATTGCAACTCCTACACCCTCTGCTATTATGCCGGTCTTTTCTCCCTCAAGCTTGAGGCCTGCGTCAACTGTTATTATCTTGTTTATTTTCTGCTTTTTGGTGAACTTTGTTAGGAACTTGCCCGGGTTTCCTGTTGTTGCACCTGGTCCGTCTGCCTTTGAAACCCATACCTGCCTGCCCTCTATGCTTGTCTTGGCCACTGCGAATTCCTCGTCCTTGTAAATTGTCACCTTGCCATCTATCATGCTTGCAGCAACCAAAGGCCCTATGCCGTCGCCTATTGGCACGCCGTCCACGAATGCCTTTGTTGCCTTCATGGAAGCTTTTGCCATTCTTGTTATGAGCGGTATTTGCATCTGGATGACCATTGCGTACTGGAACATCTTGTATTTTTTTATCATCTCGATATAGTGCCTAACTATCTTGGCTATCTGATGCGTTGTTATTGCCCCTGAAAGCGCGTCCCTTACGTTCTTTTTGTCATCCTCTGATGCATTGGGCATTAGCTGGTTTACAAAATACTTGAACCTGTAATCGTAATTTTTGACCAGATGGTCGAGCTTTCTCATTATGCCGTAAGGATCAGTGCTTATGGGAGATACTGCGAAAAAGTCCATGAACTTTGATATCTTTTCTTTTTTCTTCTTGTCAGTTCCCTTTGGCAATTTCCTGTATATGTATCCCTTTGACTTTCTGGCCATCTCCTCAAGGTCTGCGGCTTCTTTTTCAAGCTTCATTATGGTCTGCGCTGTCATAAGCCTTGGTCCGAATAGTATCATTATTACAAAAAGCACTAGCCATACTACCGTTGATATCCAGTCACCGCCGAGAAGTTGCGAAATCATCTAATCACTTTTTAATTGGTTGCAGTTTACTGCTTATATAATTAACTACAACAAAAACAGCAAAATTGCGGTTGTCACGGGTATTGTTATGTTGTCATCCACTTTTGGCAGTGCTTCGACAAGGGTTGCTGCAATTGCTGCTATTATTGCCTTTATCGGGTTTGTGAAAAAGTATAGCACGAAAACTGCTGTCAAAAAGAAGGTGGTGCTGCCCTCCCATGTTTTCTTCTTGTTTATTGGAAGCTTTCTTTTGCCGAAAAAATAGCCTACAAGAGTCGATGTGGCGTCTGCTAATGCTAGCACTGCAATTGACGCTGCTGCTATTTCTGTTGGGAAGATGAATGTAACCAAAAAGCATCCTATGTAGAAGGTTATGGCGCCGTGGAATGACCTTTCGTTTTTCCTCTTGCAGCTTTTTATTTCCTCCTCGACTATCTCCTCGAATTCGTCTAGCTTCTTGTTTCGGACAAGCTTGTATTTGTTCTTGTTCTTCATGTATTCGTCTAGTATCAGGAAAGAAAGCGATGTTGCAAGCATTGCCAGCGAGGCCAAGAACTTGCCAAGTATGTAGATTAGGGCTATGCTGAATATGCCCATTGCATGTATTGTTTTTCTTTTGATTTCCCTGTTCATTGTATCACTTCTTTGTTCTTTTCTTTCCTATATATTTTTTGATTGCTTTGAAGAACTTTAGCATTTTGTGGTAGGACTCGTATGAAATAAAGAGTATCAGCCCTATGAACGAGAAAGTTATGGCTGTCTCGATGTTTGTGACAAGGGGCAAGCCCATGTAGTTGGCAACCCACGGGAACACAAAGCCTGCAACAGAAACCAGAGCGGCCCTTACAAAGAACCTAAACATCTTGTACGAGACAAAGATTACAACTATGAATACCATGAAGACCAAAATGGATTCCAAGGTCAGCTCCACGACCATATAGAATAATGGTGGATTTTCTTTAAAATATGTTAATCAGTGCCGAGAAATCTTTTTATTCTGCCCTTAAAGCTCGTGTCCTCTTTGATGCCTATTAGGTGTCCTGCCAGCCTTTTCATTTCCCTGCTTGCTGAAGACCTGGGTTTGTGCAAAACCAAAGGCGATCTTTTTGCAAGGCTTACCTGGACATTGTTGTCATGCGGTATGCTGGCTATCACTGGCAGCTCTGTTAGTATCTCAACTTCCTTTCTTGAAAGCTCGTGGCGTTTCTTGGATACCATGTTCATGACAACACCGACCGGCCTTTTGCCAAGACCCTTTATTATTTCCTTGCATTTTATGACATCCGTGACCGCAGGTATGTTGGGGTTGGTTACAAAGATTATCTCATCGCTTGCCTCTATTGCTGATATTGCCTCGTTGCCAAGCCCTGGCGCTGAATCTAGAAGTATGATGTCTGCCTTTTTGTGCAGCTCCTTTATCACGTGCTTTAGCTTCTTTGAGTCCACGCCCTCTATTTCCCCAAGCCTTATTGACGCAGGTACTATTTTCATGCCGCTTGGATGCTCATACATGGCTTCCTTAAGCTCGGTTTCCCCCCTTAGCAGGTGGTTTAGTGTGACAGGGCAATAGTACATGCCCAACGACAGGCTAAGATGAGATGTCGTCAGGTTGCAGTCAACTACTGCAACGTTTTTGTTGAACTTTTTTGCCAGAGCAGCGCCTAGGTTAGAGACGATTGTGGTTTTCCCCACACCACCTTTGCCTGATATTATGCCTATTTTTCTTTTTTTCTTGACCATGCAATCACTTTGCACTCTTCGTGCTAAGGTTTAGTATCTTTTCCTCGTACTTTGTCCTCATTTCCTCGTAGCTGTGCCTTGATATTAGGCCTTCCCTGTACTCTTCCTCAAGCAGGCCCTTGGCCTCTTCAAGGCTTCTTATCTCGTCGTCGACCTTGCTGTCTTGCTTTTCTCGCCTTATCAGCCTTTTTATCTTAAGGCCAGGTATGCTGCCTGGCGTTATATTGCTTTTTTTATTTCTTCCCAAAACAAAGAACCAAAGAAACATGGCTATAATTATAATTATCAAGGCCAGTATTAAAATCGTCTCGAATGAAATGCCCTTTGCTTGCGTTACTGGGCTTGTTTCTGCTATTGAAAGGTCGTATTCGGCCTTTTTGACTATAACTTCGACTTCCCTTATCTTTTCACCCGCCTCGTCGTAAAGCCTGCCGTACACATCGCTTGATGCAGCTTCAAGCAGCAAAGTTGCCTCGTCTATTTGTGCCCTTATCTCGCTTACATCGCTGCCCCCTGCAGCTATACCATTTGCCTCGCTTTTTAGGCTTATTAGCTGGTCGCTAAAGTCCTGTATTTCCGATAGTAAGGAGTCTGTTCTTGATGCGAATATCTCAACAGAAAAGTCTTCCCATGTAGTGACTTCGTCTGACACCGCTCTTAGTGAAAAGTCAAAGCTTCCGTTCTCCTCCTCGGCAGGAACATAAAGCTTGAATAGGAAAGCTGCTGTTTCTCCTGGCTGCACGCGCTTGGCTTCGTCTTGGGCCTCAAACCATGATGATTTTTCACCATCTATTAAAACCTGCACATTGTTTAGAGCAACATCTCCCGTGTTTTCCACGTCTATGCTAAGGTATCTTACCCAGCCCTTTTCGACCAGTATGTTTTCCTCAAAGCCTGTTATCTCTATGCTTTGAGCAAAGGCTATGCTGGCAAAGAGAAGCATTATTATCAGTATTAGTATTTTTTTCATTTCGCCCACCACATGATCTTCTCCTTGGGGCCGTGGCTTGATTTTTCCACCTTGCTGCCAATAAGGCCCATTGACTTTAGCTTGTAGCAGTGAGAATTGGCCGTAGGCCATGTTATCTTAGAATGTTTTGCAATAAGGTAGGTGGACATGGGTTTTTTAGCTTTCTTTAGAACTTCTAGTATTTTCTTGTCTACCTCGGTTGTTATCATAATATATTAATATATTAATATATATTTAAAAATTCTTCAGCAGACTGCTGCTCTTGTTCCTCGACTTCTTTGACGGCTGATGGCACGATTTCTCTTAGACCGTCTGCAAATACCTGGGCTATGTCGTCGTAGCCGTACTCCTGCCAGGACTCTCCTATCTCCGCCAGGGTGTTTTCCACCATGTTCTCTTTTTTCTTGTCCCAAAGGCCCTGACTCTTTAGCTGCTCGACGTTGTTTTTCAGCTCATCTATGTAGGACTTTATGTCGGTCGTGTTCTCTGCCCTTGAAATCATGTTCAAAATCTCGAAAAAGTTCATCCTTGCATCCGACTTTAGCACGTTCTCGGATACCTTTGATATCTTGGAGCTTACCTCCTTTAGTTTCTCGAGCATGTTTCGCGATATCTCTGTTTGCAGCCTCATGGTTGAGCCGACACCCTCGCCCTCTATCGACTTTAGCCTATCTTCCATTTCCCTGCCCTTTTGTTCTAATAGCGTCATGCCGCTTTCCAGTTCGTTTATTATTGATGGCAAAGACTTTATGCTGAAAGATTTCTCTCCCTCCAGTTTCTTTAGTTCTTCCTCCACCTTCTTTAGCAGGCTTTCGTTTTTTTGCTTTAGTTCGTTGTAGGAGGATTTTGATATCTCGCCCTTTCTGTCCTGCTCTTCCAAAGTTGCCAGAAGCCTTAGAATGTGCTCCTTTTTCGTTCTCATGTTGTCTCTTCTGTTTATTATTTCCTCTTCGGGTATCTTGAGAACTTCCTGAACGTCTTTTAGCTGCTCTTCTATTTTTTCCCTGCTTGAAACTATGACATTGTTAACGCCCTTCTTGAAGATGTCCATGTCGTCCTTGGAAACAAAGCTCCCTAGTTTTATGTTTATCTCGTCCACTGATTTGGTAATTTCCCTGCTCAGATCGTCTACCTTTTCTAGCCTTATTTTGAACTGGGGAAAGTCCTTCATCCTATTCTCTGTTTCTATGTAGAATCTCTCTGTTTTTGCAGACAACCTGTCAACATCCCTTTTCGTCTGCTCCATTTTGGCAGCCGCATCGTCCATCTTCTTTAGGGTCTCTGTCAGGTTCTCGATGCTTCGTATGTTTTCGGTGATGTTTTCCATGTTCTCTATTTTTCTTACAAGCTCCTTGTTGCCAAGTTCCATCTTTTCTATCTTCATTTCAAGGCTCTCTATTTCGGTTTTTCTTTTTTCCATGTCCTTTCTTATCCGCATGGGCTCGATGTCTGTTACAGAATCAGAAAGCATCTTGACCTTTGTTTCCATCTCCTTTATCATGGTCTCTCTTTGGAATATCATGGACCTAAGCTCGCCTATCTTTTCTGACAGGTCCCGTATTCTCTCGTCTGCTTGGAACTTTACATCTTTAAGAGCAATAAACTCGGCCCCGAGCTTTTCTATCCTCATCATTATTTCCTTGAGGCTAACTTCCTGCTCGAACTTGTATTTTTTCTCCTCTTCCTTGGGCCTTTCTTTTATTATGCCCTTTTCCTTGAGTATCTCTACCACTGTTTTGGTTTCCATCAAATCACTTCTCTTCCATGCTCTTGAGCCTGGTGTTTATAGAATCAATATACGTCTCGGCCATCCTCATCTGTCCGGTCTTGACTTTTTCACCGGCCAGCTTGAGCTCAAGCTCCATGTCATAAGTATCTATTCCCTTGCTCTTTAATTTTTCTACTTTTTCTGCCAGCTCCTTTATCTTGTCAGCATAATCCTCGTACTTTTGCAGCTCCTCGTCTGTTAGCCTGAACGTGTCGTGTAGCAATGGCCTAAAGGTTATGAACCATGGCTTGCCGTCGTTGTACGATGGGTTTTGAACCATGCCTGTTCCAATGTCTAGCTTGGGTATGGACTCTGCATAGTCCCAGCCGTACTTTGTCTTTATCCTGTTTACGTCTCCCTCGTACTTTGTTCTGAGCTGCATTTCAGTTGCAATAACAGCCCTTATGGCTCCCTTGAAATCCAAAAGCACCTGCGAAATCATCACAAGACCGATTCCCCACTTTCTGAATTCCCTGCAAGCTCTCTCTATTGCCTGGTATCCTCCGCCTTCAAGGGAAGCTCCTGATTTCTTGGAGTACTTTGGAAGTAGCCTGTGCACCTCGTCAAATACTACCATTAGTTTCATCTTCCTTGACTCTGGCCAGGACACCTTGAACATGTAGTCGACAGTCTTTCTGATAAAGTAATCCAGTTGGTCTGCTGTTAGCTTGTTTAACACGAAAACGGTCATCTCTCCTGGCTTTACATACTTTTCTATCTCAAGCTTGAGGAAGGGATCTTTTATCGGGACAATCGAACCCTTGAAAGACCTTGCCTCTTCTTCCTTCATGCCGAATTTCTTGTAGTTGTTAATCATTTCCTTGTCATTGTTGGATCTGATAAAGCCTGTCCACTGGGCTGTGGGGTCGAAGACTATGACTGGAATGTTCTTCTTTAGGGCCTCTTCAGCCATGACCATGGCAGCCACTGTCTTTCCAGAGCCCGTGCCGCCTGCTATTATGGTGTGGGTTGTCAATTTCTCTTCTTCAATGTAGGCATTTGTATTGGTCTCGGCTATCTTTCCAAGCAAAAGCCCCTTCTTGGGCAGCTTGTTTAGCTTGACAGGCCTTACATACCTGCCCCTGACCCTTTTCTGAGAGTGCCATTTCTCGAATAGTTTCCAACCCAAAAGGAAGCTGGGTATTGCTACGAAAAGAACTATGTATGTCATCCAGTTGGTGAACAGGTCTATTAGGAATGTTATTATCCATGGCTGGTCGACTACGCTAAATGAAGTCACAGACGTGGCTATCTTGTCGTCGTACGATGCCACGGCTTCTAGCACGTAAAGACCCAATGCGGTGTCCTCTGGTATTCTCATTCTCCTCACAAAAGTGGTGGACGTTTCAACTGCTATTGATTCCTCATCCACTGTTAATATTTCCTGGGTTTCAGTAGATTTTATGGTGTAGTTGTTTATTATATCTACTCTTTTAGTCATTCCCAAATTGTATATTGTCACCTGGTATTCTAAAATTCCTCCCGGCCTTACTTCTTTTGTTATGGCGTCAACCTTGAGGTCTAGGAGCTTTTCTCTTTCATATTCCACCCTGAGTATAACGTCTATTGTCTCGACAACTCCGTCGTATTCAACTTTAATCTTGCCGTTGTAAACGCCCGGAATAGTTGTCGGCATTGTTGTGAACTTTATCTTGGCATTGACTGTCTCTCCTGCTTGTATGTCTAATGTGTCGTCCTCGAACATTGTGTATGGCCATATGGCGCCGTCAACGGAGAGCTTGACTTGTTTTGCCACTGACCTCTTGTTTGTTAGGCCTATGCTTACTAATTGGTATTCGCCCGGATAGAGTCTGACTTCGATTAATCTTGTTGTAAGGGTTATGTCTGTTTGTATTGCATCTTTTTCTTCGACCGTTGTTGTTGGAGCTGACCCTCCTCCTGGTGATCCTCCTGTCGGTCCTGTTGGTGTTGTTCCGCAGTCTGCGGGGCAGAAGGCGCTAGTTTCTCCATACAGCGATTCGCAAGCACCGTCCCCGCATATGAACTCTGCCACAGCATATGCTCCTGATATTTCCGACATGCTGGTTGTCAGGGTGTTGTTGAATATGTCAAGAGTCGAGCTAAGCCTTGTCCAGCACGAGTTGTCCGTTGCCGGAGTCCTGTTTGAGAACAGCCAGTTCTCGCACCTGTATATGCCAAGTGATGTCTCAGAGGAGTAGCCTGTTCCCGTGTAGTTCATGATTAGTGTTGCGTCAGTGTAGTTGAGTATTGTCTGGAAGTACAATGCCTTTGCAACTCTCGAGTTGGCCCCTCCGATAAGGAACGTTGACAGCGGGTCTATCAGGGTGGCGTTGTCTATATCGGAGGCTATGCTAACGTTGGAAAGGTTCACTGCGTTGTTTAGAGTGCCAATGCCCACATCATAGTATCTCATGTGCGCTATGTTGCTGTAGTATCCTGAAGCGTTCGATTCAAAGCTGTCAAGCAGGCTTCCTGTTGTGTTGAACATGTCAAATGATACGTCCACCGGGTAGCTTTCCGCATCTACTGATGTTCCGTTAAACCATGCCGGAACGTATACCTCGAACCATCCTGACTCGTTGCCCCAGTTGTTCGACGAATCATTCGCAAACACTGTAAAGTAATAGTCGCCGACCTCTGTTAGATTTGATAAAGTATAATCCCAAGTATCTCCTCCTGCAGGCGACATTGAGTAGTTTGCTACAGTTCCGTTTATTGCTGGGTATGTTACCTGCGCTATCACAGTACTAACTCCGCCTGCGTCAGTTACATTGGCCTCTATTGTAACGTCGCTAAGAGGCAAAATAGAGTTGGCCTCTACTGTTATCTCGGGAGGCGTTAGGTCAGGTCCTCCTGTTGCAACTATTCCAAACCATTCTGCTATTATTCTTATTAGAGATATTATTCTGTCTGCAAAGGCGTTTACGTTCAAAGCTTCTGTTATGTTGACAAGCAGTGTTCTGTATCTGCTAACAGAGTCTGTTACTGACATTACAACGCTAACGATCCTTTCGTAAACGCGGCCTGATATGCTGACATCTGTAAGTACATTTATTTGCTCGGTTATCATCATCAAAATAGACTGCGTTCTTGCTGCAAATTCGTTTAGATAAATGCTGTCAGCTATGTTTCTTGTGAATGACATTAGCCTGTTTGCTGCATCGCTAATTCCAAGAGCTTGGATCGTATCTCTTATGTAGACAAAGTTCCTTGTGACACTGTCGCCTATGTTGAATGTCTCTGAAATCCTAATGAATAGTGACTGCAACCTGCTTACTATTGCGTTCGTATTGAGTGTTTCAGAGACGCTTCTTGTGATACTAGATAGCCTGCTTGCATAATCTGAAGTTGTTATTTGTTGGATTACGTTTATCAGGGTCGCAAGTGTCCTGTCCACTGTGCTCTGGAAACCAAAGCTGTCTGTTGCTGACCTTATTGCAGAAATTATCCTGCCTGTAATGCTGCTTATATCAAGACTTTGATTTATCTGCAGTGTTATTGCCTGGATTCTTGAAGCGATTTCATTTATGCTAATAGATTGCTGCAATGTTCTTGAGAACATCATCAGTCTCTGTGAAGCGTTGTTTATTATAAGCGAGTCTATAATCTCTCTGATGTACACAAAGCCCCTTGAAACACCCGAGGATATGCCAAAGCTTTCTGACATTACCCTTGTCAGAGCCTGCAGTCTTGCTGCAAGGTTCTGCGCTGTTATGCTCTGTGATATCTGCCTGATTATTGCTTGCAGCCTTGATGCGTAATCAGACAAACCTATTGGATTAGTTACACTTCTTACGGCTATCGATATCCTGCTGGACAGCTCGTTTATGTTGAACGAATCTGCAAGTATCCTGGTCAAAGCCTGTAGTCTTGAGACTCCTTCATTTATGCCAAAGTAGCCAGTTGCTGTTCTGTAAAAGTCAGATAATCTGCTTGCATTGTTTTGCAGACCAAATGACTCTAATATCTCAAGTAGCATGGCGGTTGTTCTTTCCACAAGCGATTCTATGCCAAGACTGTCTGAAACAGTCCTCATTATTGCCTGCAATCTGCTTGAAACGTTTTCAATTGATATTGTCTGGCTTATCTGTATTGTTATGTCCTGCAACCTATCAGATAGAACGTTCAAGTTGAGCTGCTGCGTTATAGTCCTTAGGTAGCTGTAAATCTGGTTGCTTGCGTCGCTTATGTTTATTGTTTCTATCACGTCCCTAAAGTATGAAAAGCCCCTAAATATGTTCGATTCAAAAGTCAGGGTGTCATATACACCTCTTAGCATTGTTGTTAGCCTCTGCGAAATCTCGTTCACAGACAATTGCTGTGTTATCGATCTTATCACGCTTGCAAATCTTGTGGAATAGTTCTCAATTCCTATCGAATCTGAGACGCTTCTTATTATGGTAAATATCCTATTGGAAACTTCGTTTATGTCAAAGGAATCCGTTATCATTCTTGATATCAATTGCAGCCTTGATGCGCTGTCGCTTATGCCAAAGTAGCCAGTTGCTGTTCTGTAGAAATCAGCAAGCCTGCTTGCGCTGTCGCTCATGCCAAAGCTTTCTGTTATCTGCAAAAGCATTGCAGTGAGCCTGTCAACTGCGCTGTCTATGCCAAAGAAGTCCGTTACTGACCTCATTATGATTGCAAATCTTTCAGAGATGTTGTTGACGTTTATTGTCTGTGCAAAGTACCTTGTTATGTCTTGTATTCTGTCTGCTACGTTGTTTATGCCAAGCTGTTCTGACATCATCCTAAAGTAGTTATACAACTGGCCAGTCGCATCGCTTATGCTGAACGTGTCGCTTATGCTTCTGAAGTAGACAAAGCCTCTGAATATTCCAGAGTTAAATGATATCGTGTCGAATATATTTCTGAATATGGATGCGAATCTTTCAGAGACATTGCTCACATTTATCGAGTCGGATAATATCCTAAGTATGCTTGCCATTCTTTCCGATGCTGTTTGCATTGTTATGCTATCTGTTGCCGACCTGAAAGCGCTCATCAGTCTTGATGCCGATTCATTGAATTGGAGAATGTTTCCTAATGTTCTAAGTATCGCTTGGAGTCTTGATGCAAGGTTGCTTATGTTTAGAGTCTCTGTTGCGTTTCTTGTGATCAATGCCAGTCTTGATGACGCATTCTCTATACTAAAGAAGTCTGATATCTGCCTAAACATCAAAGCCAGCTCTTGCGAAACATTGCTTACGGAAAGCTGCTGGGTTATTGCCCTGAATATTGAAGAGAGTCTGGAGACGCTTTCGTTTAGTGTTATCTGCAGAGCCACTTCTACTCTGTTGTATCCCATCTTGTCTGCTATTGTCTGCAAATTGAAAGTTATCGTGTCGAATATAATTCTAAGGTATGCGTACATGTTGTTTGCAGCATCCGTTATGCCGAGGCTTTCAAGCGCCATCCTAATGTATGTTGGTACAAGGCCCGAGCTTGAGGATGCTGAGAAGTATGATGTCACTGATCTAATTCCTGTTGCTATTCTTGTTGCATAGTCGTTTAGTGACAGTGCCTGGCTTATCATCTGCGTTATTGACTGCAGCCTGCCAGCCAGATTGTTTAACGCTATATTCTGCGTTGCCTGCCTTAGCATTGTTGCAAGCCTTCCTGATGCATTTTCGATGCTGAAAGTTTCGAATACGTCTCTTAGGTATGCAAAGCCTCTTTCCGTTGCCTGGCCTAGGCCAAACGAATCCGTTACTGTTCTTATTATTTCCTGCAGCCTGCTGCTTGCGGCATTTATTGCGATGCTGTCTGCTATGCTTCTGAAGATGCTTGCCAGTCTTTCCGAAGCCTCTGATATACCGAAGCTGTCTGTCACTATCCTGAATATAGAGGTTATCCTTTGTGCGGCGTTGTTTATTCCCAAGCTTTCTGTCAACAGTCTTTGTATTTCAACTAACCTGTTTGCAGAGTTTTGCAATCCTATGGTTTCTGATAGAAGTCTTAACATTGTTGATAACCGTTGGGAAATGTTTTCTATTTGGAAAGATTCTGTCACTGACCTTACGAATGAGAAGCCCCTTGAAACCGCATCCGAAAGTTGCAATGTATCGGTTATGCTTCTAAATATAGATGATAATCTTTCGGCAACGTTTCCTAGGTTTATATCCTGTCCTATAATCCTAAGCATTGCTGTTAGCCTATCTGCCGAGTCGCTTATGCCAAAGCTTTGCACAACGCTTCTTAGGGTTGCTGTTAATCTGTCAGCTATACTATCAATTCCAAAACTATCTGTCGCTGTTCTATATGCTGACAAAATCCTGTTGGATATGTTTTCAATCGAAAGCGTTTCTGTTATTTCTGTTATCAAATATTGCAATCTTCCTGCAAAGTTTTCCAAGCTTAATGTATCAGTAACAATTCTTGAGAAGGTCACCAGCCTGTTGGCATAATTTTCTATACCAAAGGAATCTGCTGTTATTCTCAGGAATGAAAAGCCCCTTTCTATTGCCGAGTCGAATGAAAGTATTTCATAAACGTTTCTAATAATTGAGGCTATTCTTTCTGCTATGTTGTTTAATGATAACGAGTCTGTAATTTCTCTAACAAAGCTTCCAAGTCTTGACATTGAAAATGTCGTTGTGAAATAGTCAGTTATGGTCCTGAAGATGTCACTTAGCCTTCCAGACGTTTCTGTTAATGTGAAACCTTGCAGCGGATTCCTGTTGTATTCCCCTAGCCTTCCTGTCTCATCGTCTAAGGAAAATATCTGTGAAGAGTTCAGGAAGTGCTCTCCTATGTAGAGGGGTATCTGCAATGACGAAGATGTATAGTTTTCTCCTTCCGAAGCTCTAGCTGTGTAGTAGTAGTAACTATTGTCCAAAGTAGTTGTGTCGTTCCAAAGGTTATAGTCTGAGCAGTTATTGCCTGCTCTACATAATATTTCTTCTGCAGATAATACGCGTGGATATATTTTCACTTCATCTATTGTTCCATTGAAGAATGAATCACCATTCGTTAGTCTTCTCATAGAACCTATAGTTATACTTCTATCATAGCTTCCCATAGCATTGGATGATACAAATTCGTTTTCTAAACCATTTATATAAAATTTTATTGAACCTGTATTGTTATCAACAGATATTGCTACATGTGTCCATTCATTATTAGTAATTGTATAGCTACTGTCATATAGATCTCCATTACCATCCATCCATACTAATTCATTATCTAATCCGCCGCCTTGATTATTTAATCCAAAATCCCATGCCTCTGTTCCTGTGTATCCTAGACTTCCTTTGCTTACTATTCCTTGCCAGTCATCGCCTTCATCTTTCCAATTTATCCAAGCTTCAATTGTAATTTTATCTTCTAATGTTAATGATTCTGAATTAGAAATTTCAATATAATCGCCTAATCCATCAAATTCTAAGCAGTTCCCATAAGTACAGCCGGATGACCATATTGGTACTCCATGTGTGGAGTTTTTCAAAGTTCCTGTGTTGTTGTTGCCAGTATCATCAAATGTGTAATTGTTCTCACCTTCGTCAAAGTGCCATATTGCTGAGACTGTTCCGTTTCTGTAAAAGTCATAGTAGACATCTGAATCGCCTGTGTTCTCTTCTGACATAGAGAAGTTATTTTCTATGGAGTTGTCTGACCTGGTCTCGTATAGTTCTTTTATTTCGCCTGTTGATAATGAGCGGTTCCACAATCTCACCTCGTCCATAGTTCCTGTGAAATTTTCCGAATATGCGATATTTGCCCTGCCCAATTTTATTTCCTTTAAGCTGTTGGAAAAGTCACCTTCTCCCGATATGTCGAATGAGTTCTCAAAATCCCCGTCCATGAAAATCGAAACATTGTCTCCGAAATAAAAGACTGAGACAGAATGGTGCCAAATGCCGTCATTATAAGAACCAACGGTGCTTCCGGACTCGCCAGTGCTAACGCCGTCGCTTAATTCAACTCCTACGTTTCCGCCTACTGATAAATATGTGTGCCATCCCTGGCTCCAGGACTCGGAACCCTTCGAGATGAACCTTTCTTTTCTTCCAGATGATGTAGTTTTGAACCACCATTCAACTGCAAAGTCAGATGAACCGAGCGTGTTCAGGTTGGAATAGTTGTATATTTCCACAAAGTCAGCAATGCCATCGTATTCCAATGCTTTGCCTAGTTTACCATTAGTCCATGAAGGGCACGCTTCACCTCCACAAACACCTGTTTGATTTTTCAAGTATCCTGTATTGTTATTTCCTGATTTATCATATGTGATATTACGAATACCTTCATCAAACTTCCAGTATCCGACAAGTCCTGAAGTATTTACCTCGGCAGTGTTGTTGCTAAGAGTAATGTTTGGCTTTGCCTTGCTAATTAGCATCCATGAAGTGCTTGTCGAGGACGAATAGTTCTCTGATGTGGAGTAAACGCAGGTATAGTTCCAAAGGCCTGCGGGCAAGACAATTGTCTCATCGATAGGTGTTGTTCCCGTATCGACCTGGCTACCGTTTCTATAAAGTGTTAGAGTTGCTGAACTATCGCCTGTTACCAAGCTGCATTCTGCTACATCCGTCAGTCCATAGTCTGTGTTGTTGTTGGTAAGCGAGATTGAAACAGATGATGTTGCCTTTCCTATATTGATAAAGTACGACTTGGAAGCCGAAGAATAGTTTGTATTTCCAGATGTGTTGTAGACATACCAGTGTGTCTCGTTCGCAAATGTCATGATGTCAGACTGTGGATTGCTTGAGCCCACTGAGGTGTTGTAGTATCTGTAAAGCGTGAATGTGGGGACGTTTCCAAATAATCCTGTAAAGTAACCTGTTGCATTAGACGCCTGGCCGTATGTATAGCTCTTGTTGCCTTCTGTTCCGTTTATGGTCAGGTTCATGTAGCTTTCTGTCGAAGAGTTCTGGTTTATCGTTACAGTGTCAGTAACTCCTGTTGCATTAGCAGTCCAGTTAGCGCCTCCTGTAGCATTGAACCTGTAAGCATATGATCCGACTCCTAGGTATATCTGCTCCTGGTAGGTTTCGGTGTCGTCTACCATGGAAGAGTCCCTCCAAAGCTGGTATGTAACGTCGCTGTCTCCGCTGTTGGATTCGGTTCCTGTTACTGTTGACTGGTAGGGGTATGTTTGCGTTGTTCCTCCTGATATGGACAAGTCCATTGTCGCCTTGCTGACGCTCAAGGGAAGCAGTATTGAAGACTTTGTATAGTTCTGGGTCGGTGGCATGAAAGCCTCGTAATAGTATGATCCGGCTCCCAAAATCGTTGCGTCATATTCTGTAGAGTTCTTGGCTCCCCTAAGGACTGCTATTTCTTCGTCTGTTAATGTCCTGTTATAGACTCGGAATTCGTCAACCATACCGTCGAAATATTCGTTTGAGAAGCATGCCCAGTATGTGTTTCCAACATACCAGTAATTGGTATTCGAATCTGCAACAGTACCAAAATCTGACCTGCTGTTGCTTCCAACAAGACCGTTTTCGTCGTATAACTGTATATCGAACACTCCGTCGTAAGCATCTGTCGAGCTTTCTTGTTTTATTCTAAACACTGCAAAGTACCACTTGTTTTCCCATGTTATGCTGCTTATGCTCTGACCCTTGCCTCCCGACTGGTCATAACATGTTCCATATACGCTGTCTACTCCTATAGAATAGCCCCATCTCTTGTAGAAAAGCCAGCTCTGTGAATTCAATTCAGATACATCTGGTTTGAACCATGCCGTCATGGTGAGATTGTTACCGTTCACAAGAGGCTCTAGACTGTCGCTTCTTACATACTCCTTTTTATCCAATTCCAAGGCCTTTCCGAACTTTCCTTGGGTCGCGTTGGGGTCGTTGTCTAGTTGAAGCATGTCTATGTTTGTAGTGAATGGTGTCGTGTCAGCTGCTTCCAATGACCATATTATCTTATCTACTTTTTCTGTGTGGAGATCGTCTAGTCTTATCCAATCAAGATTTATGTGCTGGTAGTATCTTGAGAGGTCCGAACGGTTAAAGTCCCATTGTATGTAATCGATTGTGGAAAGGTCCAAAGCGCCTGGAGCTTCGTCTGTTGGGCTTGAGAGGTCTAATGCATAAGCCTTCCAGTTGGCATACTGGCAGCCCAAGTCCCAATAGGCCCAATCACCTGAAGTGTCGTATGCATAAAGTCTAAGGTAATCTGTTTCTTCGCAAGGAACACAGTGTGACATCATGAAATGTAGGTAAGAATTTGAAGACCAGTCCCAGTTTCCTGTTGGGTTATATCTGAAATAATAATCCGTGTTAGTGCTCAAATCGTCCCCATAAACATAGAACCTTACGTAATAGTCCCCTTCCCTGTTGGAATCCACTATTGATATTGAAGACGACCCTCCAGTATTGTTTTTTGACCAATCTGTTATTGACTCGCAGTTTGTTATTGTTGTATTGCTGCCTCCGTTTGAATTGTCCTTTCCTCCATATCCGTTCATGTAAGCCATATAGAGCCATTTATTCTCCCAATTATCCGAGGAAAAGTCAATGTCCCAGTAGCGGTAGTTGTCGTCAGAGTCGTATACGTATACTCTTGCTTGATTAAAGTCTGTGCTAGATCTATTATTTCTGATCCAGAATGTCTGCTCAAAGTTGTTATTCCAATTCCACGTTCCTGAGGGATCGTAAGATATATTGTATGTGTTGCTTGCCGAAGGTGATGAAACCGTGTCTTTCAAAGAGTATGTTCCGTCCTTCTTTTCAGTATAATCCAGTGAAAGGCTTGTTCCTGTAAAGTCTGATGTTGATTCCATCGAGCTCGTGGTTGTCGGTGTTGGATAAAGCCTTGCATCGGAGTTTGATTCGCTTGCGTCATGAACAATTGAGCCTTCTATTTCGTCAAAAGACCAGTAGAGTATGTAATCATCCAGAGTGTTCGTTGTGTTATTTACTCTGAACATGTAGGCTCCGTTGATATCATTTGCATTGTTTTCGGACACGCTAAAGTTCGTCTGCGTTCCGTATGTTACCGATGATTGGTATATTTCCTTTATTTCATCTGATGAAAGTGTTCTGTTCCATACCCTAACCTCATCTATGGTGCCATTCATTATTCTTACTGCATCGTTTCCCTTTCCTATTATAACGCTATTCGAATCGTTTCTCAAAACTCCTGTAACGGTAAATAAGAAGCTATTTACCAATGTTCCATTTACATATATTTTTCCGGTCCCGTTAGGTAGATAAGTTCCAACGACATGATACCAAGCATTTGTCTGTATGTCTATATCCCCGCTGTTGTCGCAGTCCCAATCCGTGTCATTTGCTACACAGAATTCTATACCGTCAACTCCCGTATGGAAAACTATTTCATACGCATTTCCGTATTGGACTTTTCCTATTATCGGATAAACTTCTCCTCCACTAAACTCATTTAACTTGGCCCAACCTTCTACGGTTAATTCGTTCATACTGCCTAGAGAATTTGAATCCTGGATTTCTACATAATCCCCTTCACCGTCAAACTCCAAACCTTGACCGAATCTTCCCTCTGTCCATGTCGGCACACCGTGCGTCGAGTTCTGCAAAGTTCCGTCATTATCCCAACCACTTGCGTCATATGTCGTGTTACCGATACCCTCGTCTAACTTCCAGTAGCCTACAAGACCGGAAGTGTTGACTTCTGCTGTATTGTTGCTCAACGTGATGTTCGGCTTTGCCTTGCTAATTAGCATCCAGGATGTGCTTGTAGAGGACGAGTAGTTCTCTGATGTTGAATAAGCGCAAGTATAGTTCCAAAGTCCTGCAGGGAGTACTGTTGTTTCGTCTATTGGTGATGTTCCTGTGTTAGTTATCGTCTGATTTCTATACAATGTCAATGTGGCTGAGCTATCTCCTGTTACAAGCGAACATTCTGCTATGTTTGTCAAGCCGTAATCGGTATTGTTATTGGTTAATGCTATTGAGACTGACGAAGAACCCTTGTTGACCAAAGCATAATACGTCAGACCTGTAGAGTTGTCTGAATAATTCTCGTTTCCTGTTGCATTTACCTTGTAAGCATACGTTCCGTTTGATAATAGTATCTGCTCACTTGTTCCCTTTGATACACCGTCCCTGTAAAGGGAAGGTGTCAGTACAGTTGATGTTCCGGTTGCGTTCACAGCTTCAGGATAGGTGTATGTTTCATTGTCGTTTAATGTCGTGTTCAGGTATAGATTTACGGGGTTTGATGCTTTGGCTATTGTCAAAGTGTTGCTATCACTTTCAGCAGTGTAATTGGTAGTTGCAGTCATGTTGCAAATAACTTCAACGCCTCCAGGTGCTGCGGCAAATACAGTTGAGCTGTCGTTGTATTCGTTGTGCTCAAGTCCGTCATAGTAAAGATTTGATGTACCATCTCCCTCGCAAGTGCAAGTCAGTGTTGTCGCTGCGCCGTAGGTGTATGACCATCCGTTTGAGGAAGCTATGGTACATGTAGTTGTTGTGTTCTGCTCAACAGTCATTGTCTGCGTGTCCATGTCGTCTGTTGCTGAAAAGTTTGTGCAGCCTGTGGTGTTCAATTTGTATTCATAGCTACCCACGCCTAGCGTTATGTCCGTTTCTCCACTTCCCTTGTCAGAATCATCCCTCCATACCTTGTATGTGCATCCTCCGTCAACAGAATTTGATTCAGAGTAGCTGACAGTCACCTGCTTTGGATATGTATATGTCCATGTGCTGTCTGTTATTGTGAGCGAGCCTGTGGGTGTTGCCTTATTTACTGTCAAAATGTCCGTATCGCTTCCAGCAGTCCAGTTATCACAACCTGTTGTATAGTAAGTATAATTGTAAACATCAGCTCCAAGAACCGTGGTGTCGCTTACCGAAGACCCAGAATCAATAGAGCTTCCGTTCCTTAATAGCTCGTACGTGCAGTCGCTGTCCCCTATGTTCGATTCAGATCCATAATAGTCGGAAGCATCCCCGTATGTTATGAGACTCGTGACCGTTCCTGTCAAAGTTGGTGTTCCTTTTGTTACGTTCAAAGGCAGTATAATTTTTGAGCTTGTATAGTTTTCTCCGCTCGATGCCCTTGCAGTGTAATAGTAGTAACCTGTTCCTAGAGTTGTAGTTTCGTTCCATAG
>JAFGAZ010000013.1 GCA_016933455.1 Candidatus Aenigmatarchaeota archaeon
CCCTGTTGGCGCGATGTTTAGAAACGAGACCATAAACAGGGAAGATTTGCCTTTGAAGTTCGTCGGCCTTAGCACCAATTTCAGAAGAGAGATAGGTGCGCACGGAAAATATACAAGAGGACTTTTCAGAGTTCACCAGTTCAGCAAGGTCGAGCAGTTCATATTCTGCCTTCCAGAGAACTCGTGGAAGTTCCACGAGGAGCTTCAGAAGAATTCCGAGGAACTCTATCAGGGCCTTGGACTCCATTACGAGGTTGTCAATGTTTGCACGGGAGATATTGGAAGCATTGCAGCCAAAAAGTACGACATACAGACATGGATGGCCGACGGAGAGTTCAGGGAGACAGGATCTAATTCCAACTGCACAGACTATCAGGCAAGAAGGCTTAATGTGAAATACAGGGAAAAGGAAGGCCAGGCGCCTGCAGGCTATGTTCACACTTTGAATAACACTGCTCTTGCAACTTCAAGAATATTGGTTTGCTTAATCGAGCAGTACCAGCAGAAAGACGGAACAGTTATAATTCCTGAAGCCTTGCAGAAATATATGTTCGGGATAAAGAAACTGGAAAAAATATAACGATTTAAAATTTTGTAACCGCCTATTTCTTATGAAAGAATGGGGAGTCACTGATGCTGGATATAGTCTTCTTCAGAAAACTGGCTTGGAAGATAGGTTAGAAAACAATTGGCAAAAAATAGAAGAACAAATACCATATGGGGCCATTCTAGATGATTGGTATGTTGATGATACTGTCAATGACGAAAGCATACTAGAAGATAGAAAGGAAAAGATAAAACAGTGGCTGAAGAAAACACAAGAATATGATAGAAAACCTCAGGACCTTTTCTTGCTTTCGGGCAAAGTTACCGACATGATACTGACTGATGAAGAAAAATCGGATGCTAAAAGATTCGGAGTTGAAAACATAACACAGCTTGATCAGCTTCTTGGCGCTTATTCTCTTTCAAAAAGAGACAATGAATCTAATATTTCCAGACAAAAATACACATGGCAGTCAAAAGGCTTTAGGACACAGGTCTTTGGTGATATGCATGGCGATTTGTGTTTACGCCAAGTTAATACAAAGCCTGAAAACGAAAAACATTTTTCAGGGAAACTTAAAACAAATTTTATAGGTGCTTATTACGATTACTGGCCAATTCTTGTTGCGACATCTCTGAAATATGCAGACACAGTCAACGTAGATATTCCAAATGCAAACAACTGGAAGAATTTTATGAAGTCCTATGGCTGGGAGGGAAAAATAAGAACAGCCGGTAATTGTGGTGTCGGATACAATTCCTTTGTCTGGGACTTTAACGATTGTGTTTTGGCAGAACTTCCTGCCAAGACAAACGTTAGGGAAATACAAAAAAGATTTTTTGGACTTATGCAGCCTGATTCCTCGCGAGACGTATATCATCTTCCCCTGATAGATGAGAAAAAAGACCTTGTATTTTGTTCGAGCTACGGAGAAGGGACCCCCATAAATCTAGCTCCATTGGGAACATCTGATGAATATTTCAAAAAAATAGTTGTTCCAAAAGACGATGCTTCTCATCTTTTTAGTGGAAGTGTTCATGGAATAATGACCAATCAGTCTAGGACAAACCCTGACATACTTGCCTTTATGCTGTGGCAGCATGATCAAATCAAAGCTGGAAAAACAGAAAATGAGATAATGAAAGAAGCGCATGAGTTCGAATCTTTTTAATACGACTACAACAAACAGTCAAAAAACCTTTTAAGCTTCTGACAATATCTATAATCTGAAGCGGTTTCTATGACAATTGTAATAATAGCTGAAAAGCCAGACGCAATGGAGAGGTTAGCAAAGGCTTTGGCTGAAGATAATCTGAAAAGAAGAACCAGCAGATACAAGGTTGATTTCTTTGAGTTCGAAAGAAACGGAAAAAAACATATCGCTGTTTGCGCTGTGGGTCATCTTTTTGGATTGAAGCAAAAGGGGAAGGGCTGGACATACCCCATATTCGACATAGAATGGCTCCCGACATTCAAGACAAACAAGACAGCCGCCTTCACCGAAAGGTACTATAGAACGATAGAGGAGATAGCAAAGCTAAAGGACCTTGAACTGGTTTCTGCCACAGACTATGACAACGAGGGCTCTGTGATAGCTGCCAACATAATAAAGTTCATATTCAAGAAGAAGGACGCGGGAAGAATGAAGTTCTCAACCCTAACAAAGCAGGACCTTGTCAAAGCATACGACGAGATGGCGCCGCACCTTGACGAAGGCAACATCGATTCAGGCATCACAAGGCATTTTCTGGATTTCTACTATGGCATGTCTACAACGAGGGCACTGACCTTGGCTGCAAAGAAATTCTCAAACAGGTTCAATGTCATATCGGCCGGCAGGGTGCAGGGCCCAACGCTTACCATGCTTGCCAACAGGGAAATAGAAATTCAGAAATTCGAGCCGGTTCCGTACTGGCAATTGCTGCTTATTCTGGATAAGGACGGCATCGAGATAGAGGCTGTTTTTGAAGAAGACAAGATATGGGACGAGAAAAAGGCAAAGAAGATTTTCGATTCATGCAAGGACAAGAAAGCCGCTGTGAAATCGATCGAGAAGAAAAAGCACATGCAAAACCCGCCAGCGCCATTTAACATAACATCCCTTCAGACAGAATCATACAGGCTTTTCGGCTACTCGCCGCAGCAGACTCTCAAGATCGCGCAAAAGCTCTACACCAGCGCATACATATCGTATCCCAGGACATCCTCCGAGAAACTGCCGCCTCAGATAGGCTATCGTGAAATACTTCAGGCGCTTTCAAAGGTAAAGAATTATTCCAAATCATGCAAGAAACTGCTTGCAAAGAAAATTCTAAAGCCTACCGAGGGGAAAAGAACAGACCCTGCTCACGAGGCAATACATCCCACAGTCGAGCCCCCGAAAAGAAAGCTTGGGATACCTGACCAGAGAATTTATGATCTGATATGCAAAAGATTCTTTTCCTGCTTTGGAGACCCTGCTTCAAGAGAGACTGTGAAAATAAATTTCGATTTAAACGGCAACATCTTTTTGGCTTCAGGCACAAGAACAGTCGATAAGGGCTGGATAGAGTTATACATGCCCTTTGCAAGGTTTGAAGAAATAATGTTTCCAGACCTTAAGAAAGGCGATATGCTTGATGTCAAGAAGCTTGACATGCTAAAGAAGGAAACCGCTCCGCCGTCAAGGTACTCGCAGGCCTCCATAATAAAGGAGATGGAAAAAAGAGGTCTGGGCACAAGGGCTACGCGTGCAAACATTCTTCAGACCCTTTATGACAGGGATTACATTCTTGGAAGGAGCATCAAGGTGACTGCTCTTGGAATGAAGGTCGCAAACGCTTTGAGAAATTATGTTCCTGATTTTGTTGACGAGAAACTGACCAGGGCTTTCGAGAAAGACATAGAGAAGATATCTGCCGGCAAAATAAAGAGCTCCTCTGTTCTTAGCAAAGGCAAGAAGGCTGTTGAAAAGATATGCGTCGAATTCAAGGAGCACGAGGACGAGATAGGAAAGGAGCTCGGAGAGGCAATACTCAAGGTTGAGAACGACAAGTCAATTCTGGGCATATGCCCTTCTTGCGGAGGAGTTTTGAAGATAATGTATAGCCCAAGGACCAAGAAGATGTTTGTCGGTTGCGACAGCTGGTCCAAATGCAAGGTATGCGGATTATCTAAAACAGAATGCAAGTGCAAGTGCCCCAAGTGCGGCAAGCAGAAGGGCAAATGCAAGTGCACGTGGCAGGAAAAGGACTGGCAGCCCACATGTAATCAAACTTATCCTCTTCCTGGCGGAGCTGCCATATATCGTACGGACAAGGTTTGCGACAAGTGCAAAACTCCAATAATTTCTGTTTACAGAAGGGGAAGAAAGCCTTTCAAGATGTGCCTTGAAACCACATGCGAGACCAAGGCCAATTGGGGCAAGCCGAAAATTTCCAAGAAAAAATAATTCTATGCAAGGCTTGAAACAATAGAGTAAGCGCCCTTCAAGACAACTATTAGCCAAAGCCAAGGTATGAAAAGCCCTAGAATCAGCGATATGCCTGAAGCCAAGTCTATTATGCCTAGGATAATTATGCTCATGTCACCTGTCATTATGCCAAACAAAGAAGACACTGCCTTTAGAATTATGAGTATGCCAAGCAGGAATGCCAATGAACCTGGGAAGAACATCAAGATGCCTCCAAGAACGTCCATTGCGCCTAACAAAAACAACATAATCTGAGTTTATTTTTGCAACTTAAATTCATTTGTCACTGTAGAGCGGACGTAATGCCAATAGCGAATAAATAATTGAGATAATCAATAAGAAACAAATAACAATATTTTTATCTTGTTATGACTTCTTTGAGTGGATGCTTTAGTAAAACATTAAATCCATCGACTTTGAAAATCTGTCCGACTCCCCTTTCCTTTTTGAGCATTCTGGTCACATCTGCTTTTGACCAGTTTGCGTCTTCCTTTGACGCCTCTTTTTGGAAATCTTCTATATATATCGGCTTTCCGAAAAGGTTGTTTTTACCAAAAGCTATTATGCCGTTCATAACTATCAAGCTGTTCTTGTTTCCATAAGAATAAAGCGGAGATATTCTTTTTTTGTTCCCGTTTTCGCTTACAATTAAATACTTGCATTTTTCAGAGTCTCTCACATCAACTGCCACATGCTTTCTGTCATTTATTTTTTCAAACAGGCTTTTTGCGTATTCTGCCTTTTCTATGAAATTTTTTCTTTTGTTGCTTTTGGAAAGCATATTTCTGTAAATGTCTGCCTCAAAAACATTTGACATATCAATAACTATTCGGAAAAGAATTTAAGCTATGTTTTAGAAACACACATCTTTATATATTTTAGATATACATATATACTAAATATGAGAATAGAGGTGAGCAAAAAGGACGGTAAGACGGCTGTATTGATAAGCTTTGACACGGTCAAGGAAAAGTTCGACTCCGCTTCGGAGCGAAACAGGTTCTACTGGAAGCTTTACGGCAGAAGGCAGGTCGTTATCAGGCACTCAAAAAGGTACGTCTATCAAAGAGAGGGGATACTAGAAGAGATACCTCATATCAAGGTTGCTGATTCAGTCTTCATTGTTGCCATGGAGCACATGAAGAGAATGATGCGGTTTTTTGACGAATGGGACGACAAGGTCGAGCTTAAGACCTTTCCCGTCCTATTGGACAAAAAAGAGGAAAACGAATTAAAAAAATAAGGGTGATTAAAAATGGCTGAAGATATCAAACTAAAAGTTGGTGAGCTTACAGGCAGGGACGATTTTGGAAGGGGAATTGCAAGAATTGATTCCAAGATCATGAAAAAGCTCGGAGTTAACGAGGGAGACATAATAGAGATAGAGGGCAAAAGGAAGACAGGCGTTGTTGCCATAAGAAGCTATCCGGCAGACGTCGGGCTCAACATACTAAGAATAGACGGGCTTGTAAGGAAGAATTGTAATGCTACTATAGGTGAATTTGTCACCGTAAGGAAGGTCGAAGTAAAGGAGGCTAAAAAAGTTACATTGGCCCCTGCGCAGAAGGGCATAATGATGCACATATCGCCAAATCTTATAAAGCAGAACCTTTTCATGAGACCCATGTCAAAGGGCGACATAATAACAACGTCACCTGTTTTCAAAACAAGGACAAGGGGCGATGACGTTTTCTCGCAGTTCTTTGGAATAGACATACAAGAGGTGTTTTTGCCCATGGGAACTGAGACAAGGCTTTCGGTGATTAAGACCAGTCCGGACGAGATTACCAAGATAACCGAGATGACAGAGGTTGAGATGCTCTCCGAAGCAGTTGAAATTTCGGAGGAGAAGATGCCCACTGTCACCTACGAGGACATCGGAGGTTTGAGCGAGATAGTGCCCAAGATAAGGGAAATGATAGAAGTGCCCCTTAGAAGGCCAGAGGTTTTTGAAAGGCTTGGCATCGAGCCTCCAAAGGGAGTTTTGCTATACGGCCCGCCAGGAACAGGTAAAACTTTGATAGCAAAGGCTGTTGCCAACGAGTCGGGAGCGCACTTTATCTCTTTGGCAGGGCCTGAGATATTCTCAAAATGGTACGGCCAGACCGAGCAGAACCTAAGAAAGGTTTTCGACGAGGCATCGAAATCAGCGCCAAGCATTATCTTCATTGACGAGCTTGACGCAATAGCGCCAAACAGGGAAAAGGTATCAGGTGAAGTTGAAAGAAGAACAGTGTCCCAGCTTTTGACACTAATGGACGGCCTTAATGCAAGAGGAAGGGTCATCGTCATTGCAGCAACCAACCGTGTCAATTCCATTGACCCGGCGCTTAGAAGAACAGGAAGATTTGACAGGGAAATAGAAGTGCCTGTCCCAAACAAAAAGGGAAGAAAGGAGATACTTCAGATACATAGCAGATACATGCCCATGGAAAAGGACGTTGACCTTGACAAACTGGCCGAGGTAACATACGGCTATGTTGGTGCTGACATTGCAGGTCTTACAAAGGAGGCTGCAATGCATGCTCTAAGAAGGGTCATACCTACCATCTCTACTTTGAAAGAAGATGAACCCATACCAAAGGAAGTTTTGGAAAAGCTAAAGGTCAAGGCATCCGACTTTGACTATGCCTTGAGAATTGTCCAGCCCTCTGCCATGAGGGAAGTGATGATAGAAATACCGAAGGTAAAGTGGAATGAGGTCGGTGGTTTGGAAGATGTCAAAGGCGCCTTGAAAGAGGCAGTGCAGTGGCCTTTGGAAAATCCTGACAGCTTCAAGAAACTGGGCATCAGGCCTCCAAGGGGAATACTTTTGTACGGACCTCCTGGATGTGGAAAGACCTACACCATAAAGGCTCTTGCCAACGAGGCGGGCGTCAACTTTATCTCGATAAAGGGCCCCGAGCTTCTAAGCAAGTGGGTCGGGGAATCCGAGCAGCATGTTAGGGATGTTTTCAGAAGGGCAAAGCAGGTAGCGCCTGCAATAATACTCTTCGACGAGATAGACTCGCTTGCCCCAAAAAGAGGAATGTCTTCAGGCTCTAATGTAACCGAGCAGGTGGTTTCGCAGATGCTAACAGAAATGTCTGGAATAGAGGACATGGACGGTGTTTCAGTTGTTGCAACAACCAACAGGCCGGACATACTAGACTCTGCCTTGCTAAGGCCCGGAAGGTTTGACAGGCTAATTTACGTGCCAGCACCTGACGAGAAGACAAGAGAGCAGATACTCAAGATACACACCAAGAACATGCCTCTGAAGGGAGTCGACCTTGGGAAAATAGCCAAGGAAACAGAAAAGTTCTCGGGCGCGGACATTGAGGCTTTGGTAAGAGAAGCTGGAATGTTTGCCCTAAGAGAGAACAAGAGCGCAAAGGAAGTTTCGGGAAAGCATTTTGAAAAAGCTTTAAAAAGAATAAAGCCTTCAATAACTGAGGACCCGGCATGCAAGTACAAGAAAGCCGTGGAGGACCTAAAGAAAACCGAGATAGATGAAAAGGCAAGGTATATAGGGTGATTAAAAATGGCTGAAAAACAAGAAAGAGTAAATCTGAAGATAGATCATAACAATGATGCTTTCTTCACAGACAACGTCTCGGTTCTGCACAATCCGAGCAAGTTCATCATAGACTTTTCGCAGACAGTGCCAAGACTAGACAACGTAAACGGCAAGATGCAGCAAACATTTACCATAAAGCACGACACCGTGATAATGGACCCGCAGTTTGCCAAGTCCTTTGCAGACATTTTGCAGAAAAACGTCAAGGCGTTCGAGAAAAAGTTCGGCACAATAAAGATGCCCAAGAAAAAGTCAGTGAAGAAAAAGTACAAAGAAGTTGAGAACACAAGGTACATAGGTTAGTTTTATGGAGAAAGATTTTGTTTGTAAGATAAACGAATCGAGTTCGATTCCGGACATCTTTGAGATGGTAAAAGAGGCGGTTTGGAAAAGCCTGCGCAGGAGCAGAGCCGGCCTTACACTAGGGCTTGTTGACATGGGCAACCATGAGCATGGCTTTGTGGGCGGCTATTATGTCACGGGTTCGAACATGATAGTTATGAACGAAAGCCCTTTGAAGAGAATACAAGAAACCGAACCCAAGCTTTTGAATGCTTACGTTTTCCACGTGCTCTTGCACGAGTACCTGCACAGCCTTGGCATCTACGAGGAGCGGGATGTGAAGGATTTGACTTATGAAATAAGCAGGGAGATATTCGGGGAAAGAAACGTTGTGACAGCAATCTCAAAGGACATAAACAAGTTCTTTCCGAATCTGATATATCCAGACGGCGCGCCGAACATTGATGCGCCTGTCAGGTTTGTCCCTGACTTTGACAGGTCATGCACAAGATACATTGGTTGACTAAGAAAACTAGTCAAAGAAATTGTAGCAAGAATTAATTGAAAAACAAATTTTGATTTATACTCTTTTTCTTGCCAATTCTATGTCTTCTCTTTTTACAGTCTTTCTGCCTGCATGCCCTGCGAACTTGACAGCATCCTTTGCGATTTCAAAAGTGTATTCCTTGACAATTTCTGCCAAAGACCTGGCTGCAGAATCAGAAACCCTTTCTGCCCCTGCGCTCTTTAGGATGTCTGCCATTGGGGCAGCTGCTATCACAGACCTTTTTCTCGGCATAAACCTTTTTATTCGAGGGAAATATTTATATTTATGCCAAAGCTTAGAAGAAGTCTTAGTCTACTTGAGGTCTGCGTTTACGGCGTCGGGATAATACTAGGCGCGGGAATATACGCCCTAATCGGCGAAGGATCGCTTGTTGCGGGAAACGCTCTTTGGCTTTCGTTTCTTATCGGCGCTGTGATTGCTGGTATGAGCGGGCTTAGCTATGCCGAGCTTGGGTCCATGTTTCCAAAAGAAGCCGCGGAATATATTTATTCAAAAAAGGCCTTTAGGAACAACATCATTCCCTTCATCATAGGATGGACGACAATATTTACTGGAATAATTGCTGCATCAACAGTCGCCATAGGCTTTGGCGGGTATTTTAGCGCCCTTACAGGGCTAAATCCCTTAATATCTGCAATATGCCTTGTGCTGTTGCTTTCATTCATCAACTTTTACGGCATAGAGGAGTCTGCCAAGATAAATTTGGTTTTCACAGCAATCGAGCTTTTGGGGCTTTTGCTTATCATAATTTTGGGCGCGGAATTTTTGGGCTCTGTTGACTATTTCTATTCCCCTACAGGCATGACTGGAATATTTTCAGCCGCAACCTTGGTTTTCTTCTCGTTTTTGGGCTTTGAGGACATTGTCAATGTTTCAGAGGAGACAGAGAACCCAAAGAAGGTTATACCAAAGGCCTTGATGATATCCCTTGCTGTAACCACAATTATATACATCCTGGTTGCCATGGCAACTGTTTCCATACTTCCATGGAATGTTATAGGAGCCTCGTCAGCTCCCTTGGCAGATGTTGCAGAAAGCGCAATGCCAGGGTCTTCTACACTGCTTTCAATTGTTGCTATTTTTGCCACAGCAAACACTGTCTTGATACAGCTTATCGTTTGTTCAAGAATGATATATGGCATGTCTAAAGAAAAGTCGTCGCTTCCGAAATTCCTCTCAACAATTCATAAGAAAAGAAAAACTCCCTGGATTGCTGCTTTGGTTTGCATGGTATTTTCAATAGCCCTGATATTTCTTGGAGACATAAAGATAGTTGCAGAAGTGACCAATTTCGGTTCGTTTATGATATTTCTCTCAGTCAACATGTCAGTGATACTGCTTAGATACAAAGAGCCCAAAATAAAAAGGGTCTTTAAGGTGCCATTGAACATAGGCAAGTTCCCTATTCTTCCGTTTGTCAGCATGCTTTTTACAATCTACATGTTCACATTCTTTGGCATCGACATCATAGCTTTCGGGCTTTTCATGCTTTTTGTGGGCTTTGTGACATATCTGATGCTTAACAGAAGCATTGACTAAAGCATCAAGGCCTGCAGAGAAAAATTTATAAGTATCCTTATAATTAATAGGTTTAAATAGATTTTAGATAAAAACTTAATGTGAGCCGATGAGAAGCAAAAATTTCGCAGCAATTCTGATGGTTTTCCTATTTTTTGGTGTTTTTTCAAGTGTGTCATTTGCTTCCTGCTCATATTCTTCAATACTTTGTAATGCTACAAACAATGATACAGAACCTTGCCTTTTAGCAAACGAAACTTATAATTTTACGTATTATTTTGTAGAATGTTCAGATTCTATGGGCTTTGACGGCTCAATGCTTTTCAACACCATAACAGTCTATCCAGCCAGCCCGCAAACATATCCGATATCGGACGTATTGTTTAATTTAAACCTAGAAATGAACAATGCTTCCATTTACCATAATTTTTCAGGAGATTTTAATTTGTATCCCATGGAAAACGACACAGAAAACGAGTTTTATTATATTTTGAACTTTAGCCCTTCCGCTGGATACTATGCGTATGAATATTATTTCACAAACGATACTGGCACATACACAATCAATCAAACATTTGAGTATGTAATAGAACCGGGTGTATTCGATATGGAATTGACCTTAGACGGTGAAGAAAACAACAAGACGTATACAATAAACCAAATTGCTAACTTTTCTGCTTTTCTTCCAATAGAAAATGAAACAATATATCTCTATTCAAATTATCCTGGCTGGGTTGTTCAAAGTAGTAACGAATCAAATGTTTCATATTCTTTGAACCTAACACAGATAGGCGAATACAACATTACTGCGTTTTGGGACGGCAACGAAAACTATACAAACGGTTCCAAGATATACTACTTCAGGGTCACGGACCTTAACTGGACAGACATCAAAACATATCCCAATGTAAGCGCCAACTATTCAAAGGATCAGAATTATAGCTTCGAAATAACATGGGACGGCAATGTATCTGACGTTATTTTCGAAGCCAACTTCTTGAACGGTACCCAGACATATACTAACAGCAACTTGACAACATATGAAAACATAACAGTCAATAACAGCGGCAACACTTATTGGATAAACTTTACCGATCTTCCAGCAAGCACATACACTTACAGGTGGATAGCAACTGATAACAACAGCTTCGAGGTAGCCACAGATAACATTACCTATTACATCGGCCAGTTCCCAACCACCATGTTGTTTACTCTTAGTCCGACATCGGTTATATCTGAGGGCAGTGTTACCGCTTCTTGCCACATAACACCAAACGACCAAAACCTTACCTTGTATTTGTATCGTACAACAGGAGGCTTTACAAACATTGCCACAAGCAACAACACTTTATACAACACTTTCACTGCTCCTTCGGCAACTACAACAGTCCTTTATACATACGAGTGCTGGTTCTATGGAAATGACAACTACTCTTCTGCATACGGTTCTGTTGTCTTGACAGTCGAGGGCGGTTCTAACGATTTTGTCTCCAATAGCGGGGGATCAAGCAATACTGACACAACATCTGTCCAGGGCCAGTTCACTTTGTCTCCATCAGAATCCAATATTGTAATGGATGCTGGAAACAGCAAGGTTATTTCATTTTCTTTAATTAACACATACGAGAATGACATAAACGTCACAAGCATAACAGTTTCAGGAATAGAGGACAGCTGGTATGCATTGGACAAGACGGTCATACCAAGGCTAAATGACGGTACAACAGAAAAGGTCAAGATGACTTTGAACGTTCCTGAGGATTCTGTTGCAAACACCTACAGCATAAAGGTCAAGGCAATAGGAAAGAACCTATTTTCTGGAGCAACTCTTACAAGGGAAACCACAGTGACGCTTACTGTTAACTCTAATTTTACAGCAGCTGTTGTAGCGGAAACTGAGGAAGCTGAGACTGTTGAGCAGGCAACGCTTTCGACGGAGGAAGAAACATTAGGCAACTGGGTTTTGCCAACAGGCCTTCTTTCAATGAGCTCTGAATACTTCCCGTACATGATTTTGATACTAGGTGTTGTATTTTCCGTGATAGTTTTCATGAAAAGGGATGCTTTCACACAGAACCTAATCAAGATCGGTGGACTTAGGACCAAGAAGAAATCAGATAAGAGCGTCAAGGACATGATATCGATAAGTCTTCCCAAGCTAAAAAGAAAAGGCGAGAAAAAGGAGCTGAAGCTAAAGGAAGAGAAGATAAAAAGCCTTGAAACAGAGATAGAAAAGGACATCAAGGAACTACAAAACATCATGGAAAGCGAGAAGAAAGTAAAGAAGAATAGAAAATAATTAAAGTCGCCTAAACAATCTATATTCTATGAGAAAAGCTGTCATTGCAGTTGCGGCGCTGGCAATTCTTGCTGTTGCAGTGGGCACTGGTACTGCTCAGAACGTTTCAATAGAAATGCCGTCAAGCGTTACAGGTTTTTTCGTAGGCCTTACAAGCTCCATATTAACTGTGTTCAAGCAGATTCTAAAGCAAGTTCTAATAGCAATTGCTAACATGTTGTGATTATCGGCTTTTCCTTTACAATCACGGTGTGCTCTGTTTGGGCAACCGGCTTTCCTGAAACTTCCTTTAGAGGGGCATAGCCGTACAAAGCGTTTGATGCCAAAAGCTCTCTTAGGCTGAGCTCAACCTTTAGTTTGGAGAATTTCTCCTGCACCCATCTTTTGGCAAAAGGAAGCCTTTGGAAATCGTTTCTTGCCATCTCAAGAATTCTTCTTGCCTCAACAAGCCTTGTCGGCCTGTCGACTATCCACCTGAGTATGAGCGGCTTGCCAGAGTCCTTGACAGCCCCTGTTCCTGTTGTGCAGAAGGGCTCTATTGCAATCACCTCGTCTTCTCGCAGCTGGTACTGCGAATCGTTTCTTATGTTTGGAACTATGAGCCCTGCATGCACGTCGAACTTTCCAAGGCTGTGACCTGTGAGGTTCCTTACAGACTTGAAGCCGAATTCGTCCGCAACACTTTCTATTGCGCTTCCCATCTCGCCTATAGTCGTGCCGGGCTTTGCCATAGCCAGGGCAGTTTCAAGCATCTTCTCCGAGCAAACAATTAGGTCGTCCTTGCCAGCAACCCTTATCGTCTTGGCTGTGTCTCCAATGTAGCCGTCAACATGAACTCCCACGTCTATCTTGACATAATCCTCATCCTTGACACACGTTTGGTCGTCTTTTTCGGGATGAAAATGAGCTGCCGTATCATTAATAGAAATATTTATGGGAAACGCAATCTCGCCCCCGAGCATTCTCACCCTTTGCTCGGCGTTTTGTGCAATGTCCACCAAGAATGCTCCAGGTTTTACAAGTTCGCAAGCATAGTCTCTTACCTGTCTTGCAATCTTCCCTGCTTTGATGTATTTTTCTTGAATTTCACTTTCCATTAAATCACTTTTTAATCAAATACGCATCTCTTTCTTTTCCCGGATAAAATAAAGCATTTGTGAAAATATCTTTTTTTACTTCCCTATTAGCAGATCCATAAATCATGCTAGGGTCATGCACTAAAAATTTATTATCTTCTATTCCAGTAAGCACGACAGCATGACCATTAAACCCAGATTTATTGTTTAGAATATTTGAATTAACAACTAGAATTTCAAGATAACCTTTTTCAAACCAATTTTTAACATCATCTAATTCGAAAATCTTATTATTGTATATACCAGTCTTAACCATTTTACTGGCGTTTTTCATTTCAGAATCTATGTCAGTCATTTCTAAATTCTTGTCTGCCGCTTCCTTACTGAACTTTTCTCTGATATAATCCGCTCCCCTCTTAGAGAAAGCTGTATAATCAAAATCACTGTAAACACTTACATCAAGACCCATTTTCTTAAGCTCGACAAAGGCTGCAGATACCCAAGACCATTTGCCTTCTTTTTTGTCAGATATTCTGTCTAACTCTTCATAAGAAAAATTCTTTTCTGGAAAAAAGTGTTTCAAAGCCATCTTAATACAAGCTTGAAAACAGTGGGTATTATCCGGTTGTATAAAGTATGGTATATTCATTCTCATAATATCAAACCTTCGTTGCTTCTATGCCCAAACTTTCCAAAGCTATGCCGTTGTACTGTTCTTTGCTTATGCTCTTATTTTCTTTTATTATTTTAACATCAAAGCCAGCGTTTTTTATTTTTTGTATATACTTATCCTTTAGAAGAGCGCCAGCAACGCAACCCGTTAGTAAGTTTTCATCGTTTATTTGTTCTTCGCTTAATTCTTCCAAAAGAACAATGTTGGATACGAAAAGCTTTCCGTTATTTTTTAGAATTCTATAAGCTTCACTAAAAACCTTATCTTTGTTAGGTGATAGGTTTATCACACAGTTGCTAATTATGACATTTGCTGACGAGTCTTTCAAAGGTATGTTTTCTATCTCTCCAAGTCTGAATTCAACGTTATCAAAGCCGTATTCTATAGAGTTTTTTCTTGCCTTTTCTATCATATTCTCTGTCATGTCAATTCCGATTACCTTTCCATATTTTCCAACTTTTTTGGCCGCAAGAAAGCAATCAAGACCAGCGCCGCTCCCAAGGTCCACAACAATGTCACCTTCTTTTATTTTGCCCAGAGCTGTTGGATTTCCGCACCCTAGTCCCATGTCCGCTTGGGAAAGACTGTTTAACTCCTCCTTGGAATAGCCTATTGATTCGGATATGCTTCCGCAACTTTTGCAGCTGCAGCACGATGTCCCTTTTGCTAATTCTGAATATCTGTTTTTTACAAGTTCCTTTACTTTGTTAGCTTCCATAAAACACTTATTTAACTGACAATATTTATAATCAAGATACTATGTCCAAAGAAAAATGTCCGAACAAAAAATCAAATGAGGAAGACTGTCCTTGCACATACACGACTTGCGAAAGGCATGGAGTTTGCTGCGAATGCATCAGTTTTCACAAGAATAGAAAAGAGCTTCCTGCATGCCTCAGATAGCTACCAGGAAAATTTATCGCCTATTTTGATTTTCAAATCAAACGGAGTTTCTAGAATGTATCTGCACTCTTTTTTCGGGGTGTACACCTTCCATGTTTTGGGATTAAGCGAAATCGGAATGCCCTTCTTTATGTCAACGACCTTTTTTTCAGAATCCAAAAATATCATGTCTATTTGGTATCTTACAAGAAACATCCAAAGTGACCATCTGTCATCAACAGGGAGCTGAAATAGCATGTTTTTTTTCTTGGAAAGGCTAAGGCCCACTATTCTTTTCAGGAAACTGTCTGCCAAATCGACTTCTATTGTCTTTCCCTTGGTCTTGATTTTCATTAAAACACTTATGTGAAAACCCATTCTTATTATTTCAGAAAGTCCTTTAGACTCTTTCCCAAAAGCTCCTCCTCGGTCACTCCAAGAACTCTTAATACCCTCAAGGCTGACGGCACTATCTGGTTTGATATGTAGTAGTCAATGTCTATGTCTTTTAGTTTCGCATCTTCCAAAGGCTCTGCCCTGTCTGAAATGGAACCCTCACCCTTTGTTATCACAAACAAGATCGGCATGCCTTCTCTTATTTTTCTCCCTCTTTCAATAATTTTTTGGGCCACTGCAACATGCGGCCCCCGAGCCTTGTATTCGGATAAGGGCTTTGATAGCTGCTCTATTATCACCATGTCTTTCAATGGCACTTTGCCATCTTTTAAATTCTTGATTACGATTCTAACATATTCCTTGGCTGCTTCAACGTCTTTTTTTTCTAGAATCTGTCTTAGCACATTCTCCTGGGTTTTCTTTGCAACATTGCTCCAATCCTTTCTTACCTTTTCCAGTCCCCTTACAGTCAAAACCCCTTTCTCGTCTATTAGGGCGTATCTTTTTTTTGCAGCGCCCTTTCCAACACCTTTGGGTATGAATATTCCTCTTTTGTAAAAGCCCTGCAAGTCTAATCTCAGAATTCCCGGCAACTCTTTGTTTGCTTTTTTCAAGAAGACCTTAACTTTTTTCGAATCCTTGCTTGTTTTTATGAACATGGAATCAGTGTCAGCGTATATTATTTCAAGGCCCTGCTTTTGTGCGTCTTCAATTACCTTCTTTATGTAGAACCTGCCAAAAGCAGCGGCTGCATCGGCGCATTCCCTGCAGTACCATCTTGATCCTGCAAAGCCGAAATAACCATAAGTCGCATTGGCAATGGTCTTTATTGCGAACTGTCTGTTGTTTGACCCGGAAATTTCATTGCCATTCATCGAAGATTTTATCCTTTCCCTTTTTTCTATTAGCTCCCTGATAACGGAAGATACAAAACCCTTTCTTTTTTTGCAGAACCAGTAGTTTCTTTCAGGCACTTTAAAGCCGCTCTTCTTGCAGCATGCACAATTGAGAGTTTCGGGTGATATGTTGAAGGTTGCTATGACAGACGGATACAGGCTCCTAAAGTCAAGAACAGTTATGTTGTCGTGCAAGCCTGCAGTGGGTTCCTTGACAAAGCCGCCTATGTACGGGGAAAAGTTTCTTCTTTCCTGCACTTCATTCCATCTTGGATTATTGGGTATTACCATGTTTTCTGCAAAGGCCTTTTTGGAAAGGTAACCCTCGACCAGCTGCGAATAAGTCATTCTGGATGCGTCAAAAATAGACTGGCCTGATATCCTGGCAAGCTGCAGTATCTGGGGCATTATGAACTTGCCTAGCCTTAGAGTTAGCTCTGAATCCTTGAGGCAGTATGATGCCAGCTTTTTGATGTCAGCGTTTTCCTTCCATGTCTTTTCTATGTCAACATAGTCCATTTCCATCTTCTTGTCGCTAAGAATTTCGGAAGAAACCGCGTCAAGCGTTAGCACTTCTGTTTGCAGCTGGGGAGATAGCACTGTTCTTATGAACTGGAAAAGGTCTATGTGCACCCTGCCTGTTAGCTTGGCAGTTGAAATTCTTGCTCTTCTGGAAAATCTCATCCTGCTGTTATCCCTTGAAAGCATCAGCTTCATTTTAGGATTTTTATTTGCGCTGTTTCGTAGAACCTGAAAGTCGAATTCGTCGCTGTTGTACCCGAATAACACATCAGGATTTTTCTCTTTTACTATCTCCACAAACCTTTGAAGCATACTTTCCTCGCTTTGCAAAACTTCCATGAAACCGTTGCTTTTTGCCTTGCCGTAAGTTAGCACCTTTTCAAAATCATCGGATTTCAGAGATATCATTACCAGCTTCTGCTCGCCCTTATCCTCGACAACCTCGGTGTCGAATGCCATCATGCTTATTTTTGGCTTGGCGGCGCTTTCTACGGATTTTATTTTGCTTAGCAATATCGTCTTGTCAACATCATATTTTCCATCTATTTTTTTGCCCTCAACATCGATCCAGCCCTCTATTTGCTTGTCTATCAAATACCTTTTGTAGAAGCTAATCGAATATTCAAAAAAGCCTTCTACAAGCTCGTCCCATGTCTTTACAATATCTCTTATCTTGTAAACGTCGCTTGCCAGAAAGCAAGAAGCTTTGAGCAGCTTTTGATCATTGTCTACTTTTTTGCTTACAGCTTTGATATCATGAACCCTTATCGATTTGATGTCTCTTATCATTTTTGCCAATTTATTTTCCTTGCCTTTTTTTGGAACAACGTAAAAATAGGGCAAGAAATCATAATCAAGGGCAACCACAGTCTTTCCCTTTGAATCCTTACAAAAAAGCCTTATTACGGACCTTTCCTTTTCGTCAAAGTAGTCGATGTCTAGCAGATACAGCCTCATAATATGACTTGGTTTTTTGGATTAAAAAATTCAGAGCCTGAGATATATTTTTATACGGGAATAGCAATTCAATTTGTATGGTCAATGTAAAGAAATTCTTGCTAATACCTGTTCTAATAATCCTTTATGTTATTTTCATCAACTTCATATCGCAGCTGACCCCGTCTTCGGCAGAATCTGAACAGAGCATGTCTGGCGGCACTGCCCAGACGCTTGGCATGGGAGACTCTATATCAGTTTCTGTTACCAGGGCTTACTTTTTCGGGTTCGTGAGATTGCCTGTTTACAGCGCAATGTTTGGCGACATATCCATAATGCACGATATGTTCTCATACTTTATAGCAATTTTGACAGTAATCTTTATTATTCAAGAAGTAAAATATAACAAAAAGAGGAGAGGTGTAAAAATGGCTAAAAAAACAATCGGTATTGACTGGAAATATTACCTAATGCCCATTTTGATGGGTTTGGTATTTTGGTTTATAATGGCCTTACTTACTTTGGACAACACAATGGCTGTTATGATAGGTTTATTAGTCACGTATCTAGAATATAAATTAAGAAAATAGAGGTAATAATATGAGGAATGTATACATTTTAGGAATGGTCTTGTTGTCAGTCGCGATGTTGGCAACAACGATGCCGTCGACTTTGATGGCCAATGTGGAAACAACTTCCATAGACTATCATTCGATGGTTTGCGTCTATAAGAACAACGAACTAGTAGAATGTAGTCATAACGCTCTAACCAATGCTGGAAAGGAAGCTATCGAAGACTTGATAGGTGCTGGTACAGCTGGCGCGGCTTTTGATTATATTGCTCTTGGAAACGGTTCAACACCTAGCGCAGGTTCTACAAGTTTGGATGAAGAGATTGGTGATTCTGGTTTAGAAAGAGCGCAAGGAACAGTAAACCAAGTCGCAGGTGGAAGTAGCGGTAACTGGTCAGTAACAAACACATTTACAGCTACAGGAGCAGTTGGAAGCATAAACACAACATCTTTGTTCAACAACAGTTTCCCAACAAACATTTCAATGTTTGCATACAACACATTCACAGAAGTTTCGTTGCAGGCACAGGACCAGATAAATGTTACTTGGACAATCTGGGTAACATAATAGCGACTGATTAGAATTTTAGATTTTTTTATATTTTAATATATTTTTCTTTTTTATCAAAAACAGTGGCAATACTATAGAACCAACTACTGCCAGAACCTCTTGTTCTTTATGAACTGCCTTTCGGCTTCCAGAATGTTCTTTAGAATCTCTTCCTCACTATCCCTTCTTTTTGAAAGTATCCTAAATGCAGTAGAGGGCCCAACGCCCCTGCCAGCCAAAACAATGCATGCCAGCTTGCCGTATACAATACAAAGATCTGCCGACTTTTTTATGGTGTCAAGTCTTGTTTTCTCTTCTTCGTTTAACGGCTTGTTTGACAGCCATTTCTTGACAATCTTTTGGTTCTCAAGGCGGTGATGCTTTGTAACAGCAATTAACTTGGAGCGGCACTTGTTGCATTTCGGCTCTTTTGGAATGTCTTCCACTCTTTCTGCCAAGCTATACTCTCCACAGTTTATGCAAAGCAGCCTGACCTTGGTGTTCATGAGCCTGTTTCTAAAAAGCTTGAATATCTCCTTTTCCGGTCTGTCAGGTTTTACAGCGTCCTGCAACTCGTACCTAAAGCCTAGCTTTGCAATTGGCGATAAGCCTTCTACAAGCTCCATTTTTATGGCACCTTCCTGTATCTTGCCCAACAGTTCCTTTGCCTTTTCTATGTCAAGCTTTTCTGTAAATATTTCGTTGAAGGTTTCGTCATAAATTGGCGAGTTCCAGTAGGCATCAATTAGCCTTTCAAGGTTTATCATGCCGAAAGTTGCCTTTCTGCTTATGGCGCCGAACCTTTTTGCGACATGGATGAACCTGAACTTGAAAAGAGAAGACTTTGGAAGGGTTTTTTGCAGTATCACTTCCATATCATCCGGCCTGTATTTCATTAGAACATTTTTCACCTCATCAAACGAAGCGTTCCTAAGTATTATCCTGTACGGATCCACCCTGCTTGTCATGACCTCGCCTCTTTCTGCGGAAAGTATGGAAGTTAGAAGCCTTGACAATGTCTCGTTTACCATAGAGCCGAACAATGTGTGAAGAACAAGATAATTCTGGTAGCTTTCAAAAACAATGCTCTTGCCGTCAGGCACAGGGTGCTTTTTCATCTGCTCTTTTATTAGCTTAATCATCATGTCAGCTGTCTGAGAAGACACCGGATAATCCTTCTTTATTTCTTCTATTATTTCCTTTTTCTCAAGCTTTTTGCCTAGCATCCTTGATATGCTTCCCCTTAGCTTGCCCACTTCCTGGGTTATCTCGAACTGCACGGGTATTAGTTCGCCCTCCCATGCAGGAACAGAAGATTCTATGTCGCTGTCAGCCTCGACAAAGACGCGGTCTTCCTCAACAGAGACTATTCTCCAAGGCCTTCCCCTTACAATGAAGCTTGAGCCAATGCTGCTGTGGGACGCTATGAATTCCTCGTCCAAGGTTCCAACAAAGGTGTTTGACGCAGTGTCTATTATCTTATAGTTTTTCTGGTCGGGTATTACCGAAAGATTCTGATAGTAATAATCAAAGGCCTTTCTGCTTCTTTTGACCTCATCGTCAACATAGATTAGTTTTAGCTGCACCAGGAAATTTAGGAGCTTGTTAAATTCCTTTTTTGTCAAATCCTTGAAAGGATACGCCTTTACAAACGTTTCGTATATCTCCTTTGCAGGCATCTTGTAGCACTCTATCAAAAGCCCCATTATCTGCTGGGTCAAAACATCCAAAGACATCTCATGAATCTTTAGCTTTTCAAGCTCCCCTGCAAGGGCCCTTCTTGCTATTATGGTCGATTCGAATATGTCGTCGCCATTGCTTGTTATTATGAAACCCTTGGAAAGTCTCCCCACCCCATGCCCGCTTCTGCCGATTCTTTGAGTAATCTTGGAAACCTGTCTTGGTGACATGTACTGCAAGACCAAATCTATTGAACCTATGTCTATTCCAAGTTCCAAAGATGAAGTTGCAATCAATGCCTTGAGCTTTTCATCCTTAAAGCCGCTTTCTGCCTTTATTCTCATGTCCTTGCTCAAAGAAGAGTGGTGTATCTCATGCGGAAAGTTCTCGTCCAATAGCCTTAGCCTGGAAGATAGAATCTCCGCAGCTTCTCTTGTGTTGGTAAACGTAAGGGCGGATTTGTGCTCTGTTATTAAATCGTATATTTTTCTTAGCCTTGCAACAACAAAATCCCCTATGAATATCTTTTCCGCGATCAGCTTGTCTTGTTTTGTCGGCTGGGGGCTTTCTACTTTGAGCTCTATGTCCTTTTCAGTTACAGCTTTCACTATCTCGTGCTTGTTATTTGAGAAGATGAATTTTGCCGCAAGCTCAGGCGAACCCACTGTTGCTGAAAGGGCTATTATCTGAGGGTTGCCGCAGTACCTTTTCAGCCTTTCCAAAGACAATGCAAGCTGCACGCCTCTCTTGCTTGTGACAAGCTCGTGCACCTCGTCTATTACTATGTATTTTATGTTCTTTAGAATCTCTCGCAAATTCTTGCCTGTGAGCATTGCCCCTATCTGCTCAGGGGTCGATATCATGATGTGCGGCGGATACTCTGTTTGCAGCTTTCTTTGGTGCTGTGTTGTGTCGCCGTGCCTAACGGATATGTCAAGGTCAAGCTTGCTGCACCACCAAACAAGCCTGTCCATCAAGTCCCTGTTTAAGGCCTTCATAGGGGTTAGATACAAAAGAGCTATTGGTTCGTGCTCTTTTTTCACAAGATTGTTGAAAAGCCCAAGCATCACAGACTCTGTTTTGCCAGAACCCGTGCCTGCAAGAACAAGAACATTGCTGCCTTCCAGGACCTTTGGAATGGTCATTTCCTGTATCTGGGTTGGAACTTTAAATCGAGATACTGCTAGCTCTTTTATCCTATTATCTAATATGTTGAATACGTTTGTCATTTCCAGCACTTCCAATTTAGAGAATTGCTGCCAAAGTTCTTAAAAACGCTGGCGTATTAAGAGGTAAGAATAATTAATAATATGGGAAAGGAAAAGGTTGTTCTCAAATTTCTAGAAAAAAAATACGGAAAAGACATCAAAATTTCCAAAAAGCAAAACCAGAAGATATACGAGTTGTTGATTGAGACCATACTGTCCCAAAGAAATAGGGATGAAAGCACAGAGAAGGTTGCCAAAAAGCTCTTTTCCAATGCCAGAACGCCAAAGCAGATAATGAAGCTTTCCAGGGAAAGATTGCAGACGCTGATAAGAACATCAGGCCCCTACAAGCAAAAGGCAAAGAAGATAAGAAGAACAACAAGGGCGATAATTGAAAAGTATAATGGAAAGGTCCCGAGCATACGAGAAGAACTAATGAGTCTTTACGGTGTTGGCCCGAAAACCGCAGACATTGTCTTGATGTACGGTTTTAACATACCATCAATTGCAGTCGACACACACTGCAATCGGGTGCCTAAAAGAATAGGGCTCGTCGATAGGAAGGCAAATGTTGAAGAGGTAAAGCATAGATTGGAGGAAATTTTCCCGAAAAACAAGTGGTACCTAATCAACCTCGGCTTTGTTACCTTTGGAAAGAACATATGCAAGCCCACAAGTCCTGTTTGCAAGAAAGACAAAAAGAGCTGCCCCTTTTCTGACTTTTGCAGGGCATTCAAACAAAAAGACTTTAAGGTTTAAACTCTTCTATTAGGACACAGTCACCTTTGTTTATCAGCTTCACGCCTTCCTTTGTATCTACCATTACCCAGTCCTCAAGCTGCTTTAGAACACCTGCATATTTTATGGTCAGGTTTCCAAGATTGACTATTATCCTGACATTTTTGCCCATGAGCGGATTTTTCTTCGTAGTCTTGCCTTTTGCCATATTCTAATATTACTTTCCTATATAAAAAATTAAAAATTAGGCAGGTATAACGTCTATGCTGAAGGAGTAGTTGCCAAGCTCCGCGTAAGGCTGGAATTCATGCGCCACGTAGAAGTACAAGTCATCTTCCGGTATTGATATGGGGTTGGTCAAAGTCTCGTTCTTACCTTCGTTTACTATATAGAAGCTAAGGTCCTCATCATCTCCTGCGCTATCTGGAAGTATTTCAAAGAGAATGCTTACATTGACCTCGGAGTCTATGCTGTTCTTTAGTTTTATTTTCGGTGAATAGACTGTTTCTCCCTGGTGCACGGAGCTTAGAGTGTATGACTCGTCGTTTGATGAGCCGTATATGTCTAGAGAAATTCCCTGCTCAACTGTTGCGTAGCCTGTTATTGATCCGTAACTGGAAATGGCTGCCCCTGCCAGAGCTGCCATTGTCAAAACGCCAACTAGTAGCAAAACTTTTTTGCTCATAGACAAACTAATAGCGCATTAAACCAAATTAGAAGTTGAGGACTTTTGGTGGTAAATTTTAAAATGATTTTTTCAAAACCTGGCCATAGTCATACAATGCTCTCATTGCCTTGACTGCCCTCTCAGGTGATGGATAAACGGGAACTCCGTACATCTCAAGCTTTCTGTTTTTTTCAATAACGTACTCGCTTCCAGCAGAGCAAACAGTTATTGGCTTGCCAACAGCTTTGCAGTCGCGTATCACGTTTACAATGTCATCAGACATTGTTGGCAGTTGCATGAGTGCTATGCAAACAACACCTGAAACATTCTTGTCGTTCAAAACAGCGTCCATTGCCTTTTGATATCTTTCAGTATCAGCATCGCCTGTCAAATCAACTGGGTTTTTTGCTGTGCCATAGTCAGGAAGAGCTTTTTTCAAGGCCTTTACCGTGCTGTCATCAAGGTCAGCTAGCTCAAGACCGTACTTTGCAGCTGCGTCTGCTGCCACAATGCCAAAGCCCCCACCGTCTGTTACTATGACTATTTTCTTGTCTTTTAGTACAGGCTGGTTTGAAAGTGCCTTGGAAAAATCAGCTATCTCCTCAGAATCTTTTGCCTCTATTATGCCAGCTTGCTTGAAAGCTGCTGAATATACTTCTGCAGAGCCTGCAAGAGATCCTGTGTGGGAAGCCACTGCTTCGTTGCCTTTCTCTGTTTTTCCTGCTTTGAATACAACAATAGGCTTGCTTTTCACAGTTCTTTTGGCGACTTTTATGAACTCTTCGCCGTCGGAAACCGATTCCATGTAGATAGCAATGCAACGGGTCTTCAAATCCTTTTCCAAATAGCCAATAAGGTCTATTTCGTTCACATCCATCTTGTTGCCTATTGATATGAACTTTGATACGCCTATTCCATTGTATGCCATTATGTCTAATAAAACAGAACCGAATGCTCCAGACTGAGTTATAAAGGATATTGAACCAGAATTAGGTCTTTTTAGCTTGTTTCTAGGGAAAAATATCATGTCCATATCCTTTTGATACACCCCTATACAGTTTGGACCTATAACTCTTGTTTTTGAGTTCTTTAAAATATTTTTAAGCTCTAATTCCTTTTCTTTTTCTCCAATCTCGCTAAAACCTGACGATATTATAACAACAGCTCCTATTTTCTTTTGTTTGCATTCCAAAAGAACATCCTTTACTATATCTGATGGAACTGCTATTATGGCAAGGTCAATTGGTTCCTCTATGTCTAGAACAGAAGCAAAGGACGTTAAACCGAGTATTTCGCCTGCATTCGGGTTAATTGGGTATATTTTCTCTTTAAAAGAGAATTTTAGGTTCTCGAGTATAGTGTAGCCTATTTCTCCTGGCGTCCTGCTAGCACCTATAACCGCTATAGAACTAGGATTAAAGAATTTGTTTAATGACATGGAA